>NZ_JACVBS010000017.1:0-164699 GCF_014852545.1 Variovorax sp. VRV01
AGGGAGCGAGCCATTCGAGACGCTGCTCGTAGCCCTTCTTGTTGAAGTCCCCGTTCGCGTCGAAGTCGGTCAACGGGAACGAGAGCAGGCCGGAGCCCATGATGGATTTGAGTTCTTGAGGGTTCATGAGGAAAGCGCCCCAGGCGGAGCGGGGATGTGCCTGACAAGAGATGCTCGCGCGGCGACGGGCCGTGCGATCTGCGCAGCGCATGTTAACGTTAACAGTCAATTTGCCTCTTGGGACTAACCCCAACCTGCCTGGCGAGCGCCAAGTGCGCACCCCTGCCCTCGCTTCCACTGGGAAAACAAACCCTCCCTGCCGGGTTTATCCGAATGAACGATCAATTTGGTTGCGCTAACAATTCCATTTGTTAACGATAACTATCCCGCGCCGAGGGCGGGCCATCCACAGGAGACAAGGCATGAAGAAATTCACGATGCTGGCGGCTGCATCGGTTGTGGCCGCAGGATGCGGTGGCGGCGGGTCGAACGGATACGCCTTCATTCCAGCCCCCGCGGCACCTCCGCCAGCCCAGGCGACGGTGACCGACGACTGCGCCGCCGTGCCGGGCGCGGCAGCAGCGGCTCCCTCTTCGGCAGCACTTCCCCTCGTCCTGCAGACGATCAAGGTCAACGGCGAGGACCGCCAGTATTACGAGTACGCGCCGCGCGACGTCGCTGCCCTTCGCGACCAGGATGCCAGGGGCGTGGAAGTGGTCGTCTCGTTGCACCGGGCGGGGCAGTCCGCGGAGGACAACGCCCGTCTCACCGGCTGGCCCACGCTCGCGGAAGAGAAGGGCTTCGTCGCGATCTTTCCGGTGGCCAAGCCGACGGGCTGGAACACGGCCAAGGACACGGCCCGCTCCGACGATCACGCGTTCATCGTGGCAGCGGCCGCAGCCGTGCGCACGCGCTACGGGCTTCCATCGACGATGTCCACGTTCCTGACCGGCGCAGGATCCGGCGGCGTCATGGCGCAGGAGCTCGCCATGCGCGAGCTCGGCGTCATGGCCACCGGCGTCGCGTCGTTCGGCGCCGCCGCCGAACCGGCAACGCTCGATCTCCCCGCGGAAAGTCTGCCCAGGACCGCGATGGCCGTCTGGCAATTCCAGTGCGGCGCCGATCCATTTGCCAAGCAGACGGGCTTCTGGCGGCAGGCGAACGCAACGGATGCGCAGAACCAGCAGGCGGTTGGCGACCTTCCGACAGTGACGGATTTCGTGAAGGACAACCCGGTCCAGCAAGTCAGGCTGTCACGGCTCGACCGACCGGCGGAATCGCCCGCGATCTCGAGGCTGGTGTGGGAAGAGCTGTTCGGCAAGGTGGTGCGCTTCCCGGACAACAAGTCCTACAACGGAACGCTGCATGCGGAAAGGAGCATTGCGGACATGGGGCTCACGGAAACGATCAAGAGCCTGCGCCCCGGCGAGCCGCGGCGCTGGTTGACCTACGTCCCTCCGCAATACCAGAAGCTGGTGGCGGAAGGAAAGAAGCTTCCGCTCCTGTTCTCTTTTCACGGCCGCAATGGGTCGGCACGCTTCCAGGCGGAGATTTCGGAATGGCACGACGTGGCGCGCGACGAGGGCTTCATCGTCGTGTATCCGCATGGTCTCAAGGCGACCTGGACGACATCGATCGATGCAGACAATCCCGACGTCCAGTTCTTCCTCGACCTGCTCGATGAGATGAAAAGGACCTACCAGATCGACGATGGCCGTGTCTTCCTGAACGGATCGTCGCAGGGCACCGCGCTCACGAACCGCATCGCCGTGCAATACCCGCAGCTGTTCGCGGCGATCGCGCCTTGCTACTCGGGGCACCTCTCGGCCGCCAGCTATGCGAATCCCATTGTGCGGACCGATATCGCACTGCCGGTGTGGCAATGCCGGGGGGAGCAGGAACTGCCGAGCGAATTCCCCGGGGGCACCGCGGGAGAGACCGCCGCGAGGACGTTCTGGCGCGAAACCGTCAACCAGAACTTCTCCTCGCCGGCCATCGCGATCGACGGGCGGCGCACGACCGAGATCTGGAACAGCGGACGCGCGGAGTACCGCTGGCAGATCACCTCGGACATCGGGCATGCGTGGCATCCGGGCCAGGCCCGAAAGATGTGGGACGAGATGCTGAAGCGCTATCGCCGCAACCCCGACGGCTCCCTGCAACGCCTCTGAAGCCCACCTGAGACCCATCATGAAAACAGTCCTGAACCAACGGCGCATCTTTCCTGCGCTCCTCGCATCCTTGCTGGTGCTCGGCTGCGGCGGAAGCGACTCGCGCGGCAACGGAGGTATTTCGATCCCTGGCCAGCTCCCGGGCCAGATCCCGGGCGCAGGACCTGAGAACCCGCCGGAGCCACCTGCTGCGCCGGTCTTCAGGGCCGCCGGCCTGGTGTACGGGACACCCGCCGCGACCTCGGACGACAAGGGCAACGACACCATCAGCATCCCGGTGCTCACCCAGAGCGGCGCCAGAAGCCTGTCGGTCGCCGTTCCCACTGCGAAGACGGCCGCCCTCCTCGCCAGCCTCGCGCCCGGCAACCTGGTGGACTGGATACCCGGCAGCGATGCCGGCACGGTGGCCGTTCCGGCCGGCACCACGCCGGTCTTCAACGTCATCCTCGCGAAGGGCAAATCGACCGCCGCCCAGTTCAACCTGAAGAAATACGGCGCGGCGGTCAGCCGGAACGACAACGCGCCCGGACCGATGGTCGCGGCGGGCTGGGTCTACGACAAGACGGGAGCCACCATCACCGTGGGCGACGGCCACACCCTGACGGCGGACCAGGCCGGCCGGCCCTATGCGCAGCCGATCAGGCGCTACGAGGAGACCTATGCGGTCTCGCCCGATGTGAAGGTGTTCAACGTCAACACCGCCGACTATGCGAAGAGCGCCGTTTCCGACTTCGCTTCGATTCCGGTCACTGCCAGCTACGACTACGGCACCACGTCGCGCCAGAGCGCCTATCTGCTTTTCGACAACAACTACCTCGCGGCCGATACGGCCAAGGTGGTCGCGATCTGGTACTTCACGCCGCCATCGACCACGGACGGCAAGCCGGTGTGGGACGTGCCCACGCTCAGCACCATGCTGGACGACAAGGGCAGCGATCCTGTCTCCGGTCAGCCCTACAGCAAGATCAACGCGACCTCGCCGTCGTCGGCGCCGTACTCCCGCAGCACCGAGCCGTTCGAGATGGTGAAGAACACGATGTACTACGTGGGGGACAACGAAGTCGCCTCGTACCTGCTCAAGGCCGACATGGGCACGCCCAATGATCCGTCGGACGACAAGGTGATCAAGGTCGATGCCGGATGGCCCAACAGCGGCTACCAGTACTGGAAGAACATGGAGCTCGTCGGCGTCGATCCGCGATCGGTCACCGACATCTGGCTGACGCATGGCCACAGCGACCATTACGGCACGGTCGTCGAGCAGCTCAGGATGATGGACAACGCCGGCAAGCCGATCGCGCTCTGGGCGTCGAAGGAAGATGCCGTGGGCGTCACGTCCGACCTGCAGGGCAACGCCTGGAACATCACGGGGGCGCTGCCGGCCAGCGAGACCGTGATCCGCGAGCGCATCTCCCATTCGTACGAATACGACAAGTGGTACGACTACGGCAACGTGAAGATCATGGTGATCTGGTCGCCGGGCCACACACCGGGCAGCACCAACATGCTGTTCAAGGTGAAGAACCCCGGCGACGGCAAGTTCTACACCTTCGGCTACCACGGGGGCTACGGCTTCAATGGCCTCAACAGCCCGACCGCCGCCAATGGCTGGCTGCGCCTGTCGTTCCAGCATGGCTTCAGCTACCTGCAGAACACGCTCGATGTGGACTTCGTGGCGCCGCAGCACACCAACCAGTTCCCCATCGTCGAGGTCTACCAGGCGCTGAAGGCCTACAACCGCGACCCGGCGAACGCGGGCGCCCCGCTGACCATGCTCGATGCGATGCGCTCGAAGGTGTTCGATTCGCCCGCCGTCGGCGGCGTGAACATCACCGGCGAGTTCTCCAACCAGTTGGAGAAGCGCCGCTCGGTGGCGTCCTACGCGGCGAGCGACGCCGCGAATGCGACGTACAAGAGCATCGAGACCTCCGGTCCCTTCAAGCCCGGCCGCGAAGCCGGCCTGGCCTCCGTGTCGGCCAGGATCCTGGACGACGGGAAAATCATCCAGGGCTTCGTGGGTCCGCAGAACAAGAACCCGAAGCTCCCCCTGCTGGCGAACGGCATCACGACCTCGACGGACCAGTACGTGAACGATCCGGGCGGGTACTACGTGCAGGTCGCCATCGACGTGCAGGACACGGTCTACAAGGGCTACATCCCCGAGGGCTTCACGCAGTTCAGTCCGGGCCTGGGGGCCACCATCACCTACAAGGGCGGCCCGGTCGAGTCCGTTCATGCGGACAAAGGCAGCTTCCATCCGCCGGAGTACCTGCGCACGCAGCGCCTGGGCTCGCTGGCCGACGCGCAGGCCGTGCTCGCCACCATCGCCAAGGGACAGACGAAGACGATCTCGCTCACCCGGGCGAGCGAGATCGTCGTGCCGGCCGTCGTCACCCAGACCTTCCAATGAAGCGGGGCCGCTGTGCGAGGAAGGCGGCCCGCCTCCTTCCTGCCCTCCTCGCGCTCTGCCTCGCCGTTCCTGGTTGTGCCGCAGCGGCGCAACCGGATGATCCCGAAGCGCAATACGAGCGGGCACGGCGATACGGCAACGGCGCGGGGGTGCCGATGGACAGGGAACAGGCGTTCAAGCTCTACGCGGCCTCCGCCGCCCAGGGCTTTGCGAAGGCGGAGTATGAGCTCGCCAACCACTACCGCGGCCAAACGGGCCGGGCACTGGACCTGGACATGGCATCCGGCTATCTCGAACGGTCGGCGCGGCACGGGTACGCACCGGCCCAGGCCGACCTGGGCTTCGTCTACTTCAACGGAAACGGCAGCACGCCCAGGGACCTCGCGAAATCATTCCACTGGTTCAAGCGCGCCGCGGACGGCGGCGCCGTGATCGCGCAATGCATGGTGGCCGACTTCTACAAGCAGGGGCTGGGCGGCGTCGAGCGAAACCCTCGTGAGGCATTCAGGTGGTACCGGCTGACCGCGACCCGCGCCGACCGATGCGCCGCCAAGTCTCAGTATGAGCTGTACGCAAGCTATGCCTCGGGCAGTGGCGTCCGCAAGAACCTGCCCGCGGCCATGGCTTGGTTGAAGCGCGCAGCGGAAGCCGGCAACCCCCAGGCTCAACGCGCCCTGGGCCTGGCTTACGAGAACGGTGCTGGCGTCGAGCGCAACCCGGTGCTCGCGCGCACGTGGCTCAAGAGATCCCGCGAAGGGGTCGCACCGCACGATGACCATGCGCACGAGGACGAACCGAAGCCGGGGCGCGTCCCCGCCCCGGGGCACGCCCACTGAGGTGCGCCAGCAAGGCCCGGGACGCTAGGCGCTTGCCCGACGAACGATCGTGAAGCCCACGTCGACGATCAGCTCCGGCGGACGCCGTCCCGCGGCCCGCTCGACGATGCAGTCGGCCGCGATCTGGCCGATGCGCCGCCCGTCGATCCGCACGGTGGTCAGCGCCGGGTCCAGGTCCGCCGCAAAGTTCAGGTCGCCGAAGCCGACGACCGAAAGATCGGCGGGAACGCCGAGGCCGGCGGCACGCGCTTCGGTCAGCACGCCCAGCGCCAGCATGTCGGAACTGCAGAAGACCCCGTCGACCGGCAGGTTGGACTGCAGGATCGAGCGCAGGGCCCGCCGGCCGTCGCTGAGCTTGGTCGGCGCGGGGACGAGATGCACGATCGGGGCCACGGCGCCCTGTGCCTGCGCCATGGCCGTGAACGCTTCCGCTCGGCGCACCGACCGGGGGTCATCGCCGCCGATCAGGGCGAGCCGCCGGCGACCCTTCTGCAGCAGGTATTCCGCGACGCTGCGGCCGACGGCCTCGTGCGAGAAGCCGACCAGCATGTCGATCGGATCGAGCGCCACATCCCAGGTCTCGACGATCGGAATGCCCGCCGCGAGGAGCCGCTGGCGCCCGGGCTCGCTGTGCACGACGCCGGTGAGCACGATGCCGTCGGGCCGGCGCCCGATGATGTCGCGCACGAGGTCGTCCTCCGTCGAAGTGCTGTAGCCACTCTGCCCCACCATGAGCTGGTAGCCGTGCTGCTGGAGCCGGGAATTCAGCGCCTCGATGGTGTCGAGAAAGACAGGCCCCGACAGGGTCGGCACCACCGCCGATACCAGGCGTGTCCTGGCGGAGCGCAGCCCGCCCGCGCCGCGGTTCGGCACGTAGCCCGTGGACGCCACGGCCGCCTGCACCCTGGCGAGCGTCTTGGCGTTGACCGAGTGGGGCGCATTGAAGACCCGCGACACCGTCATCGCCGACACGCCCGCGAGCTTGGCGACGTCCATCACGGTGACGCTCAGATGGCGAGGCTGCAAAGGACGATCGGTCATGGTTGGAAGCGGACTATAACGGCCGGGGCTGGCGCCTTCCGGGGCCCGCACCGGGAATCAGGTTAAGCTTTTCGCGCCCTTGTCACCGTCCATGCCGCCCCCTTCGAACAAACAACCTGCCGCAGCAGGGCGTTCCGCGCCCTCGCCGCTGCCGCCGCGCCGCGGAAGAGTCGCCGGCGGCATCACCCTGCTCGAAGTCGCGCGCCTGGCGGGCGTCTCCGCGATGAGCGTGTCGCGCGCGCTGAACGCGCCCGAGCAGGTTTCGGCCGCCATCCTCGCGAAGGTTCGCGCGGCGGTCGAGTCGACAGGCTACGTCGCCAACCGGGTGGCCGGAAGCCTGGCTTCCCAGCGGAGCCGCCTGGTCGCGGCTGTCGTTCCTTCGATTGCCGGGCCGGTGTTCCAGGAAATGGTGCAGTCCCTCATCGCCGAACTCGCGGCCCGCGACCACCAGTTGATGCTGGGCCAGAGCGGCTATGGCACGCAGGAGGAGGACGCCCTGCTCGACGCCATCATCGGACGCCGGCCCGACGGCATCGTGCTGGGCGGCGTCGTGCCCTCTGCGGCCGGCCGGCGGCGCCTGGTGGCCTCGGGCATTCCCGTGGTGGAGACCTGGGACATGGTGCAGGATCCGATCGACATGCTGGTCGGCTTCTCGCACGAGGCCATCGCGACCGCCGTGGCCACGTTCCTGATCGAGCGCGGCCGTCGTCGCCTGGGGTTCATCGGCGGGAATCACGAGCGTGCGGCCCGGCGGGCCGGTGCTTTCGTCGACTCGGCGCTGCGCGGCCCGGCGCGCAGGCGCGCGGTCGCTGTACAGGTCGAGACCGTGGTGGCGCCGGCCACCGTGCGCAGCGGCCGCCAGGCGCTGGGCGAGATGCTGCGGCATCAGCCCGGGACCGACGCCATCTTCTGCAGCTCGGACGTGCTGGCGCTCGGCGTCGTCACCGAGGCCGCGGCGCGCGGCCTGCGCGTGCCGCAGGACCTCGCCGTGGTCGGCTTCGGCGACCTCGATTTCGCGGCGGACGTGTCGCCCTCGCTCACCACCGTGCGCATCGACAGCACGCGCATCGGCCAGCTCGCGGCCCGGTTCATCGTGAGCCGCAGCGAAGGCCTCGAGGTCGGAGAAACCAAGGTCGACGTGGGCTTCTCCATCGTGACGCGCGAGAGCGCCTAGATAGAAACCCGCACACGCGGGACCGTATACGGCCGTACCATCGGCTTTTTGGTAGCGCTACCAATTGATCAAAGAAAGCCTGATGTCCACCACCATTCGATCGATCGACTGCCTCCAGCTTCGATTGCCCTTCGACCACGGCGCGCCGGCACCATTGTTCGCCGGGCGGCCGAGAACCACGTTGGACAGCGGCCTTGTGCGCGTCGAACTCGACAACGGCTTGGTCGGCTGGGGCGAATCGTATGGCGCCGAACTCGACGCGCTCTCGGCGATCTTTCGCGGCCGGGTCGCCCCCCTTGCGACAGGCCGGGACGCGGCGGACCCCGGGCTCATGGCTTCGCTCGAACGCACGCTGCACAACATGGGCCGCTCGGGGCCGGTACTGCATGCGCTGAGCGGCCTCGACATCGCGATCTGGGACCTGAGGGCGAAGATCGCCGGCGTGCCGCTGCATGAGCTGCTCGGCGGCGCGCGACGCACCCGCCTGCCCGCGTACGCGTCGCTGCTTCAGTACTACGGCGACACGGCGCTGGTGGCCAGGAATGTGGAGCGTGCGCTGGCGGCCGGCTTCGAACAGGTGAAGCTGCACGAGAAGACACCCGAGGCCGTGGCCGCTGCGCGCGGCGTGATGGGCCCGGACATGCCGCTGATGGTCGACGCGAACTGCGCCTGGACGGTCGACCAGGCCGACGAGGTGGTGGCCAGGATGTCGGCCTTCGGCCTGCACTGGATCGAGGAGCCACTCTGGCCGCCGGAGGACTTCGAAGCGCTTCGTGCACTGCGCGTTCGAACCGGCGTGCCGACCGCCGCCGGCGAGAACGCCAGCAGCGTGCATGAACTGAGCGTCATGGCGAAAGCCCGGGCCGTCGATTACCTGCAGCCCTGCGCGATCAAATCGGGCGGCGTCACCACGCTGCTGCGGCTCTCGCGCGAGTGTGCCGGCAGCGCCGTGCATTGCGCGCCGCAGTCGGCCTTCTTCGGCCCCGGGTTGCTGGCCACGCTGCACGTGCTGGCAGCGCAGGAGGACGAAGTGCATGTGGAGCGACTCTTCTGCGATCTCGGCTTCACGCCCTACGGCGACACCGTGCCCTGCATCGACGGCGCCTTCCAGCTGACGGACCGGCCCGGGCTGGGCGCCGACCCGGAAGCAGCGCTGCTCGACAGCGGCTTCGTGCGCCGCATCTAGAACTTGTTCTCAGGAGACTGAAATGCCCATGCATCAACGGCGCTCGCTGATCCTCGGTGGCGCCGCGCTTTCCTTGGTGGGGTCGCTCGGCGCGGGCCGCCTCGCGCTCGCCGACACGAAGACGCCGGTCCGCCTCATCGTGCCCTACCCCCCGGGTGCCGCCACGGACACGCTCGGCCGCCTGATGGCGCAGGCCCTGGAGCCCGCCATCGCGGCGCCGGTGATCGTCGACAACCGGGGAGGTGCCGGCACGCAGATCGGCACGCGTGCCGTCGCCACCGCGGCACCGGACGGCCGCACGCTCGGCTTCGTCGACACGGCGTTCGTGATCAACCCCGGGCTTTTCGGCAGCGCGCTGCCGTATGACACCGAGAAGGACTTCGCGCCGATTTCGCTCATGGCATCGGCGCCGCTGGTGCTGATCGTGCACAGCGCGGTTCCCGCAGCGACGCTGAAGGAGTTCGTGGCCCTGTCCAAGGCAAAGCCGGGCAGTCTCAACTACGGATCGGCCGGCGTCGGCAGTGCGCCGCATCTGGCCGGCGAGCAGTTGCGCAAGGCCGCCGCGATCGACATCAACCATGTGCCGTACCGGGGCGGCGGCACCGTGCTGAACGACCTGCTTGCGGGTCACGTCCAGTTCGGGTTCACCACGGTCCCCACGATGATCGACCACATCCGCGCGGGCACCGTCCGCGCCCTGGCAGTCACCGGAATGCGCCGGGCCGCGCAACTGCCCGACACGCCGACGATGCAGGAAGCCGGGCTGCCCGGCGTCGACGCCACGCCGATCTTCGGCCTGATCGGTCCGGCCAGATTGGCGCCGGACACCGTGTCCCGGCTGTCGTCCGCCGCGGCCCAGGCCGTGCGCGCGGGTCCGCTGCATCAGAAGCTCGTCGAGCTCGGCTTCGTGCCGGTCGGCAGCAGCGCCGAGGAGTTCAGGGCCCGCATCCGCCAGGAGATCGAGAAATGGGCCGCCGTGGTCAAGGCCGGCAACATCAAGCCCAATGCCTGAGACGACGCCCGCAGGCCCGCATGCAGCCCCTCGTTTCCCTGCGACGGCCGAGGCCTCGCGCTCCGCGGAACAGCGCGCGGCCTATGACCTGATCGAACGGCGGCGCGGTCGCGTGCCGGCCCCCTACCTGCCGCTGCTGGGGAGCCCCCGAATTGCCGATCTTCTGGAGCAACTCTCGACCGAGCTTTGGACCGGCACGCTGCCGCAGCGGGTGCGGGAAGCGGTCTTTCTCATGACCGCGCACAGGCAGCAGTGCCGCCACCAATGGGAGACCCACGCAGCCAAGGCCCTGTCGGCCGGACTTTCGCCGGAGATGGTCGAGGCGATTGCGGCCGGCAGGATTCCAGAGGATGGCGGACCCGTGGAGGCCGCAGGCCGATTCTTCCTGGCGCTCACCGAACACCACCGCGTCGCGGACGACGTGTTCGGGCAAGTGCAGCGGCATTTCGGAGAACACGGCATGGCCGAACTGGTTGCATTCTGCGGGCTGGCCGGCACCGTCGCCCTGCTCTTGAATGTGCAGGTCCCCGAAGCCCCGGCCTGCTCCGCCTGAGCGCTGCGCTGGCTGAGCGGAACGCAGCGCTTCAGGCGTCGCACACGGAGCCGCGATACAGCCGCCGATACGCCGCGGGCGTGCTGCCGAAGCGTTCCCTGAATGCCGTCGTGAAATTCGCGGCACTCGAGAACCCGATCGCATGCGCCAACTCCTCGATGCCGAGCGGCGTCTGGGCGAGCAGATGCTGCGCGCGCAGCAGCCGCGCCTCGCGCGCGAACTCGAGCACGGTCCGCCCCGTGTGCGCACGGAATGCCCGCGTCAGCCGCTTCTCGTGCGTGCCCACGCGCGCGGCGAGCGCCGGCAGCGGTGGCACGTTCGCAAGGTCGCCCTCGATGAGCCGCTGCGCGGCCGTGACGATCACGCGGTCCAGGTCGTGGGGTTCGTCGTCTTCGGACGCCGGCGGTTGCGTGCCGCGGCGTGCGAGCGTGAGGTGGACCGCGACGCGAACCAGCACCTCTTCGGGTTCGAAGGGCTTGAGGATGTAGTCGACGCCGCCCTCTCGCAGACCGGTCAGCCGCTCCTCGAGCGTGGCACCGGCGGTGAGAAAAATCACCGGGATGTGCGCGGTGGCGTGGTCCGCCTTCAGCAGCCGGCACACCTCGAAGCCGCTGGTGGCACCCAGGTGTACGTCGAGCAGGATCAGGTCAGGCTGCAACACCCCGGCGCGGCGGTAGCCCTCGAGCGCGTCGAAGGCAAGGCTGATGCGGTGGCCGACGCGGCGCAGCGCGGCAAGCAGCACCTGGAGCTCCTCGACGCTGTCGTCGATGACCAGGATGTGCGCACGCTCGGTGGAAGATTGGAGCCAGTAGGACATGAAGATGCGGCACATGGCGCGTGCCGCATGGTGCAAGTCCCGACCGTTTGTTTCATGTGCCCTTCCTGACCTTTTCTGACGGTTCCTCACCATGCGCCTGGCCCGTCCGCCCGGCACCCGGGGGGCGTCAGCTCGCGAGCACGTACCCTTTGCCGCGCACCGAATGCAGCGGCAGGCGCATGCCGAGCTTCGCGGCCTTTCGCCGCAGCCGGCTGGCGATCGCGTCGATGCGGTGCTCGTCGAAATCGAACACGTCGCCACCGAGCGCGCGGATCAGGTCGTCGCGGCTCACCGCTGTGCCGCGCTGCCCGAACAGGCAGCCGAGGAAGGCGCGCTCGCTGGTCGTGAGCGCCATCTGCCGGCCTTCGGGATCGCCGAGAATCCAGTCGCCTTCGAGCAGGCGCCAGGCGGCGGGTTCGGACGGCGCAGGCACTGCGTTCCCCTGCGGTGCGGCCGTGAGCCGGCGGCCGACCGCATTCAGCGTCTCGGCCAGTTCCAGCATGTTCACCGGCTTCACCATGTAGGCGTCGGCACCTTCGCGCAGGCCCAGCAGCCGGTCTTCGAGCTTGCCCCGCGCGGTGACCAGCACCAGCCCGAGCCGTCGCTGCACCGCGCGCAAGTGTGAAACGACCGCGAGGCCGCTCTCGCCCGGCAGTCCGATGTCCACGACCGCGATGTCGCAGGGCTGGACCGCGAACGCCTTGTAGAACGACGGGGCATCGCCGAAGCCCTCCGCGTCGAAGCCGAGCTCTCCGAGTGCGAAGACGGTTTCTGCACGGATGTCTTCGTCGTCTTCGATCACATGGATGCGAAGACCGGTGCGCGGGCTCGGGGATGGCATGGCGCGGAAAGTATAAAGTCGCGCCCCAATGCGCCTCGACGTCGAAACCACCCGGGCAGGCCCCGGCTGCCTGCTCGTTCTTCTGTGCCTGCTGCTGGGGTGCCTTGCGATGCCTGCCAGGGCGCTGGTCCTGTCGGCATCCGACGGCGTCGGCCGCGGCGTGCAACTCTCCGGGGCCCTCGAGATCCAGCGCGATCCCTCGGGCCGGTGGCGCATTGCCGACGTCGCGCGCGGTGCGCAGCGAAGCGGCTTCGCGCCGCTCGAAGGGCCGGTGCAGGAAGGCTTCGGCCGCGACGCGGTGTGGCTGCGCTTCTCGCTCGCGCGCACGGCCGACGCGCCCGCGCGATGGCTGCTGCGCGTGCGACCGCCGCGCATCCACGAAGCCACCCTGTATGCGCCGGACGGGCGCGGCGGATTCGTCGAGACGCCGCTCGGCGACGCCCGCCCGTTCGCGGCGCGCGAGATCCCCGACCACAACTTCGTGTTCCCGCTCGACCTGCCGACCGAGCCGGCCGTCTATTTCCTGCGGCTGCGCAACGACGGGCCGTCGCTGCGGGCCGAACTGGACCTGTGGCAGCCCCTCGGCTTCGAGCGCGACCGCACGGCCGACTACGCCACCATGGGCGTGCTGCTCGGCGCCGCCCTGCTCGCCGTCTGCATGAACCTGATCTTCGGGGCCTGGCTGCGGGACGGGCTCTACGCCCACTACGCGCTCTACGTGCTCTGCATCGCGGCCCTGTCGGTCAACCGCCAGGGGTTCGCCGCGCAGTGGTTCCTCGACGATCGCCCCGAGCGCGTTGCGCAGACGCTGCTGGCCGTCAACTGCTTCTTCAACATGGTGGGTACCGCGTTCATGTCGCGCATCTTCCAGTTCCGGCGCCACTGGCCGCCCGCGGCATATTTCTTCAATGCGGTCGTGGTGTTCAACTTCGCTGCATTCGTGCTGGCCCTGGCCGGCCATCACGCCGCCGTCGCGACCTGGGTCAGCGCGGGCAGCACCGCATCCACGCTGTTCGGCGCGGTCTTCGCCTGCTATCTGCTCTTCGTGCGGCGCCAGTTCCAGTACCTGCTTCCGGCCTCGGCCTTCGCGGTGGGAACGGTGCTGGGACTCTACGGGCTGTTGAAGCTCTGGTTCGGCGACCGCGTGCCGGGCGTGGCGCCCGACCGCATCTATTGGCTCGGCACCATGTTCCACCTCATCCTGCTGAACGTGGCCGTGGCCGACCGGACGCGTCGCGCCGAGCGCGACTTCCGCGCCGAGCGCGAGCGCGTGCTCGCGGTGCGGCTGGAGGCCGAACAGGCGCTCGAGGGCACGGTCGCGCGGCGCACCGCCGAACTGCAGCAGACCAATGCCGCGCTGCATGAGGAGATCGCGGCCCGTGCCCGCCTCGAAGCCCGGCTGCGCGAGTCGCTCGAGGTCGAGCGCCAGGCGATCGCGCAGCAGCGCGAGTTCGTCTCCATGGTGTCGCACGAGTTCCGCACGCCGTTGACAGTGATCGACGGCGCGGCGCAGTCGCTCGACATCTCGAAGCTCGGCGCGGAGCCCGTGGTGAAGCAGCGCACCGAGCGGATCCGGCGCGCCGTGCAGCGCCTGACCATGCTGATCGAGAACATCCTGCTGGCCGACCGCCTCCAGCCCGAGAACCGGACGCTTCGCATCGAAGCCCTCGACATGGCGGCGCTCGCGCGCGGCCTGTGCGAGAGCTTCCACTTTCCCGGCGCTTCGCGCCTGGTGCTCGACGTGCACGAGCCCCTGTCCAGGGTGCGCGGCGATCGGGCGCTGCTCGAGATCGCGCTGCAGAACCTGATGCAGAACGCATTGAAGTACTCGCCGCCGGAGCAACCGGTGCATGTCGTGCTGCGGCAGACGGACAACACCGTGCAGGTCGACGTGATCGACCGGGGGCCCGGGGTCGCACCGGCCGATGCGGCCCGCATCTTCGAGAAATACTTCCGTGCCGAAACCGCGAGCGCAGTGGCCGGCACCGGACTGGGGCTTCACCTGTCGCGCGAGATCGCGATCCGCCATGGCGGCGACGTGGTGCTGCACGAAACGGGCACCGGCGGGTCCACATTCCGCCTGGCGATTCCGGCTGCGCCGCTCGGGCCGGGCGCATGACCGTGCGGCGCGCATGTCGGAACATCGCGTACGCACCGGCCGTGGCCTCGGAAACATAGCGTCGGACGGGTCCGCCTGTATGCAGCCAGCCGCGGGAAATCATCGCTCGGCGGTGCGATGACCGCGGTCCGCAAACGTCGGGCCCAGACACTCGTTACCTTCCAATACCAGCGTCGGGACAAGGCGGCGAAGGCATTACAAATGTGCCACACTCGCCGCCATGAAATCGTGCACCTTGCCTGCCGTTCGCGTCGAGCCGGAACTGCGTGCCGAATTGGAATCGGTCCTGGGTAAAGGAGAAACCATCAGCACCTTTGTGGCCGATGCCGTGCGCCGGGCAGTCGACTTCCGTCGAGTCCAGACGCACTTTCGCGCGCGCGGCGAGGCCGCTTGGCAGGACTACTGGCGAACCGGTGTTTCGCACCCCGTGGACGAGGTGTTTGACCGCCTCCAGGCCCGCATCGATGCACGACGTCGCGAATTGCAAAGCCCCAGCACGTGACTGAGTTGTTCGGGGTTGAGAGGACCCCGCAGGCCGAGGATGAGCTTGAACGGTTGTTCGAGTTCCTCGTCGAATGGTCAGAGACCTGGGAGGAACTGGACCAAGCTCAGCATGTTTTGCACCAGCTTCGCACCGGCATCAAGAAGCGGCTGGCCGAGAATCCTCGGGCGTATCGGAAGGCGGGAGATGGCAGGCGTACAACGCGCCGAGAGTTGATCGCAGGCCTTGGTTCCACAGGCCATGTGGCCCTTTGCGAAATCCTTCCGGGGCGGGAGGTCAAAGTGTTGGCCGTTCGTCATCAGCGCGAAGAGGATTACCACTGAGCCCCATGCGGCTGTACGCGCGGCGGGCGTGCGGCAGAATTTCGGCCATAACCAGCCTTCACTGCTCCGGCAGAATTCGCCCAAGAGAGGCTTCTCGACCCCGTGGCAGTGCCCATCAAGAGGCGCCCGCCCACCGATGCCACCAGACAGAGAAGGCGACTCAACGCAAGGATTGACGGACAAAAATGCCGCTTGCTGCACGAAAACCCCACGCCGGCAAGTCGCTCACTCCGGCCCTTCTCCAGTCTTCATGTTCAGGTCAGCCTCGATGGTCATGCTTCCGGAGTTGAGGGGCGAACTGGCAGGCGGCCGGGAACGTTCGGTGTTGGCCGGCAGCCAAAGCAAGCCTGCGCTGCTCAGCGCGCCAGCGTCTTCTTCATGGACGCCAGGTAGAAGCCGTGCGCGTAGCCTTCAATGCGCGCGTACTCCTCGTAGCCGTGCTTCTGGTAGAACGCGCGCGCCTGCCACTCGAAGGTCTCGAGCTTGGCGTTCGTTGCGCCCAACTCGATGGCTTGCCGCTCGGCCTCGGCGAGCAGACGGCTGCCCAGGCCCGAGCCGCGTACGTCCGCTTCGACAAACAGCACGTCGATGTGGAGCCAGCAGAGGAACACGAAGCTTCGCAGTCCGCCGAGCAGCCGGCCGTTCCCGTCCCTGGCGTTGAGGCGGATATACCGCTGCTCGGGATACTCGCCCACGAAGCCGTAGTTGAAATGGCGCAGCCGTCGACCGAGCTCGCCCGATTTCACTTCCTCTTGTGTCGCTTCGGCGATGGTCCAGGCTGTCATGGAAGGCTCAGGATGTTGCGGGCGGCCATTCTGCCCGGTCTTCGGGTCGGCCCCGGGCCGGTGGCCGTCCTTCCACCGAAGGCGCTGAGCCTCCGAATGGAAAGACGTTCAATCCTCGTCCTTGTCTGGCGGCACTCGCTCGATGACCCACTTCGCGCCAGGACCCTCTCGAGCGGCCTGGAATCCGGGCGCAAGGTCGGCAAGTTCAACTATCGCCGGATCGATTTCCAGGACATGGTCGAGCCCGGCAAGAGCAAGGTCGTCCAGCGCTTCACTTATCCCGTCCAGGAACTGCCACCCGTGATCATCCTCGTCATGTGAAACCAGCAGGATTGGGCTGCTTCGATCCAGGACGCTTTTCGAGAAGACCGTCGCGCAGTTGCGCGGTTGATCGAATGGCCATTTCATGATGTCGTTGGCATTTTCAGATGGGCTGTGGTTGAGTGTCGCTTCAGGTCGACCTGCTGCGCGCCACGAAAGCGATACCCATCCGGTTGGCCGCATCCCCCTACGTCAGAGATCGGTGCAATCGTCCTGCCGCAGCAACCCTGCTGCGGCCATGGCCGGATCGACCCTGCGCGCTTGCGTCTTGCCTAGTAGATTGTATGATACGCATCATGCGAAATACAAAGCACAGCGTCAGGGCAGCGGCCAAGGAGGCCTCGCACGAGCGCATCGTGTCCGTGGCTGCCCGGGCGATCCGGCGCAGCGGCTACGACGGCACCGGCGTGGCCGACATCATGAAGGAAGCCGGCTTGACCCATGGCGCCTTCTACGCCCACTTCCCGTCGCGCGAGGCCATGCTGGCCGAAGCCGCGGGCCGGGCCTGCGCGGAATCGGCGGCCGCGGTGGCGAAGGTCGCCTCCGAGGCCCCCCCCGGGCAGGCCCTGGCCGCCATGCTGGGCGCCTATCTCTCGCCGGAACACGTGGCGCGGGCGGAAACGGGGTGCCCACTGGCCGCGCTGGGCTCGGAAACGCCGCGCCAGGCCGCCGAAGTCCGCCGGGTGACCACCCGGCACGTCAAGGAAATGATCGATCTCGTCGCGCGCCAGTCGCCCGACTGGGGACAGCCCGCCGCACATGAACGCGCACTCGTGACCGTCGCCACCATGGTGGGCACCTTGCTGCTGGCGCGTGCGGTCGACGATCCGGCGCTGTCGGACGGCCTGTGCGAGGCCGCGCTGAAGCACCTGGCTCCGGCCTGAATCCGCCACCGCGGCACGAATCCTTTTTCTCGCCAACAAATATGATGATTATCATGCGACATGAACGACGTCCGGCCGGCGGCCCCCGCGCGCTCCCGCTCCTTGTCGTGCTCGCCTTCCAGGGCCTCTCCGCGGCCGCAGCGCTCGCGGCGATGCCGGCCCGTGCGGACCAGACATCGCCCGTTGGCCTGTGGAAGAACGTCGACGACGTCAGCGGCAAGCCGCGCGCGCTGATCCGCCTCACCGAGTCGAATGGCGTTCTCCAGGGAAAGATCGAGAAGGTGTTCCCGGCCCCGGACGAAGACCCGAATCCGACCTGCGACAAGTGCGAAGGCGCCAACAGGAACGCACCGATCGTCGGACTGGTGATCCTCAGCGGCCTGAGCAAGGAGGGCGACGAATATGCCGGTGGCCAGATCCTCGATCCCGACAACGGCAAGGTCTATCGCAGCACCGTACGCCTGACCGACAACGGCAAGAAGCTCAGCGTGCGCGGCTACATCGGTGTGCCCATGCTGGGCCGTTCACAGACCTGGATACGCCAGGAACAAGGAAGACCATGAAAGCATTTGTTCTCGATCGATACGCCAAAAAGGGGGCGCTGCGATCGGCAGACGTGCCGATGCCGGAACTGCGCGACGACGAAGTCCTGGTCGAGGTGCATGCCGCCGGCCTGAACGTGCTGGACGCCAAGATCCGGGATGGGGAGTTCAAGCTCATCCTGCCGTACCGCCTGCCCCTCGTGCTGGGCCATGACGTGGCCGGCGTCGTGGCCAAGGTCGGCCCCCGCGTGCAGCAGTTCAAGCCGGGCGACGAGGTCTATGCGCGGGCGGACGATTTCCGGATCGGCACCTTCGCCGAGTTCGTCGCAGTCAAGGAGGCATCGCTCGCACCCAAGCCGCAGGGCCTGACGATGGAAGAAGCCGCGTCCATTCCGCTGGTGGCCTTGACGGCCTGGCAGGCGCTGGTCGAGAAGGCCGGGCTCAAGAAGGGACAGAAGGTCTTCATCCAGGCGGGCTCCGGCGGCGTCGGCACCTTGGCGATCCAGCTGGCCAAGCACCTGGGCGCCACCGTCGCCACGACCACAGGCCCGACCAATGTCGCGCTCGTGAAGCGCTTGGGCGCGGATGTCGCCATCGACTACAGGACGCAGGATTTCGAGGATGTGCTGCGCGACTACGACGTGGTCCTGAACAGCCAGGACGGCAAGACGCTCGAGAAATCCCTGCGCGTGCTCAGGCGCGGCGGCAAGCTCATCACCATCTCCGGCCCACCCGATCCCGAGTTCGGCAAGCAGATCGGCGCGCCCGGTTTCGTGAAGCTGGTCATGCGGCTGTTGAGCGCAGGCGTCCGGCGCAGGGCCCGAAGCCGCGGCGTCGATTTCTCGTTTCTCTTCATGAAGGCGAACGGGAGCCAGCTGCGCGAGATCACGCGCCTCATCGAGGCTGGCGCCATCCGCCCCGTGGTGGACCGGGTCTTTCCGTTCGATTCCACCAATGAAGCCCTGGCCTATGTCGAAGCGGGCCGCGCCAAGGGCAAGGTCGTCGTCAAGCTCAAGTGAGCCCCGTTCATTTCCTGTCCGTTTCTTTTTTTTTTTTTGGAGACTCCTCATGAAGATCGAAAATTCCGTCGCCCTTGTCACGGGCGCCAACCGCGGCATCGGCCTGGCGTTCGCGCACGAGCTGCTGGCCCGCGGCGCGCGCAAGGTTTACGTGGGCGCTCGCAATCCCGAAACCGTGACCCAGGCCGGCGTCCAGGCGCTGCGCCTGGACGTCAACAACCCGCAGGATGTGGCCGCTGCCGCGGCACTGGCGACCGATGTGACGCTGGTGGTCAACAACGCCGGCATTGCGCAGCCGGGCGGCTTTCTCGCGGACGATAGCGAAGACACGGCACGCCGCATTTTCGAGACCAACTTCTTTGCCGTGCTGCGCATGAGCAAGGCCTTTGCCCCCATTCTCAAGGCCAACGGCGGCGGCGCACTGCTCAACGTCCTGTCGATCGCCTCTTGGGTGAACGGCGGCGAGCTGGCGGCCTATTCGGCAAGCAAGTCGGCCGCGTGGTCGCTCACCAATGCTTTGCGCAGCGAACTGGCGGCGCAGAAGACGCAGGTGCTGGCGCTGCACATGGCCTATGTCGATACCGACCTCACGCGCGGGTTCGATGTGCCGAAGACGAGCCCCGAATTGATCGTGAAGCGTGCGCTCGACGGGCTCGAATCGAATCTCGACGAGGTGCTGGCCGATGAACTCACCCAGCAAGTCAAGCTCGGGATGACGGCGCCGAGGCCCAGCTACCTTCCGCAGGTGGCCTGAGTGCACCGCTGGACGGACGTTCCAACGAAGTCCATCTCGGCCGGTGGCGTGGACTTCGCCTACCGCGAACTGGGAGCGCACAAAGGTGCAACCCCGGTGGTGTGCCTCGTTCACCTCGCGGCCGTCCTGGACAACTGGGACCCTCGCATCATGGACGGCCTCGCCGCGAAGCACCACGTGATCGCCTTCGACAGCCGCGGCGTCGGCGCGTCGAGCGGCTCGCCATCCGATTCGATGGAACAGATGGCGGACGACGCCATCGCCTTCATCAAGGCAATGGGCTTCGCGCAGGTCGACCTCTTCGGCTTTTCGATGGGCGGCATGATCGCCCAGGAAATCGTGCTGAAGGAGCCGCAGCTCGTGCGCAGGATGATCCTCGCGGGCACCGGCCCCGCGGGCGGCAAGGGCATCAGCACGGTGGCCAGGGTGTCGCACTGGGACCTGCTGCGGGGCCTCGTCACCGGCCAGGACCCCAAGCAGTTCCTGTTCTTCACGCGCACGCCGGGCGGCATCGAGGCCGGCAAGGCCTTTCTCGCGCGATTGAAGGAACGCTCGGACCACCGCGACAAGAAGATCACGATCGCCGCATACCTGGCGCAGCTGCGGGCACTGAAGGCCTGGGGCCGCAAGAGGCCCGTCGATCTTTCGGCAGTCAGGCAGCCGGTGCTCATCGTCAATGGCGACGACGACCGGATGGTCCCGACATCGAACTCGCATGAACTGGCTCGGCGGCTTCCGAACAGCACGCTCTTCATCTATCCCGACGCCGGCCATGGCAGCGTGTTCCAGTTCCATGCCGACTTCGTACCCAGGGCGATCGAATTCCTGGGCCGGTAGAGTTCCGAGGACGGCGCTTCCGGCCGGTTGCCCATCGCATGGGTATTCATTGAATTACCCGTGTGATGGGTTTTTGACAGATACCCATTGGATGGGTAATCTCAGGGATACCAACCTCATTGGTATCAACACGCGGCAAGTCCTTTCGGTTTCCTCCCAGCTCGGCGTGCTGCTCTGGGCCGCGCGCAAGGAGGCAGGCATCTCACAGGTGAAGCTGGCCGAGCGGCTCAGCATCAGCCAGGCCGCATGTCCCACATGGAGCTCAACCCCGGCTCGGTGAGCCTGGAGCAACTGCTGGCGCTCTTCGGTGTGCTGGGCCTCGAGATCACGGTCGGCTCGAAAAATCCAGCAAAGCGCTCGACTGCGCAAGCACCAGATGCCGGCCACCCGAGCGCAAGACACGTCGCCAACGAGCAGCCGGCTCCGGAGTGGTGGCGCGTCTATCGAACATGCCGGCGCTTTCCATCTGGGCCAACGGCGAGCGCGTCGACAGTCAGGCCATGCGCGACCGCATCGCGAGCCGCTCCAGGACACGCACGGCGCAGCCCTTCGACCTCCTGCAGGCCATCTGCCGCGATTGCGTGGGCGCCATCCAGTTGCTGGGCGAAGACGACAGTCCGGCGGATGTCGATCGCATCGAGGGGCGCCAGCAGATCGAGAAAGCGCATGTCACTGGCCGCGACGGTCAATTCCGCGGCTGGCCGTCTGGCCATCGGGCTGTGCGTGCGGCGGGCTCGATGCGGGTCTGGGAGGCTTGCATGGGAGGCTACTCGGCGGATGAATCGGGCGGCGAAGCCTCATCGCGCGAGATGCTGCTCGCAGCGCGGTTTCATGCAGGCTGCGAAATATTTCATCTGCAGCGCAGCACGACGAAGAGCCGGATGCGCATCTCCTCGTCGTCGATCGCCTCGAGGCGGAATCGAAGGTGTTGCCCGGCACCGCGTCGCTCGTGACGCCGACGTTCACCAGCGTGTACGGCGAGAGGGAATTGCATCTGCAACATCGCCGCCTCAAATGAAATGACCCGGCAACCGGCCCACCGCAAAGTACACCCATGGACCACCGGCTAAGCATCGGCAAGTGGTCCATCCACCCATCCGATGCAATCGATACAACCTGCAGGCCCTTCCATGACCATGACACCCGAATCCACCATCAGCCGCCACCAAGCGCCATTGCACACGCCGACGGCGCTCGGTACCGAAGCCCGACGCGACATCGGCGGCGGCCTCTCGGCCCTGCTGGCAGACAGCTTCGCGCTGTACCTGAAGACCAAGAACTTTCACTGGCACATGTCGGGTCCGCACTTTCGCGACTACCACCTGATGCTGGACGAGCAGTCGGACCAGATCTTCGCCATGGCCGATCCCATTGCCGAGCGTGCCCGCAAGCTCGGGGGCGCCACGCTGCGCTCCATCGGCGACATCACGCGCCATCAGCGCCTGTTGGACAACGATGCGCCGTTCGTCACACCGGCCGACATGCTGGCCGAGCTGCGCGAGGACAACCTGCGCCTGATCGACTTCATGCGCGCCACGCACGCCATGTGCGACGGCTATGGCGATGTGGCCACAGCCAGTCTGCTGGAGGTTTGGATTGACGAGACCGAACGTCGCGCCTGGTTTCTGTTCGAGAGCGGCCGCGACTTCTGATCGGCCCTTGCAAGACGCATGCAGCACGGGCGCCCACAGACGGGCATTAAGCTTCAGCGCATGTTCAGTGCAGCACCTGCACCTGCGGCTCGAACACGTAGCCTGCGCCACGTTCGGTGCGGATCATCTTCGGCGCCGCGGCATCTACCTCGATCTTGCGGCGCAGCCGCAGGATCTGCACGTCGATGGAGCGGTCGTACACCTCTGCGCCGTGCAGGCGGGACAGCTCCAGAAGCTGGTCGCGCGAGAGTACGCGCTGCGGATGCTCGCACAGCGCCAGCAGCAAGTTGAATTCGCCGTTGCTGAGCTCCACGCGCCGTCCCTCGGGCGAGGTCAGACGGCGCGCCAGCAGGTTGAGTTCCCAGCCCGCAAAGCGGTAGGCGCGGCGCTTGGTGCTGCGGCCCGCTGGCACGGCGTCGGTGCGCGCCTGGTAGCGGCGCAGCACGGCACGGATGCGTGCCAGCATCTCGCGGTTGCTGAAGGGCTTGATGACGTAGTCGTCGGCGGCAATCTCCAGGCCCATGACGCGATCGGCCTCGTCTTGCTTGCCGGTGACGATGATGACCGGCAATTCGCTGTTGTCGCGCAGGCCGCGTGCCAGTTGCATGCCGTCTTCGCCGCCTAGGCGCAGGTCGAGCAGCACCAGGTCGATCACGCTGTCCTGCAGCACCGCGGTCATCTCGTTGCCAGTGGCCACGGCGGTCACCTGGAACTCGTTTTCCGTCAGGTACGCGATCATCAGCTCGCGCAGTGCTGGGTCATCGTCGACCACGAGGATGTGGGGGGTAACGGTGTTCATGGCGCCCGAAGCGTAATTCAATCGATCCTACGGAAGCCTACCGCCAGATTACAAATGAAATGAAACATCTCGGATCTGAAATCGCGAGCGCATGCTTTTTCGCTCCAATCGAGTGGATGCGGCGGTGCACCACCACGGACGCCGGCAGGAACAAGGACAGATTCATGTCGAAAATTATTGTTATCGAGGAAGATGGCGCGATGCGCGTGCTGATATCCGAATGGCTGACCAGCGAAGGACATGACGTCCGCTCGCTATTGCGACATGGCGGCCCATTCGACGCCGCCGCGAACGCTGCGGCCGATGTCACCGTCGATCTCGTAGTTCTCGACTTGCCACACCCGCGCTCGCGCGGCGGAGAAACCGCCGGCGCCGTGCAGGCGGTGCACAACGCTTATCCGCATTCGTCGATCATTGGAATCTCGACGCAGGTGCCGCGCAGCCTGGGCAGCGACTCGGACGTGGCCCGCGCGTTAGGCGTGAGCCGACTCCTGGCCAAGCCCTGTACCCGAGATGAACTGCTTGGCGCCGTGGCGGCCACGCTCTCCGAATGATGTCGAGCGAGCGTCTACGCCAGCGAATCGTCGCGGCGGGCATTGTGCTGGTGGCAGCCTTTGCCGGTTCGGCGATCTACGATGGCTGGCGACTGCATCAGCAGATCATGTTCGCGACCGAGCGGGAACTCGGCAACCTAGCCAAAGCCCTGGCCGAGCAGGGCGCGCGCAACCTGCAAGCAGTGGACCTGCTGCTGCGTGATACTGGTGAATGGTGGGAAACCGCCGGTCAGGCATTGCCGCCCGACGAAATCTCGGCCGCGCTAGCGGCCCGTGTATCAGGTGTGTCTCAAGTGAGCGTCCTGACCCTGGTTGATCGAGAGGGCATGCAGAAGTACCGCTCACGCGTCACCGGCGAGCCGTTGGCCGATGTGTCGGACCGACCGTATTTCCAGAGCCAGCGCGAGGGTTCTGCGAGAGGTCTTTACATCAACGAGCCGGTGGTCACGCGCACCGACAGGCGCCCTGCGTTGGTCGTCTCACGCCGGCTTACCAAGCCTGACGGCAGCTTCGACGGTGTCGTCACGGCCAGCGTGACTTTGCAGGAACTGCAGGCTTCTTACTCGGCGATCGAATTGGGCGAGGGCAGCGCGCTACTGCTCACGCTCGACGACGGCACGCTGGTCGTGCGCCAGCCAGACGAACCCGGCATTCCGAGTGGACGGCGCTTCCCGGAACTGACGGGTTTCAAGGGTGGACCACTGATCGACCGCTCCGTGAGCCCCGTCGACGGCCGCGCCAAATTAGTTGCCGCCGTAGGCGTAGGTAAGCGGCCGCTCACGCTCACGATCACACGTGACGAGGATCATGCGCTGCGCCCGTGGTACGACGAGATGCAAAGCGCCATCATCCGAACGCTGCTGCTTGCAACCCTGGTCGTGGTCACGATTGCCGGGTTGCTGCGCCAACTGCGGCGCCTGGAAGCCGGAGAAGCCGAGAAGGCTGCGCTGCAGGCTCGTCTGCAAAAAGCGCAGCGACTTGAATCACTGGGAACGCTGGCCGGCGGCATAGCGCACGACTTCAACAATATCCTGGGCGCAATCCTCGGTTTCGGCGAAATGGCGCAGCAGCATGCCGCGCCGGGCAGCGATATGCGCCGCTACATCGACCGAGTGATGCAGGCCGGCGCGCGAGCACGCGTGTTGGTGCGGCGAATTCTTGAATTCAGCCGCAGCGGCGTGGCTGAGCGGGTACCGGTGAACATCCAGTCGGTGGTGGACGAGGCTCTGACCATGCTGCGGCCCACCCTACCTGATGCGATCCGTGTCGACACCCGCCTGGACGCCGGGCTGGCTGCCGTGCTGGGTGACAGCACCCAGTTGCACCAAGTCGTGATAAACCTGTGCACCAACGCCGCTCAGGCGCTCGGCGACGCGGGCACCGTCGCGATCGAACTCGATCGAGTGACCTCGCCAAAGCCAAAGCCGCTGCTGCATGGCGAACTGGCACCCGGCGACTACGTCCGTCTGGTGGTGTCGGATACCGGTGCAGGCATGTCCCCCGAGGTATTGCAGCGCGCCTTCGACCCCTTTTTCACCACCAAGAGGCTGGGCGAGGGAACCGGCCTGGGACTGTCGATGGTCCATGGGATCGTCAACGACCTGGGAGGCGCCATCGACATTGCGACCGAGCCCGCGCCAAGTCCCGGGCATGGAACGCGTGTGACGGTGTGGCTGCCGGTGTGTTGCGAGTCCGAGGCGCCGCCGGCGCGTCCCGACCCAGCCTGGCCACGGGGCAACGGGCAAGTCGTGATGGTGGTGGACGACGAGCGCCCTCTGGTCGAGTTGGCCGAGGAACTGCTCGCCGAGCTGGGCTATGAGCCGGTCGGCTTCGACTCCAGCGAGCGCGCGCTCGAGGCCTTTCTGGGCGACCAGCAGCGCTTCGATGCGGTACTCACCGACGAGATGCTTCCAGGCATGGCCGGCAGCGATCTCGCGCTGAAACTGCTCGCGGTGCGTCCCGACCTGCCAGTGATCTTGGTCAGCGGCAACGTTGGGGCAGCGCTCGAGCAGCGTGCACACGAAGCTGGAGTGGTCGCGCTGCTTCGCAAACCGCTCGGTCTGCAAGAGTTGGCCGAGAGCCTGGCCCGCACGCTTGGTTGTCGCTAAAGAAAAGCCCAAGCGCGCGGCGCTTCAGGCGGCGTTGCCGATCGGTGCGGCGCGAGGCGGCCGAGCCGTACGGACAGCCCTCGCAAGACGATGACAAGGCGCTACAAGCCCCGTCGGACGTGCAAGTGGTGCTGCGTGAGCGACTGCCCCGCTTAGCTTTGGATGCCCAGGCGAACCAAAGCGCAGCAGGCGCCATCGCTTTGGCGCGGTCCAGGGCAGGCAACGGGTCGAGCCTCGTTTGTAAGGCAGGTACGAGATGGAACCACAGCCGATCTTGCAAATGAAATCGAATGTCATCTGATTGAAGTACATCCGGCACTCGCCTTGTAGAGGATCTCCTCTCATGACCTCCAGCCCTGACCGCCCCGACCCCACGAGGGCTTTGCAAATAGCGCTGATCATGTCTTTCGTGGGCGGTTTTCTCGACGCGTACTCCTATGTGGGCTGGGATGGCGTTTTTGCTGGAGCGCAGAGTGTGAACATCATTGTGACAGCCATCGCTGTCGCTCAAGGTGACTGGCTTGCTGCTACGCGCCATCTCCCCTCCATCGCTGCCTTTTGCATGGGTGTGGTGTCAGCCGGCTCGCTTAAAACACCTCGCATGGCGTCATTGTCTGTTCGATTGGATCTTGCTGTTCTCGCTCTGGAAGGGACGATCCTGCTTTTGATCGGCATCCTCTCCCCCCTGCTGTCCGCGTCGCTCGCGACAGCGGTCATGGCCTTTGCTGCAGGCTTGCAACTGACTTATTTCGGGCACTTGCATGCCTGGACCTACAACTCCACGATGACCACTGGCAACTTGCGTAATCTGCTCGAAGCCTTGACGAGCATCACTTTCAATCGAAACGCCGCCGCAAAGGAGCAGGCGATCGCCTTGAGCAAAGCCATCGCAGCGTTCGCGGTCGGAGGAGCGGTCGGCGGCATGGCAACGCTTCAGCTTCATGGCCGCGCAATCTGCATGGCAGCACCGGTTCTGTTTGTTGGCATTTGCAAGCTCTCAGGGTTGAGCCATCGCTCTTCACCAACCGGCACGTCGGCATAGTTTCTTTCGCCCAGGCGATCCGGGGCGTTTCAACTGAAATTTGGCCTTCCGTACTGGAACAGACCTGCAACGTTCAACTGCGAGCATTGAACCATGGCTTCACCGGTAGTGAACGCCGTCAGCTTAAGGACTGCCATGCCTCCATCGAATATCGTACAGATCAACGCGCGCCTTCCGATCCAGGCGACCGCCCCCAGCTTACCTGGAGCGTATCGCTCGGTGGGTGTGCCGAGCGGCGTGGGAAACTTCTGGCGCAAGCTCGCGGCCTTCGTGGGACCGGGCTACCTAGTTGCCGTCGGCTACATGGACCCTGGCAACTGGGCCACTGACATCGCGGGCGGGTCGGCGTTCGGGTACACGCTGCTGTCGGTGATCCTGTTATCGAGCCTGATGGCGATGCTGCTGCAGTCGTTGTCCGCCAAGCTCGGGATCGTCGCAGGGCTGGATCTGGCACAGGCTTGCCGCGCCCGGTACAGCGCCCCGACTCGCGTTGCCCTTTGGATCCTCTGCGAGATTGCCATTGCCGCATGCGATCTGGCCGAAGTCATCGGAACGGCGATTGCGCTCCAGTTGCTGTTCGGAATTCCGCTCGTTGTCGGCGTCTGCCTCACCGCGTTCGACGTGATTCTGATCCTGATGCTTCACCAGCGTGGATTCCGGCAGCTCGAGGCCTTCGTGGTGGCGCTGATGGTGGTCATCGCGGGGTGCTTTGCGGCAGAGTTGCTGCTGTCGAGACCTGATCTGGCGGCGGTAGCGAAGGGCTTCATTCCGACGGCAACGATCGCCACGAACCCGGCGATGCTCTATGTAGCGATCGGCATCCTGGGCGCTACCGTCATGCCGCACAACCTGTATCTGCATTCGGCGCTCGTGCAGACACGTCGCTTCACACAGACCACAGAGGGGATGCGCGAAGCATTGCGTTTCGCCACGATTGACGGCACAGTCGCGCTGGTCTTCGCCATGTTCATCAATGCGGCGATCCTCATCCTTGCGGCGTCTGCCTTCCATGCCAACGGGCGGGGCGACGTGGCAGACATCCTCCAGGCGTATGACCTCTTGTCGCCGATGCTCGGTGGCGCTTTCGCCAGCGTGCTGTTCGCCGCGGCGCTGCTGGCCTCGGGCCAGAATTCAACGGTGACGGCGACGCTGGCCGGCCAGATCGTCATGGAAGGGTTCATCGACTTGAAGGTCGCGCCGTGGGCGCGGCGGCTGGCGACCCGGCTGCTTGCGATTGTTCCGGCCGTCATCGTCACGTTGCTCTACGGTGAAAGCGGAACCACCAAGCTGCTCATCCTGAGCCAGGTGGTACTGAGCCTGCAGCTTCCGTTCGCCGTGGTTCCGCTCGTGAGATTGACCAACGACGCGAAGCTCATGGGCGAGTTCGCCAACCGGGGTTGGGTGAAGCTCACGGCGTGGGCGGTTTCGGGCGTCATCATCGGCCTCAACCTGAAGCTCTTGATCGGCCTAGTGACCGCTTGACCGAGGCCATCGGCCTGGCATTGGCCTTGCGACCCGCGAGCCGGAAGGCACGCTGTCGCCGTCGAGCTCCCGCCATGCCGTGAAGGCCGTCCTGGCGGGGCACGTCCGAGGGCCTTGCCCGTGATCTCGTATTCGACACGGTGAAACACCTCGGCATCCACCACCTTGTCTGAATGACCTGCAATGTCATAAATATTGATAAATATTGTCCTTTCCAGACATAGTGAAGACATCGAAGATTCGGGTCGAACGCGCACCGGGGCGCCTCCCGGTGCAGCACCCGCATCCAACGATAGCCGCCACTCTGGAAGGACCTCGAATTGATCCATTTCGACCATCTTTGCCTTGCAACGCCCAATGTCTACGAATCCACCTTCAGACTCAGTCAGGAGACGGGCCTGGGCAACTACGACGGGGGCTTTTTCCCTCTCTACGGCGTCGGCCATCGCGTGATGCCGTTGGCGCCAGACGTGTACATCGAGCTTGAAAGCATCGTAGACCAGAGAAAGCTGCGAGACGGTGTTCCTTTTACGGCCTTCATGGAGCGCCAGACGCAGGAGGGCGAACGCTTCATCGGGTGGTGCCTTCGCGCGGACACTCGCGACGAACTCGACGCTTTCGCCGCACACCATCGCACGACGGTGGACGAGCGCACGACCGGCAAGGACGCCGGGCGCCAGATGATGAACGGGGCACGCGGTTTCGCGCTGCAGACACCCAGCGCGCTGACGGCATGGCCGTCGGGCAAACCCAACCTGTATTTCAAACCTGACGCAGGCGCGCATGCGGCGAGCCTGCCGGTCGTCCCCGGATCCGGCACCACCTGCGGGCGCGGCATCGCGTGGATCGAGATCGGGGAGTCCGAGACGGCGCTGGCCGCCTGGCTGGGCGATGTGGCCTCTCCTCGCGGCTTTCCCTTCGAGATCCGCTATAACGGCGGTCCAGCCGGCTTCTACGCCGTCGGCGTGGATACGGATGAAGGCATCAAGGAGATCCGGCGCGCGGCCGTGAAACTGGAGGCACCGTGAAAACGCCGCTTCGCGCGCGCGGCGTGCTGGCGCTGATGGCGACGTTGTTCGCAGCGAGCCTTGCGCAGAGCCAGACCGCCTACCCGAGCCGTCCCATCTCGATCGTCATTGGCTACCCGGCGGGGGGCAGCGTCGATGCCGTGGGGCGTGCCGTGGCCGACGGCCTCGGCAAGCAACTGGGCGCCACCACTGTGGTCGAGAACGTGGGCGGCGCCGCCGGGGCCATCGGCGTGCAGCGCGTCGTCAATGCCGCACCGGACGGTCACTTGCTGGTCTTCGGCTCCAGCAGCGAATTCGTCGCCACGCAGCTGCTCAATCCGGCACAGAAGTACGACGCCTCGAAGGACCTGGTGCCCGTGGGCTATGTCGGTGCCATTCCGCTGATGCTGGTCGCGTCCACGCAAAGCGGCGTGAAGACGCTCGACCAGTTCGTATCGGCCGTGAAGGCGAATCCGGGGAAGTACAGCTACGGAACCTCGGGTATCGGTTCGATGCTGCACTTCTCTGGCGAGCTGGTGAAGAAGCAGGCGGGGCTGTCGATCACGCACATTCCCTATCGCGGGGCGGGCAACATCGGCAGCGACCTGGCTGGCGGTGCGATCGAGTTCGCATTTCTCGGCCCCGGGGCTGCCAAGCCCTTCATCGACAGCGGTCGCATCGTGCCGATCGCGGTAACCAGCGCCCAGCGCATCGCCCTGCTGCCGTCCATTCCTGCACTGGGCGAACATCCGGCGCTCAAAGGCTACGACCTGGTGGCCTGGTATGCATTGATGGCGCCGCGCAAGACGGCGCCGGACATCGTCACGAGGCTCCAGGCCGCCCTGAAGGAATGCTTGCGCGACCCGGCCTTGCGCCAACGCCTGGAACAGATCGGCGTCGTCGTCGGCCGGGGCGACGAGAACCTCGCGCAGATCATGGCAAAAGACGCAGGCCAGTATCGGCGCATCGTCGATTTCGCGGGCATGCGCCAGTAGAACGCGCGGCTCGCGCGGGTCGATCCCGCGCGACGGGTCAGCCGCCCCTGCGGGCCGCATCGCAGATGGTCGCCCTCGACTGCGAAACCAGCTGCGCGGTGCGGCTTGCATCCTGGTTCAGCAGCCGCCCGCCGGACAGCAGCGCCTGCCCGTCCACGAACACCGTGTCGATCTCACGTGCGCTGGTTTGCATCAGGAGGTGGGTGCACAGATCGTCCTCTATCGAATCGCCGAACAGACCCTTTCGCACGAGCACGATGTCCGCACGCTTGCCTGGCTTCAGCGAGCCGAACCGGTCGGCCATGCCTAGCACTTCCGCACAGTCGATGGTTGCGCGGCGGATCAGGTCGGCGGGCCGCAGCAGGGGAATGCCTGGGCGTACCGCAGGCCAGGGCCGGTGATTTCTTCGCGGGCACGCGCCGTCAGGCCGTCGATGAAACCATGCACGGCGTACATCACGCGCAGCTGCATCAAGGGGTCCGACGCCACGTGACACCGAACGTCGCAGCCGAACACCACCGACACACCGTGCTGGGCAGCCCCCGCACCCCGTCGGCGGGTGTGCCCAGCACGTCTGCTGAAGGCGTGAAGCACAGTGGCATTCCGGTGCGCGCCATGCGTTGCAGCTCCTCGTCGGTGAGCAGATTGCCGTAAATGCCCAGCAGATCAGGACCCAGCAGGCCCTGTTCGTCCAGCGCCGCGACGTCGCCCCGGAGCGTTCAGGTGAATGCAGCGCGCTGCGCCCAGCGAGCAAGCGCGAGCTGGCCGCCCACGTTCACCGTCCCGACCGATTCGATGCCGAAGTTCACCGTCGTGCGGCTGCGCGCATCGTCGAAGCGCTCGAACACCCGCTGCGCATCCGCGAAGCGCGCGACCTCGCTGTCGAAGGCATCGGGCAACTCGCTCATGAACGAGTAGGTGAAGACGTGCCGGATACCGGACTCGCGCAGCCCCTCGATCACGGCGTCGGCATAGGCGGGCGCGCGAATGTTGTGGCAGCAGTCGATCACCGTCGTTGTGCCGTAGGAGAGCGTCTCGTGGTCACCGACGTAGCCCGAATTGAAGTTGTCGCGCGGCTGAAAGTACCGGCGCAGCGGCAACAACCGGGTGAAGTAGTTGCCCGTCCACAGGTCGGGCACATAGCCGCGAAGCACCGTCTGCCACATGCAGTTGCGCGCATCGAGATGCCCGGCAGCGCGATCATGCCCGTGGCGTCCACCACCGCTGCGCCCTCGCAGCGCGGCCCATGGCTGGACGCGATGTCCGGCGCGATCAGCACGATGGCGCCGTTGTGGAGCAGGATGTCGCATCCCCGGATCTCGCCGCATGCATCTTCCATGGTGATGACGTCGGCGTTGCGAATCAGGGTCCACTGGTTCATGGGATCATTTCCGTCGCGTCGCGTCGCGTCGCGTCGCGTTGCGCCCGCCTTGACGTGCAAGACGCCTTTGTTTATCGTCCGGTCACTTTGAAGTGGGCGGCATAATTTGTCGATCGATCAATAAACTAGAGGCATCCCGACCCACATGGCTACCAGCAAGCCCCTCGGGGTCCACGACGGCGCAGCGCCGCCGGCGCGACGGCGCCTCGCGCCGGAGGACCGTGAACACCAGATACTCCAGGCGGCAACCGCGTTCTTCGCGCGCAAGGGCTTCGATGCCAGTACCCGCGAACTGGCCAGCGAGCTGGGAATCACGCAGCCCCTGCTCTACCGCTACTTTCCCACCAAAGAGGCCCTTGTCGACCGTGTCTACGAGGACGTCTTCGTCAGGCGATGGAACCCCGAGTGGGAAGAATGGCTGGCGGACAGGTCGGTGCCGCTGCCCGAGCGGCTCAAGCGCTACCTGAAGGACTACGCGCGCTTCGTGCTGCGCGGGGAATGGGTGCGCATCTTCATCTACGCGGGCCTCAGCCGCGGCGGCATCAACCAAAAGTACCTCGCGCGCCTGCGCGAGCGACACTTCGTGGTGATTGCCCGCGAGCTGCGTCACAGCCACGGCATTCCCGAACCGCGCGACGCCCAGGAAGAAGACGAGGAGGTCGAGCTCGTCTGGGCCATGCATTCGAGCGTCTTCTACATCGGCGTGCGCAAGTGGGTCTACGAACTGCCCACCCCAAAAAATCTCGATCGGCTCATCGACATGCGCGTCGATGCCTTCATTGCCGGCGTGCCGGTCGTGCTGAAAGCGCAACGGTCCTGACAGCGACTGCAGGCCCTGCGGCCGCGCACCGAGCGCTCAGCGTTTCGAGGCACGGGGGCGAGCGCTCTCGATGCGCCCGCGCACCGGCCGGACCTGATTGTTCTTCGCCGCGGCTGCGCGGCGCACGCGCGCGGGGTGCGGCACCTGCGGCAGCGCATCGAGAAAGCGCTGCGCCGCGGGCGACACGGCCTCCGGCCGCCAGACGATCCGATACTCGGTCTGCATCTGCAGCAGCGGCAGCGGCCGCGCGACGATCATCTCACCCGCGAACTGCACCAGGCTCTCCTGGGCCGCACACAACCCGAACTCGTTGGCGACCAGTGCGAGCGCCGAGACAATGTCGCCCGCCACGCAGGCAACGCGCGGCTCGAACCCTAGCCGGCGGCAGGCCGTCATGAACTTCGCGCGCAGCGAAGGCCCGCTGCGTTCGGGCGTCACCACCCATTCCGCGTCGACGAGCATCTGCAACGGGATCTCGGCAACCTTGACCAGCGAATGTCGCTTGGGCATGAGCAACACGTAGTTCTCGGTGCTGTAGAGCCGTGACGCCAGCGCGGGGTCGGTCACCTCCTGCGTCTGCACGGCGAAGTCGAGCCGGCCGCGGCGCAGGGCTTCGAGTTGCTGAAGTTCCTCCGCGCCCTCGAACTGGAAAGCGATCGAGGGATGGGCAAACTGCACCTGCCGCGCTGTGCCGGGGATGATGCCGTTGTACAGCGCGCCGGCCATGTGACCGATCACAACCGTGCCGCCGATTCCGTCGGCCCTGCGCTGCAGATCGCGCATCAGGGTCTCGTTGCTCCTGAGTAGCTGGCGCGCATTCACCAGCAGTTCTCGACCGGCATTGTTGAGGCGCAGCGAACGGCCCACGCGTTCGAACAGCGCGAAGCCCACGCGCGCCTCGAGTTGCAGGATGGTGCGGCTCAAGGGCGACGCCGAAATGTGCAGGGCCTCGGCCGCGCGGGAAATGCTTTCGTGCTCGGCCACGCTGACGAATTGGCGGAGCATCCGAAGTTCGATCAGATGCATGCGGGTCCTGGGTCGGTCCAACGGGAAGCCGGAATTCTAGGCACGGGTCTTATGTTCCGGCCGTAGCGGTTGCGACGGGTGCGGCGGTGTCCAATGCAACGGGCACCGACTGGCGAACGAGCTCGAGGAACTGGCGCAGCTTGGCGGGATAGAACCGTGCGGGCGGGTAGGTGAGAAACACCGGAAGCGGCGGTGCCTGCCAATCGGGCACGACCTCGACGAGCTCGCCCCGCACAAGGTCGTCCTTGAAGAGCCAACTGGACCCGACGCACACGCCCAAACCGTTGAGCGCCGCGCTGCGCAGCGCGAACAGGCTGTCGGTGATCATGCGCGGGGCGATCGACAACTGCTGCCGTTCGCCGGTAGATGTGTGCACGAGGACAATCTCATTGCGGTAGAAGGTGCGCAGCGCCAGCCAGGGCCAGTCCGCCAGCATGCCAGCGTGCGCGGGGGTGGGGCGGCCAGCCAGCACGCTCGGGGCCGCCACTGCAATGCGCGGCACTTCGGAGAGCTTGCGAGCCACCACCATCGCATCGGTCACCTCGCCGACATGGATGGCGCAGTCCACGCCCTCGGCAACGAAGTCGGGTCGCCTGTCATGAAGCAGCCATTCCACGGACACCCGCGGGTAGCGGCGCAGGTATTCCGCCAGCGGGCGCACCAGCAGTGCCTGCCCGAAGGCGTGGGGGACGACCACGCGCAAAGTACCTTCGGGTTCGTTGTCGACGCCCCGCATTTCAGCGTCGAACGCGTGCCAGTCTGCCAGCATCGCCTTGGCCCGATCGAAACACCGCTCGCCGTCTTCGGTGAGCTTCATCGCGTGGGTCGATCGTTGCAGCAGCTTCACGCCGAGCCAGAGTTCCAGGGCCTGCAGGCGGCGGCTCACCGTCGGCTGCGTCGAGCCCAGTTGCACGGCCGCCGCAGACAGGCTGCCGGCCTGCACGATGTGAACAAAGGTTTGCAGAAGCTCCACGCGGTCGCTGCTGGAGGCGGTGATGTGATCTGGGCGAGCGGATGGCATGAACCCCTCTTGTATACGTCGCACGAATAAACGTTGTTCGGTTCGCGATGCTACCAATCAAGTACAGGCGAGGTCAGACTTGCGACATCGAAACGTTTAAGGGTTAACACCATGTCGCATATTCAAGATGTGCATGCATCGAATGCTTTGAGGGTCCGGCCGGCCGAACCGGCAGGACTCGCGCCCTCGCTCACCTGGATGCTGGCAGCCGGAGCTGGCTTGTCCGTGGCGTCGCTCTACTACAGCCAACCGATGCTGGGCGTGCTGAGCGCAGACATCGGCGCCTCGACACAGTCCGTAGGCCTGTTGCCGACGCTCACCCAGTTCGGCTACGCCATGGGCATCCTGTTGCTGGCGCCGCTGGGCGACCGCCGCGACAGGCGCAGCATCATCCTGATCAAGGCGGCCGTGCTCTGTGCCGCACTGTTCATGGCCGCGCTCTCGCCTTCCATCTCCACGCTCTTCGTGGCCAGCCTGGTGATCGGTCTGGCCGCCACGATGGCACAGGACATCGTGCCGGCAGCTGCCACGCTCGCGCCCGAGACGCATCGCGGCAAGGTTGTCGGCATGGTGATGACGGGGCTGCTGTCTGGCATCCTGCTCTCGCGCGTGGTTAGCGGGTTCGTCGCCGAGCACTGGGGATGGCGGTCGATGTTTGCGTCGGCCGGTGTCAGCATCGCGTTGGTCGGCCTCGTCGCCTGGTCCCGCCTTCCCCGCTTCAAGGCGACCACGCAGCTGTCGTACTTTGCGCTGCTTCGCTCGCTCGGCGCGCTGTGGAACCGGCACGCCGAACTGCGTCGTGCGACCTGGTCGCAAGGCCTTTTGTCTGTCGGATTCAGTGCCTTCTGGTCGACCTTGGCTGTCATGCTGCATGCAGCGCCTTTCCACCTCGGCGCCGCAGCAGCGGGCGCGTTCGGCCTGGCGGGTGCAGCCGGCGCGCTCATCGCGCCGGTGGCAGGCCGCATCGCTGACCGGCACGGTCCCGCACTCGTCACCCGCCTGGGCGCGGGTCTGGTCGTCGGGTCTTTCGCGGTCATGGGGCTGTCGGCATTCATGGCGCCGGGTGCACAGCTCTGGCTGCTCGTGGCGAGTGCCGTCGGGTTCGACCTCGGCATCCAGGCTGCATTGATCGCCCATCAGTCGATCGTCTACGGCATCGATCCGGGCGCACGAAGCCGGCTCAACGCAGTGCTGTTCACCGGCATGTTCATCGGCATGGCCATCGGCTCCGCGCTGGCGGCGGTGCTGTTCGCCCATTTTGGGTGGATGGCGGTCACGGCCCTTGCCACCGCTTCCGCACTCGCGGCCCTCGTCCTGCGCATGGCACGCTGATGGCTCGCGCCTCAGGCCCGCTCGACGCGCACGGCGGCGCGCGGGTCGTCGGCACCCAGCAGTCCGGCGCGCCGCATCGCGAGACTCGCGACCAAAACCAGCGCGGCGCCAAGCAGCGCCGCAATGGCAAGGAACAGCAGTCCCGCGTCATAGGAGCCCGTACGGTCTTTGAGGTAGCCGATGAAGTAGGGACTGAACATGGAGCCCACGATGCCAAAGCAGTTGACATACGCGAAGACGACGGCCGCCGTCTTGCCCCGGACGCCGATCGCGGTCAGCTGCCAGATGCAGATCGGCCCGCTGACCAGGCCGGCTGTCAGCAGGGACAGTCCGAGGATCGACGCGGAAAGGTTGTGCACGCTTACAAGAATGGCAATGCCCACCGCGGCCGTGACGAAGGAGGCAATCGCGTGCCAGACGCGTTCGTTCGTCCGGTCGGAGTGCGCGACCCAGAACCAGTACAGCGTCATTCCGATGATGCTCGGAATGGCGGACAACAGGCCGACCTGTACGGTCGACAGCGTGGTGCCGAAGAGGCGCCCGAATTCCTGCACGATCTGCGGCGTGAAGATCAAGCTCGCGTAGAAGCCCATCTGTGCCGTCGCATAGGCGAGCGACAGCAGGACGAGGTGAGGTTGCATGAGCGTGGCGCGCAAGGGCTTCTCGACATGCTCGGGCACTGCTACGCCATCGGACTCCCGGGCTGCGATGACCTCGCGCTTTTCCGCGTCCGTGAGCCACTCCGCTTCCTCGGGCTTGGAGGTCAGGTAGCGGGCGGAATAGAAGCCCAGCAACACGGGCAGCAAGCCCTCGACGAACAGCATGATCCGCCAGCCCGAGAAGCCCATGAGGCCGTCGGCGTACTGCACGATGGCGGCCGACATCGGCGTGCCGACGATCACGGCCCAGGGCAGGACCAGGATCACGAGCATGCGCCCACGCATGCTCGGCGGAAACCACAGCGCCAGGCAATAGATCAACCCCGGGAAGAGTCCCGCCTCCGCAAAGCCGAGGAGCATGCGAACTGCAACGAGTTGCCAGCCGTTCTGCACGAAGGCGGTGCAGGCTGAGAGGAGTCCCCAGGTGACCATGATGCGTGTGAGCCACACGCGCGCGCCGATCCTGTGCAGGATGATGTTGCTGGGAATCTCCAGCAGCAGGTAGCCGATGAAGAACAGGCCGGCGGCCAGGCCGAAGACCTGCTGGGAGATGCCCAGCTCCGCATTCATGCGCAAGGCGGCCGTGCCGATGTTGATGCGGTCCAGATAGGCCATGGTGTACATCAGCATCAGGATCGGGACGATGCGCCGGATCACCTTTCGCTGGACGGACGCGGAAAGAGTAGCAGTCATTTCGTGAGCCAATAACGTCGGGAAGTTGGCGAGCGAGGCTCGCATTCGAGGTCCGCCGGCCCGGTCCGGGGTCCGGCGTTGATCAAATGATCAATGTCACCTTGACGTCCGAAAAGGACAATATTTCTCTGCATGTCGGACATTTCAGATCTGATCAGCAGGAGCTTCGGATCCAGGAGCAGCGGTGCGCGCCGGGCTTCCCCTCCCAGGGTACGCTCGCGCGTAGCGAGCTATCGGCTGATCATTAAAGAAACGCAGACCGCATCCCACCGATTCGGGAAAACCCGTCCTCTTCATCGTCAGTCCGGTCTTGCCGCCGTGCTTTTGAGCGAATATTATTGATCAATCGATCATTAGATAGACGCTGACGATCGACGCAGGACGAGTTCCACCCCACAGATCGGAGACACCATGACCATCGACCGCAGGCGCTTCATCGCCACCGCTGCCACTGCCGGCGCCACGCTCGGCCTGCCCATGCTGGCGCGCGCGCAAGGCGCAACCGAACCCTTGCGCCTGGGGCTGCTGACAGCCAAGACCGGCCCGTTCGCCTCGGGCGGCCTCGACATGGAGCGCGGACTGCAGACCTACCTTGCTGCCAACGGGCAGATGCTGGGAGGACGCAAGGTCGAGCTGATCGTTGCCGACACCGGCGGCGTGCCGTCGACGGCACGCACCAAGACACAGGAACTCGTCGAGCGCGAACGCGCGCAGGTGTTGATGGGCCCGCTGGCGGCCTTCGAGGCGCTGGCCACCGACGACTACATGCGCGCCCGCAAGATCCCGGTGTTCCCCGTGGCCGCAGCCGAAGACATGACCCAGCGCAAGGCCAGCCCCTGGCTGTTTCGCGCAAGCTCGACGTCGGCGCAATGCGCCCATCCGCTGGCCGACTACTGCGCGAAGAAGCTCAAGTACAAGCGCATGGCGCTCGTGGCGGACGACATCGCGTACGGACACGAGATGACCGCAGGTTTTCAGCGGGTCTTCGAAGAGGCGGGCGGCAAGGTCGTGCAGAAGCTCTTCCCGCCCCTGACGGCACCCGATTACGGCACCTTCCTGGCGCAACTGAGCCGCGAGGCCGATGCAGTGTTCCTCGGCTTCGCCGGTTCCAACGGGTTCCGCTTCATCCGGCAGTTCAACGAGTACGGCCTGCGAGGCAAGTTCGCGCTGGTCGGCGGCATGACCGCACTCGATGAGGCCGTGCTTCGCAACATGGGGGACGAGGCCCTGGGCATCGTCACGGTGAACTGGTACTCGGCAGAACTCTCCAATCCGATCAACGCTTCGTTCGTCGCGTCTTTCCGTAAAGCCTACAGCTACGACCCCGGTTTCTATGCGGCCTGCACCCACGTCAGCGCCTCGGTGCTCGATGCGGCACTGGCGCCGATAAAGGGCAAGCCCTTCGACAAGGAGCAACTGCGCGTGTCGCTGCGGCAGACCCAGGCGATGACGGCACGCGGCCCTGTGAAGTTCGACAGCTACGGCAACGTGGTGGGTAACGTCTATGTGCGAAAGGTCGAGCGCAAGGAAGGCCGGCTGGTCAACAGCATCATCGATACCTACGACAACGTGAGCCAGTTCTGGACGTACGACCCGAATAAGTTCCTTGCCGAACCGGTCTATTCGCGCGACTGGCCGCCCGCGCGGAATCTGGTGGGCTGAAGCCACCGAAGAACCCCGGCGTACCGGCAGAACCATGCAATTCTGGTTGACCCAAACACTCAACAGCCTCGCCCTCGGCGGCCTGCTGCTGTTGCTCTCGTCCGGCTTTGCGCTCATCTTCGGATTGATGCGCATCGCCAATCTCACCCACGGCGCGCTGTTCATGATGGGCGCCTACGTCGCGGCTAACGTGGCGCGCGCAGGCTGGGGATTCGCCGCCGCGGTGGTGGCCGCGGCGCTCGCCACCGCAGCCATCGGCGGGCTGATCGAGCGGCTGGTGCTGCGCCGCCTCACAGGCAATTCGCAGGCGCAGGTGCTTGCCACGTTGGGCCTGTCGTTCATCGCGGCGGACCTGTGCCTGGTACTGTGGGGCGGCGACCCGATACCGGTCGCGCCGCCATCCGTGCTGGCAGGCCCCGCCAGTGTCTTCGGCTTCAGCTTTCCGAGCTACCGCCTGGCGGTCATCGTCATCGCGGTCGGTGCGGCGGTCGTGCTGTTCCTGCTGCTCGAGCGAACCCGACTGGGCGCGCGTATACGTGCGGGCGTCGACGACATGCCGATGGCGCGCGCCGTGGGCATCCGGGCCTCGGCGCTCTTCACGAGCGTGTTCTGCCTGGGCGCGGCGCTGGCCGGGCTGGGCGGGGCCGTGGGAGGGCCGATGCTGTCGGCCTATCCGGGCCTGGACGCGGACATGCTGCCGCTGGCGTTGATCGTCGTGATCCTGGGCGGTGTCGGCAGCCTCGTGGGCACCTTCATTGCGAGTTTCATCATCGGGTTTATCTACACCTTCGGCACCGCGCTGGTTCCCGACCTGGCGTATGTGATCCTCTTCCTGCCGATGATCGTCGTGCTGGCCTTCCGGCCCGCCGGCCTGCTGGGGAGTGCACGCGCATGAAGAAGTTCGCCTGTCTCCTGCTGCTGGCGCTGCTGGCCCTGCTTCCGGCGGTGCTCGGCGAGTACTACGTCAACCTCGGCAGCCAGATTATGATCGCCGTGATCTTCGCCACCAGCCTCAATCTGCTGGTCGGCTATGCGGGCCTCACTTCGTTGGGGCATGCGGCCTACCTTGGCCTGTCGGCGTACATCGCTGGCTGGCTGGCACTGCACCTTGGCCTCGGCCACGCCATGGCGGCGCCGCTCACGCTGCTGGCCACCACCGCCATCGGCGGGGTGTTCGGGTGGATCGCGCTGCGCGCCTCGGGCCTGAGTTTCCTGATGCTGACACTGGCGCTGTCGCAGGTCGTCTGGGGTGTGGCCTACCGGTGGACCGCCGTCACCAACGGCGACAACGGACTGTCCGGACTCACGCGGCCCATGCCGTTTGGGATCGATATGGAGGACAGCAACGCCTACTACTGGTTCGTTCTTTTGATCACGGCCCTGGTCCTGGTCGTGGTCGCACGCCTGGTCGACTCTCCCTTCGGCGCGTCGCTGCGCGGCACGCGCGACCAGGCGCGGCGCATGAGCTCGCTGGGCTACAACGTCTGGGCGATCCGCTGGTGCGCCTTCGTCGGGGCCAGCTTCCTGGGCGCGGTGGCCGGCCTGCTGTACGTCTACTTCCACAAGTACGTACATCCCAGCGCGCTGTCGGTCACCGCCTCGGCGGAGGTGCTGCTCAGCGTGATCGCGGGCGGCGCGGGCACGCTGGCCGGACCGGCCATTGGGGCGGTGCTGGTCGTGCTGTTGAAGAACTACGCATCGGGCTACATCGAACGGTGGAACATGCTGCTTGGCGCAGTGTTCGTCTTCATCGTGCTGGCGATGCCGCACGGCATCGTGCCGGGGGTGCGCGCGATGCTCGCCCGAGGCAAGGGAGACCGCGCATGACCGCCGCGCTCGAAGTCCGCGGACTGAAGAAGTCGTTCGGGGGCATTGCCGTGACGCAGAACGTCTCGCTCACCATGCAACCGGGCGAACGGCGGCTGATCATCGGACCCAACGGCGCGGGCAAGACCACGCTGTTCGGGCTGATCGCCGGCGAGATCCGCCCTGACGCGGGCACGGTCCGCATCTTCGGAACCGATGTGACACGCCTGCCGGTGCCGGCGCGCGCACGTTGCGGGCTGTCGCGCACCTACCAGATCATCACCCTGTTCCCCAAGGACACCCTCGCGCACAACGTGGTGCTGGGCTTGCTTGCACCGATGGCGCTGCGGCACAACGCAGCCGTCGACCTGTCGAAGCGAACCGCCCTGCATGACCACGCGGTCGAACTGCTCGAGGACGTGGGGCTCGGGGCCAAGGCACTGCAGCGGGCATGCGACGTGTCATACGGCGAGCAGCGCCGAGTCGAGCTCGCCCTGGGCCTGGCGCAACGCCCGCGCCTGCTGCTGCTCGACGAGCCGCTGGCGGGCCTGTCGCAGGACGAGCGCACCGTGGTGCAACGGCTCATCGCGAAGGTGTCGCGCGAGACCGCCATCCTGATGATCGAGCACGACATGGATGTCGCGCTCGAGTTCGCCGAACAGATCACCGTGCTGCACTACGGCCAGGTGATCGTCGAGGGTGACCGCCAGACGGTCGTGAACCATCCGAGAACCAAGGAGATCTATCTTGGTCACTGAAGCATTGCACGTGAACAAGCTCGACATCTGCTACGGGCAGAGCCAGGTGGTGCACGGACTGTCCCTGTCACTGAGCGAAGGCCGCGTGCTTGCGCTGCTGGGCCGCAACGGCGCCGGCAAGAGCACGTCGCTGAACGCGTTCGCAGGGCTGCTGTCGCCGCGGGCCGGCACCATCCGGCTCGGCGGCACGGCCGTGGAGCGCATGTCGCCCGAAGGCATCGCGCGCGCCGGCATGCGGCTGGTGCCGCAGGGCCGCCGCATCTTTCCCAGCCTCACGGTGCTCGAGAACCTGCAGGTTGCGCAACAGGCCGCCACGCGCAACACGCCGTCGGCGCAGGCCTGGAATCTCGAGCGCGTGTACGCCACCTTCGCCCGCCTGCGGGAGCGCTCGCGCCAGCGGGCGCGCACCCTGTCGGGCGGCGAGCAGCAGATGCTCGCGATCGGCCGCGCGCTGATGGGCAACCCGCGCGTGCTCCTGCTCGACGAGCCCTCCGAAGGGCTGGCGCCCATGATCGTCGCGGAGGTGGCACAGGCCATCAAGACGCTGAAAGCCGACCGGCTCTCCATCGTGCTGGTGGAGCAAAACTTCCACCTGGCGCTCGACGTCGCCGACGACGTGGTTGTGCTCAACACGGGCCATGTCGTGCATGCCGGCACGGCCGACGCGGTGCGGGCCGAGCCGACGTTGGCGACGCGCCATCTCGGCGTGTACTGAACTTTTCACTCATCCTTTTTTGCTACCCACGGAACACCCCCATGCTCTACACCTGCTCGCCCCATTGCACCGACCCGACCCACGCGCACGGCGCCTCCGCCGCGCCTCGGCGCCGCGCGTCTGCGCTCTCTGCGCCGCGCGCTGCCAGCGCATCGAGCCCGGCGCGCAGCCAGCGCAACCCCGTGGTCGACGTCCATTGCCACTACCTCAACCCCGACGTGGTGAAGGCCAGCGCAGACCTCGACGTCGGATCGCATGACCCCAGCGTGATCTACGCCAACGAACTGACACGGCAGACGAACGTCGCGCAGATGCGCGATCGCGCCCCCAAGCTCATGGGCATCGACGAGCGGCTCGATGACATGGACCGCATGGACATCGACATCCAGGCTGTCAGCCCGGCACCTTTCCACTACTTCTACTTTGCGCCGCCCGAGCGCGGCGCCAAGCTGGCCCGCCAGGTGAACGAGGGCATCGCCGCGCTGGTGGCCGCCACGCCCGAGCGCTTCGTCGGCCTCGGTTCGGTGCCCCTGCAGAACGCCGAGCTCGCGATCCAGGAGCTGGACCATGCCGTCCGCACCCTGGGCCTGCGCGGTATCGAGATCAACACCAACGTGAACGGATGCAACCTCACGGACCCGTCGCTCGGCCTGGAGCCCTTCTTCGCGCGCGCCGACCAGCTCGGCGCCGTGCTGTTCCTGCACCCTGTCGGGTACTCGGACGGTGCGCGGCTGACCAACCACTACTTCAACAACGTCATCGGCAACCCACTGGACACGACGGTGGCCGTGAGCCATCTGATCTTCGACGGCGTGGTTGCCCGCTATCCGAACATCAAGTTCATCGCGGCGCACGGCGGCGGCTACGTGGCGCACTACTGGGCGCGCATGGACCATGCATGGCGCGCTCGCCCCGACTGCCGCACGGTGATCGACCGCGCGCCTTCGAGCTACCTCAAGACCTTCTACGTCGACACCATGGTCTTCGACCCCGAGATGCTGCGGCACCTGGTCGACACTTTCGGTGCCGACCGCGTGCTCATGGGCACCGACTACCCCTACGACATGGGTGAGGAGCATCCGCGCGAACTCATCGCGCAGGTGAAGGACCTGAGTGCCGACGAGGTTGCACGCATCGAAGGGCTGAACGCGGTGAAGCTGCTGAACATCGCGCCGGTGCGCTGAGTACTCTCTAGGAGCGCACTGCCATGTCCCCCCTATTCGAAGAGCTGCGCATCGACCATGTGCATTTTCCGAATCGCATCGTCGTCTCGCCGATGTGCCAGTACTCGGCCGTCGACGGCATGGCAAACACCTGGCACCTGCAGCACCTGATGCAGCTCGCCATGTCGGGTGCCGGCTTGGTCATGGTCGAGGCCACGGCGGTCGAAGCGCGCGGGCGCATCACCCACGGCTGCCTCGGTCTGTACAGCGACGAGGCCGAAGCGGCATTGAGCCGGGTGCTGAATGCGGCACGCGCCGTGTCGGCGCCGGGCACGCGCTTCGGTATCCAGCTCGGGCATGCGGGCCGCAAGGGGTCGGCCCATGTGCCGTGGGAAGGAGGAGGGCCGCTGCAGTCGAAGACCTCGCACGCGCTCCCGTGGCAGTGCGCCGCACCGTCCGCCGTGCCCTTCGCCGAAGGATGGGACACCCCCCAGGCGCTTGACGAGGCAGGCATAGAAAGCCTCGTCGAGGCCTACGTTGACGCAGCGCGGCGGGCCGTGCGGCTGGGCTTCGACGTCATCGAGCTTCACTGTGCCCACGGCTACCTGCTGCATCAGTTCCAGTCGCCGCTGTCCAATCGCCGTACCGACGCGTGGGGCGTTGATCAGGCGGGGCGTGACCGCCTGGCGCTGCGCATTGCACAGCGGCTGCGCAGTCTTGCACCGACGAGCCGTGTGCTCGGCGCGCGCATCACGGGCACGGACTGGGATGCAGATGGGCTCGGCATCGATGATGCCGTGCGGCTGACGCAGTCGCTCCAGGACATCGGCTTCGGCTACGTGTGCGTTTCCAGCGGCTTCGTGGTGCCGGGCGCGCGCATTCCGTTCGGCCCGGGCTTCCAGGTCGGGTTGGCCCACGAGGTGCGCAAGCGCACCGGGATCGTCACGCGAGCGGTCGGCGGCATCGCCGAGCCCGCCCAGGCGGCCGCGATCATCGCGCAGGGCCAAGCAGACCAGGTCGCCCTGGCGCGCCCCTTCCTGGCCGACCCGCGCTGGGTATGGCGCGCGGCGGAGACGCTGGGTGTCGAACCCTTCTATCCGCCGCCCTACCGGCGCGCGGCTGGGTTGCGCAAGCCTTCGGCGATGCCTGCGGCTTGACGCATGACCGCCCCCTTCAACGCTCGAGTCCACCCATGACCCCTACCATCGAACTCCAAGTGAACGGCGTGAGCCATCGCGTGCAGGCCGGCGAAAACGACCTACTCCTCTACGTCCTGCGCAACGACCTGGAGTGCAAGGGCGTTCGCTTCGGCTGCGGTGCCGGCAACTGCGGGGCCTGCACGGTGTTGATGGACGGGCGGGCCGTGCAGTCCTGCGACATGCCGATGTGGGGCGTGGCCGGACGCTCTCTCGCGACCCCCGAGCAGCTGGCCGGCGACCCGATCGGCGCCGTGGTGCTCGACGCATTCCTGGAATTGCAGGCGGCCCAGTGCGGCTACTGCATCAACGGCATCATGATGTCGGTCACGGCGCTGCTTCACCGCACCACCTCCCCCACGTTGGCGCAACTGCAGGACACGCTGCATCGCCACCTTTGCCGCTGCGGCGCGCATGCGCGGATCCTGCGGGCCATCGAAGCCGCGGCCGCTCGCCTGCGTGCGGAGGCCTCGGCATGAGCCCCGGAGATACGCCACCGCCCGCCATCCAGGCACACCCCGTGCTGAACCAGTGGGTGCGGGTGGGCCCGGAACAACAGCTCACCGTGTTCACCGGCAAGGTCGAACTGGGCCAGGGCATCTCGACGGCACTGGTCCAGATCGCCTGCGACGCGCTGGGCCTGGCGCCGGCGCAGGTCGCGCTGGTGGCAGGCGACACCCACCTGTCGCCCGACGAGGGCTACACGGCCGGCAGCCTTTCGGTGCAGTACGGTGGGGCCGCCGTGCGCTGGGCCTGCGCGCACGTCTTTGCCCTGTTCCGCGCAGAGGCCGCAAGACGTTGGAACATCGCGCCCGAGCAGGTCCATGCCGATGCCGGATGTTTTCGGGATGCGGGCGGCGGCCGACAGACGAGCTACTGGGAACTCAGTGATGCGGTCAGCCTGGACGTGGGCATCCTGGCGCCGCCGCCGGGTCCTCGCCGCACCGAGACGCCCTACGAAGGGCGGTCGCTGCCGCGACTGGATTTCGCCACCAAGCTCACCGGCGCGGCCTATCTCCATGACCTCGTGATTCCCGGCATGCAGCACGCACGCATGCTTCGCGGACGGCATCCTGCCCAACGTCTGAGGTCGCTGCCGTTGGCACAGCTCCAGGCGCTCGACGGCGTGGCACAGGTGGTGCGTTGTGGCGATTTCCTGGCCCTGGTGGGGCCCCATGAAGGCGCGCTGGTCCGTGCGTTGCCCAAGGCGAGAAAGCTGCTCGAATTCACCGACGTGCCAGTGCCGCACGCGAGCGAGGACACCGTGTCGCTGCTGCAGCACATGCCCAGCCATGCGCAACGGGTGCATGAAGAGGGTTCGCCCGCCCCCTCCCGCCAAACCCACACCGCCACCTATTCGCGGCCGTATCTGGCCCATGCGTCGATCGGCCCGTCGTGCGCGCTGGCCGACCCGCGCGGCGACACGCTGCGCGTTTGGTCGCACACGCAGGGGGTCTTTCCGCTGCGCGGCCAGATCGCCCGCGCGCTGGGTCGCGACGTCGGCACCGTCGAAGTCATCCATGCGCCGGGTGCGGGCTGCTACGGACACAACGGCGCCGACGACGTGGCCTTCGACGCGGCGTTCATCGCCACGCGCACCGGCCTGCCGGTCAGGGTGCAGTGGATGCGGGAAGACGAGATGTCCGTGGCACCTTTCGGCTCAGCGAGCGCGGTGCGGCTGCAAGCGGGCCTCGACGAAACGGGGCGGATCGAACGCTGGGAGATGGCCATCTGGAGCCACACCCACATGAACCGTCCCGGCTGGGGAGAAGGCGTCAACCTCCTGGGCGCCTGGGAACTCGAGCCGCCGCAACACCCTTCGGTGCCGCGCGACATGCCGCTGCCCATGGGCGGCGGCCACCGCAACGCGATCGCCATCTACGACCTGCCGCACCAGCAGGTCGACCATCACTTCATTGCCGATTCGCCCGTGCGGGTCTCCGCACTGCGCTCGCTCGGCGCCTACGCCAACCTGTTCGCGATCGAGTGCTTCATGGACGAACTGGCCGCGCTGCGCGACGAAGACCCCGTCGCCTTCAGGCTGCGGCACTTGGCCGACCCCCGCGCCAGGGAAGTGCTGCAGACGGTGGCTGACATGGCCGGATGGTCGAAGCGCGGCGAGGCGGGCATGGGCAGCGGCCTGGGCATTGCACTGGGCCGCTACAAGAACCACGCCGCCTATTGTGCCGTGGTGACGCAGGTCGACATCGAGGAGAAGATCCGGGTCGAGAAGGCCTGGGTCGCCGTCGATGCGGGCGCCACGATCAACCCGGACGGGCTCGTCAACCAGATCGAGGGCGGACTCATCCAGTCGCTCAGCTGGACACTCAAGGAGTGCGTGACGTGGGACGCCACAGGCATCACGTCCTGCGACTGGGACCACTACCCGATTCTGGGTTTCGAAGAGATCCCCGAACTCGCCGTGCATGTCATCGACAGACCGCATGAGCCGAACCTCGGCGTGGGCGAGGCGGCCGCCGGCCCGGTGGCCGCCTCGGTCGCCAATGCCGTGGCCCACGCACTGGGCCTGCGTGCCCGAGACCTACCGCTAACGGCCGAACGCTTGGCAGCGTTCATATCCGCGGGCTGACGCGCGCGGATTCACTTCTTTCTCCATTCGTCTTCATTGCCCAAAGGACACAATGACCATCCAGACCCTCGCGCACTATTCGGTTCGCACGACAAATCTCGACGCGTCGCGCCGCTTCTACGTCGACGTGCTCGGCCTGCAGGAAGGGTTTCGCCCGCCCTTCGACTTTCCGGGGCTGTGGCTCTACAAAGGGGGCGACGACGCGCAGTTCGGCGTGGTGCACATCATCGGCATCGATGCCAGTTCGCCCGAAGGGCTGATCGCCTACCTCGGCGACAAGGCGCAGGCATCGTTGCATGGCAGTGCCGCGGTCGATCACCTGGCATTCCTGGCGAGCGATCTCCCGGACGTGCACCAGCGTCTGCGCGAGGCCGGCCTGGCGTTTCGCGAACGCACCGTTCCCAGTCTGGGGTTGCACCAGGTGTTCGTGGAAGACCCCTCGGGCGTCACCATCGAACTGAACTTCGCCGCGGAAGAGGCGCGGGCGCTCGCCGCAGGCACTGCGCCGGGAGCCGCGGCATGAGCACGTCGTCTGCGCCGGCTCGCAAGGCCCTGGTCATCGGCGGATCGCTCGGCGGCTTGTTCGCGGCCAACCTGCTGCTGCGCAGCGGCTGGGATGTCCATGTGTACGAACGTGTGGCCGACGACCTCGAGAGCCGCGGTGCGGGCGTCGTGACGCATCCGGAGCTCATGGAGGTACTGACGGCGGCTGGTGTCGACGTCGCGGACGGCATCGGCGTCGAGGTGCGCGAGCGAATCACGCTTGCGCGCGACGGTACGCGCGAGGATTCCAGGCCGCTGCCGCAGACGCTCACTGCCTGGGGGCGCCTCTACCAGGTATTGCGCCGGGCATTTCCGTCAGAGCGCTACCACAACGACAGGCAGTTGGTGTCGTTCGAGCAGGATGCGCACGGCGTGCGCGTCGTGTTCTCCGACGGCAAGGTCGAGCGCGGCGATCTGCTGGTGGCGGCCGACGGCCTGCGCTCCACGGTTCGCAAGGTCCTGCTGCCGCAGGCGGTACCGCAGTACGCGGGTTACGTGGCGTGGCGAGGGCTGGTCGAAGAAGCCAGCCTCTCGCCCCGCACGCTGGACGAGCTCTTTCCGTTCTTCGCCTTCGGCCTGCCGCCACGCGAGCAAATGATCGCGTACCCTGTCGCGGGACACGGCAACAGCGTGGTGCCGGGCAAGCGTCGCTACAACTTCGTCTGGTACCGGCCCGCCGACCAGGCCACCACGCTGCGCGAGATGCTGACCGACGCGTCCGGCAAGACCTGGCCCGACGGCATTCCGCCGCCCTTGATTCGCCCCGAGGTACTGGCTGCGGCAAGACAGGCGGCCCATGATGTGCTCGCGCCGCAGTTCGCCGAGGTCGTGGCGAAAACCGACAACCTCTTCTTCCAGCCCATCTTCGACCTGGAGAGCGAAGGCCTCGCCTTCGGGCGCATCGCCCTTCTGGGCGACGCCGCATTCGTCGCCCGGCCCCATTGCGGCATGGGCGTGACCAAGGCCGGCAGCGATGCAGCCATGCTGGTGCGCGCACTCGAAAGCCATGCGGATGTTGCCGACGCGTTGAAGGCCTACGAGCAGAGCCGCCTGGAGGCAGGCAGCTACATCGTGCGCCACGCGCGCGCACTCGGCGCCTACATGCAGGCACAGCTCAGCACACCGACCGAGCGCGCCATGGCCGAACGCTATCGCTCGACAGAGGCGGTGATGCGTGAGACCGCTGTACCCCCGGTGCGGCAGCAGGGCACGGTGTGCGACGGCTGAGTTACACGCGTAATCTGCGACCTCTTGTTTGAAATGCTTGCGAAGCGCCACGTTTGAAGAATCACTTCTGTGATGAGCGAACGGCGCCGTCACAGATCAGCAACTTATCTACAAGCAAACAGAGGTCCCAAATGAAAGCCATCTACACGCTCGCAGCCTTCGCAATCGCAGCCACGGCCGGCCTGGCCCACGCCCAAGCCGGCGGCGATGCATCGTCCATGCGTTCGCCAATTCTCGACAGCAAGCCGCAGCTGCGAGCCGAAGCGAAGAAGGACGCGAGAACGCCCGGCAAAGTCAAGGCAGTCGGCGGCGACGAGCTCAAGACGGCCGAGGACGATAACATCGGCAGCGACAAAGCTGCGAAGTCGGGCCAGATGCGCGTCGCATCGCGCGAAGCCCGCCATCCCGACCGCAAGCCAGCACAGCAGGGCGGCACGCCGGATCTGCCCGGCGCGAAGTAAGCGGCGTCAGCGGCTCCAGGCGGCCTGGTCCATGGCACGCTGCCAGCTCGCCGGGCGACCCACGAAATCGGTCAATGCGGTGGCAAAGGCTTTCAGGCGGGCACTCGGGCGCGGCAGCGCTCGCACCAGGTGGATGCCGGTCACCTCGGCCGGCGGTAAGCCCTGCGGTTGCAGCGCCACAAGCGCGCCGCGGCCGATGTCGTGCCCGACCACCCAGTCCGGCAGGCGGACGATGCCGACGCCATCGACGGCCGCCTGCCGCTGCGCATCGTAGTCGTCTGCTTCGAACACGCAACAGCCGTGCTGCGGCAGGTCGTCACCCAACACTTCGCGCCAGCCAAGCTGGCTCTGGCTGCGGCGCTTGTCGATCAGGCGGTGCGTGCCCAAGGCGTCAAGCGACTGCAGCGGGCCATGGCGCCGCACGTAGTCCGGCGCGGCGCATACCACGTAGGTCTGGTCGGCGAGCTTGGTGCTCACGAGAGCGCTGTCGGGCAGGTTGCCGAAGCGGATGGCCAAGTCCAGCCGTTCGGTGGTCGGGTCTGCGATGCGTTCGGTCAGGTCGAGCTCCACGCTCAATCCCGGATGGGCTTCGAACAATTTGGCAAGGCAGGGAACCACATAGCGCCGCCCGAAGGTTGGCAGGCAACTTACGCGCAGAACGCCCTCGACAGCGGCCTCAACCGAACTGACCTCGCTGCGGGCGTCGGCCAAGTCGCTCAGGATCTGCACGGCGCGGCGAAAGAGCAGCTCGCCCGCATCGGTGGGGCGCATGGCGCGGGTGGAGCGCGTGAACAGTGACGCCTTGAGTTCCTCTTCCAGCGCGTCGATCTGCCGCGCCACCGAGGACACGGCCACGCCCCTGCGCCGCGCCACGGCGGAGAAGGAGCCGGCACGCACCGTGTCGACGAAGACTTCCAGGTATTCCATCGTTCGAGCCTGGCTCACATTTGCGCTCCTTGCAAAGATGTTTCGCGGGGCGGGTGATTGTTCGCAAGCAATTGCCTCTCTACGATCCTCCGACATCACCGATTTAAGCATGCAAAGCAAAGGAGACCCCGTGTCCGAGCCCTACGACGAGTTGTTTCTGTTCATTGACGGCGACTGGATCGACGGCACCGGCCGCGACACATCGGCGGTGCTCAACCCGGCCACGGGTGAGGTGATCGGCCGCGTGCCGCATGCGCGCCAGGGCGACCTGGATCGCGCCCTGCAGGCGGCGGACCGCGGCTTCGCGCTGTGGCGCCGCACGCCGGCCTACGACCGGGCCAAGGTGCTGCGTCGTGCGGCAGGCCTGCTGCGCGAGCGCGCCGAGCCCATCGCGCGGCAACTGACCTTGGAGCAGGGCAAGGCCTTGCACGAAGCGCAATACGAAGTGGCGAGCTCGGCGGACTACTTCGAGTGGTTCGCCGAAGAGGGGCGCCGCGTCTATGGCCGCACCGTTCCTTCGAGGCGCCCCGAGGTACACCAGCGCGTCCACAAGGAGCCGATCGGGCCGGTCGCGGCATTCGCCCCCTGGAACTTCCCCGCCATCACACCCAGTCGCAAGATCGCGGCGGCGCTGGCGGCCGGTTGCTCGGTCGTCATCAAGCCCGGGGAGGAATGCCCTGCCACGGCACTGGCCATTGCGCGCGCACTAGACGACGCGGGCCTGCCCAAGGGCGTGTTGAACGTGGTGTTCGGCGTGCCCGAGCTGATTTCGCGGCACCTCGTCGAATCGCCGGTGATCCGCAAGGTCTCGTTCACCGGCTCGGTGCCGATCGGGCGCCTGTTGGCGGCCCAGGCCGGCCAAGCACTCAAGCCCATCACCCTGGAGCTGGGCGGGCATGCGCCGGTGCTGGTGTTCGCCGATGCCGACCTCGACGCGGCGGCCCGGCTGCTGGCGGCGAACAAGTTCCGCGGCACGGGGCAGATCTGCCTGTCGCCCACGCGCATCCTGGTGCAGCGTGCCGTGTACGATGCGTTCCTGGACCGCTTCGTCGCCGAGACGCAGGCCTTGAAGGTCGGCGACGGCCTCGATCCGCAGACGCAGGTAGGCCCGGTGTCGAACGCAAGGCGCATCGAGGCCATCGCAGCGCTCGTGGCCGACGCCTGCGCCGGCGGTGCCACAGTGCGCGCCGGCGGCGAGCGCATCGATCGTCCTGGGCTGTTCTGGCAGCCCACCATCCTCACGGACGTGCCGGCGCATGCCAAGGTCATGCACGAAGAGCCCTTCGGTCCGTTGGCTGTCGTGTGCCCTTTCGACACGATCGACGAAGCCCTCGCCGAAGCGAATCGCCTGCCGTACGGACTGGCGGCATACGCGTTCACCGAGTCGGCACGCACCGCGGTGCGCGTGGGCAACGAGCTGGAGGCCGGAATGATCGGCATCAATCATGCGCAGATGATCGTTTGCGAGCTGCCATTCGGCGGCATCAAGGACAGCGGTCACGGTTCGGAAGGCGGAGCCGAAGGCATCCAGAGCTACCTCAACACGAAGTTCATCAGCCAGGTCTGATTCAACATGCGTACAAAAAATAGGAGACATACCCATGAAGCTCACGAGACAAGCCATCCGGATCGGCGGTATTGCCGCACTTGCAATTTCACTCGGAACACTTTGCGGCGACGCATTCGCGCAAGACAACTATCCCAGTCGCCCGATCACGTTGGTCGTCCCGTTCCCGGCGGGAGGCGTTACCGACGTGGTGGCGCGTGAACTTGCACATCGCATGGGTACGGCTCTTGGGCAACCGGTCGTGGTGGACAACCGCGCAGGGGCCGGAGGCAACATCGGCACGCAGGCGGTAGCGCGGGCGACTCCAGACGGCTACACCCTAGGCGTCCTGACCGTCAGTGCGCTGTCGATCGGCCCCCACTTGAGCCGCAAGCTGCCGTTTGACCCCGCACGCGACTTCACGCCGATCACCAACCTGGTCAACACCCCAGGCGCAGTTATCGCGGGGCCTCGGGCGCCTTTCAATACATTCTCAGAGTTTGTCAAATACGCAAAGTCGAATCCAGGCAAGGTCACCTATGCGAGCGTGGGCCCGGGTTCGATCCCACACCTGACCGCCGAGATCCTGGCGAAGGCGATCAAAGTCGACATGGTTCACGTCCCTTACAAGGGGGCCGCACCGGCGATGCAGGATCTACTCGCCAACCATATCGACCTGTCATTCGAGACTTCGCTGGCCACCACCATGACCTACCATGCGAGCAAGCGCATCAAGGTATTGGCGATCACCGGCCCGAGCCGCGTATCGGTGCTGCCCGAGGTGCCAACCGTGGCTGAATCAGGCTATCCCAGCTTCGGCGTACAGGGCTGGTTCGGTTTCTTCGGCCCGCGGGGCCTTTCACCCGTCAACGTGGAAAAACTCAACAAGGCAGCTGCACAAGCCTTTGCCGACCCTGCGTTGCGCCAACGGCTCGAGCAACTCGGAATGCAGCCCGACACGGGAAGCGCCCAACAGTTTCGACAGTTTCTCGCGCAGCAGGACAAGGTCTGGGCCGAAGCGGTCAAGGGCCTGAACATCGTTTTGGAATAAAAGAGAAACAACTAATGCAAGCCATCGTTTTTGACGAGTTCGGCGGACCCGAAGTGCTCGTGACCCGCGAGGTCGCCCTCCCGGAAATCCGTCCCCATGACCTTCTGGTGGCCAATGCCTCGATCGGCGTCAACCGCGCCGACATGTCGCATCGCAAGGGTGCATACGGCCGCGCCAACTTCGGTGACTCGGACATCATGGGCCTGGAAATTGCGGGAACGGTAGTCGACGTGGGATCGGAAGTACAGGGCTACGCCATTGGCGACCGTGTCATGGGCATCGTGGGCGGGGGCGCCTATGCCGAACTGTCGCGCATCGATTACCGCATGGCCATGCAGGTCCCGCAGGGCCTCGCGCTGGTCGAGGCTGGCGCGGTGGCCGAGGTGTTTGTGACTGCGCACGAGGCACTGTTCCATCTGGCCCGCCTGCAAGCCGGCGACTCGGTGCTGATCCATGCAGCGGCAGGCGGGGTCGGGTCCGCCGCGGTACAGCTTGCGCACGCCGCCGGCGCGCGCGTGTTTGCCACTGCGGGCGGCGACAAGTGCGAGGCCGTCGAGAGTTTCGGCGCCGATGAGGTGATCGACTACCGCGCAGACGACTTCCAGGCCGTGGTTGCCCAGAGGACGGGCGGTAAAGGCGTGGACGTCGTGATCGACTTTGTCGGCCCTTCCTACCTTGAGCGCAACGTGCGTTCGCTGGCAGTGGGTGGCCGCATGGTGGTTGTGGGCCTGCTTGGCGGCATGGAAGGCGCAGCGCTGCCGATGGACGTGCTGCTGTACCGTCACCTGCAGATCTTCGGCACAGTGATGAAGTCGCGTCCGCCCGAGGTCAAGCAGGCCATGGTCCAACGCTTCGCGCAGCGATGGCTTGAAGCATTGGCGGCGGGGATGATCCGACCTGTGATCGACAGCACATATCCACTATCCGAAGCTGCTCAAGCCCATCGGCGCATGGAATCAGGCGAGAGCGTCGGCAAGATCCTTTTGCTGCCCAGTCACGCATCTCGATGAACGACGGGGCCAGCGCTTTGACCATCCGATGCGTGCTGGCCGGGCGCGACAGTGCTCAACGAACTAGGTCGCGCTAGTGCTATGTCATACACCAATGCGCAACTGCTCTTTCGATCCTGATTCTCCTGAGCGATTACAGCTGAAACGCTCGCTGCCGCGGCTGGAAATCCAGCCGAAACACGGGCTTGAGACATTGGATCCCGGCAACAGCGCTACGCGCAGTTGCCACCACCGGCGGGCACTCTCGCCTCCATCCAATGTCCTCTCAAGGAGTTCTCATGACCGACACCATCCGCAGCGACCTCGTACTCTCCCAATCGGCCTTCAGCCACATCATCGACGTGCCTATCGAGCAGATCGACATCGGCAAATGGCTCTTCAGCCTGCCCGAAGCCGAGTACCAACGGTGCGCCCCGCCGGACCATATCTCGTGCGGCACAACCAGTACCGATGATGGTCGACCGATGTCCATCAATGTGGAGCAGATCGGCACCGGTCTCGTCATCCAGCATTACGTGGGTGAAGTTGTCGGAAAGCGACGTTGTCTCATGGTCTCCACCTCGGACGTCTTCACCCCGGCAGGCCGCACGCGAGTGCAGGTCATCTGGGAACTCAGCGCCAAGGGCTTGAGTGACGGGCGCACGGAGTACACGAATTCCGTGGTGTCGCACCCGACTGAAGATTTCCTGAATTTCATCGCGAGCCACGGGGTGAGCTTTGAGCAGGCGTCGCATGATCGCCAGGTTGCCTCCGGCGATCACAACAGCCGGGAAACGCCGTTGTTCGCAGAGAGCATCGCCCGTGCAGCGCGGGCCAATGCCAAGGCCGCCAATGCCGGCACTGCTGTCGCCGCATAAGAAGCGGAGCCGGCGGCGACACGACGAGGTGTCGCTGCTTCTGCCCCCGAAGTCTCGACACCTGGCTTTGGCCTCCCGCGACAGGCTTTTTCTCGGCAGAGCCGACATCCGATGACTGCCCCACCGTCTGGCGGGCGGTTGGTTGTCGGTTCTCCTAATCGGCTGGAAGTCGACCTCGCCTGCCGAGCGACTTCCGGGCCTGGAAATTCGACACACCACCTACTTACCATCCCTGATGGAAGCTCATGAAAAGCGACAACCCCACCCAGTCGCCTCGCGAGGCGGCACGAGCCTTCACCCCTGAACTTTCAGCGCTTGTTGAGGACCCATTGTTCTCGAGAGTCTGGACTGATGACCGCCTCCCTCCGAAGGACCGGAGCCTCATAACTCTCGCCGCGCTGATCGTTCTGCACCGACCGGAGGAACTGCCGGCACATCTGCTGCGCGCGATCGACAATGGGTTGAAAGAATCACAGATATCGGCGCTCATCACGCATCTTGCTTTCTACGGAGGATTCCCCGCAGCCATTAGCGCCTCCGAGATCGCAGCGGAAGTACTTGGCCCATTGAATGCTGGCTCAAGGTGACGAGGCCGATCATGAGCGCCGTCTCCGCCTCTATTCCCCCCGAACGCCGCATTCATCTTCCCCTTCAGTCGTTCCGTCGGATGCCGGCCTGGGTGGTCAACGGCTTGACTGTCGCGTTAGGGCTGATGCTCGTACAAGGCTCCATATTGCTGATGGCAGGCGCCCATGCGGCTCAAGCCGCGATTGCAACAGCAGTTTGTGCCAGCCTTGCCGACGTCGTTACCACCACGGACCGCGTGGCACGGCGCGTCTTGGCCGCAGTCATCTCCAGTACCGCCGGCGCAACGGTGTTCCTGGCGCTCAGACCCTACGAAGCGATCCTGGTTCCGACCGTTGTTCTGATCGTGTTCGGTGCCATGCTCATCCAATCCTGGGGACCGAAGGCCGGGACGGTTTCATTTGCGACCACCATGTCACTCGTCTTCGCGATGTCCGTTCCCGCGTCGCAAGGGCTGACGCCCGACTATGTCGCCTGGGGTTTGGTTGGTTCCCTAGGTTATTGGATCTGGGCTGTCGCCACCGCGCATCTCTTGCAACCGACTTGGAGAAGACTTGCCCTGGTGACCGCGGTGCAAGAAATGGCGAGCCTTCTTCGTGCACTCGCTGCGCAGGCTCGCGATCCTGTCGATCTGTCGCTGCAAGAGAAGGTTGTGCATCGGGAAGCTAACCTTGCTGACCGGATGCAAGCCGCACGGGATTTGATCTTCGGAAACGCGGATGGGCCTACAGCGCACTTGCAAACCTCTGTTCTCTTGCGATTGAAAGACCTGCGTGACCTTGCGATTGCGGGAAAACTTGACACGGCGCTTGTTCGGCATGGTGCCGCCTTATTGGATGAGCGACTGCTGTTTGCTGATGTGCTCAAGCACATGGCGCTCGCTCTGGATGGCGTCGCGGAGCATGTTCGAACCGGTCGGTTGCAGCCGCTCGACGCGACGGTGGAATTGCAGATCGGGCGCCTGCTCGATGAACTGGAGAAGGGAATCGGCAATGGGCGCGATGGTGCGCGCCTGATTATTTCTGAGATTCTTCGAAGCCAGTTCGCCCACGTCCAAGCGATACAGGCGATGCACGCCCCGTTCAAGCAGCCCCAACTGCCGTGCCGCCGCTCGGATCTTCGCCGCTACGTCGCACCTGACGAGTGGCGATTCGCTGCCGTATGGATGGGGCTCAGACCCGAATCTCCCACGTTCCGGTACGCAGTAAGGACCGCTATTGCTGCTGGGTCGGCTTACGCAATCTCCCGGCTCTTGCCTTGGACTGCGCATCCGCAGTGGGTACTTCTCAGTGTCACGGTCGTGATGCAAGGCAGTCTCGCTCAGACGCTTGTTCGACGGAATGCTCGAGTACTGGGTACGTTGTCGGGATGCGTGGTCGTGGCGCTTCTGGCATTGAGTCCCTCGACTCTCTTTCTGAACTTGTGCTTTCTGATCGCCGCGGGTGTTGCACACGCGTATTTGGGTGTGCGCTACTCGGTTACGGCAGCAGCCGCCGCCGTGATGGCTGTCTTGCAGGCTCATCTTGTGGCGCACGGCGCTGACTTCAGCATCCTTGAGCGACTCGGCGATACCGTGATCGGCGCCCTCGTAGGATGGACCGCGAGTTATGCGTTTCCAAGCTGGGAGAGGCGCCGCTTGTCGAATGATCTACGCCAAGCCAATGCAGCAATTCGCCTTTATATCGCGGAGGTTTTGAAGCTGGATGAAGGACCTCAAGGCTTGCCAAGATTCGCCAGACAGCGCGCGTATGACGCGATTCGTGCGGTGGGCGCAACACAATCGCGAACCCTGGTTGAGCCCTCTTCCGTTCGGATCCCCTTTGCCGAATTGACACTCTGGCTGACGGCGGCTTATGACCTGATGTCGCATCTTTCGAACGCTCGACTGTCACTCACGTTGTACGCGAAAGAGTCTGCTCCCGCGCAACTCGCCGACACTTTGGATGAAGTCGTCTCTAAGCTCGATCAAGCATTGTGTCCGACGTCGCTGGACCGCAGTCCGGTGCTTGAGCCCATTGCCAAAGCTGCGCTTGAGGCTGTTCCCAATCTGCTGCCCAGGCTCCAGGATGCATTGACAGACGCAGTCAGAGTCGGCAAAGCATCGTGCAAGCTCTGTTCATGGGTCGCTCATCAGTGAAACTGTCCGCGTTGCGGGCGAACCTCAGTTGAACATTCTTTAGGTCAATACGAACAGGCAGCGGGAGGTCGATGACCAAGCCCGGCTTGAACTCCTTGTTCTCGATCCTGCCGCTCCGGTTCACGTAGCCGCGCGGGCTGCACACGACCCGGCAAGAGCGGACTTCGTAGTCGAACTGCTGATGCGTGCAGCCAGAGCACGGGCACATCGAAGAAAGCATCCGGAAGCTCGGTGACGAAGGCGCTCGAGGCCCAATCGTCGGCGTATCGCTGCGCCAGCGAGCCGCGATGAGGTGCATGGTGCGTCACGACCACCGTCGGTCCGGCGAGCGGCTCCGCGAGCCTGTCGCGCAGCCAGGCGCGCTGCGCCTGATGAATCCGCAGCATGTCGGCCGCCTGGAGCTTTCTTCCCTGCTTGTCGCGCCATGTATCGGGTTCTGCGGATTCATCGATTGTCCGGATCAACGTGTAGTCGTTCAGCCGATTGGTCACCAACACGTCGAAGCGCCCCGTGAGAAGTCCGATGCTGTACTTCTACGACGTCGGCCTGGCCTGCCGGCTGCTGGGCTTGCGCAGCGCCGACCAGGTCGCGCGAGACCCGCTCTTTGGCAGCCTGTTTGAAAATCTGGTCATCATGGAAGCCCTCAAGACGCGATTCAATCAGGGCGAGTTGGGGGAGATGTACTTCTCCGGGATGTGACCGGCAACGAAGTGGACTTGCTGATACCCGACGGAAGAAAGCTCCGCGCCGTCGAGATCCAGGCCAGTGCGACGGCGAACGTCGATCATTTTCGCGGCCTTCGCAGTTTTGCAGCGTCATTCTCTGATGCGCTGGAAGGCGGCAGTGTTGTCTATGGCGGTGACGCCGACCAGTCGAGAAGCGACTGGCCCGTGATCGGCTGGCAGCGCCTACAACGTCCGCCGGCACCCTAACCCCGCACCGCGCTCAGCGCAGCGGCAGCTCTATGCAGCCGACGAGCGGAACTTGCGGAACGTGTTCGAGGCGCGCGCCACTCGCAATGACGATCGCGTGGCCCGCGCGTCCGGCCCGGGTCGCGACGGTCTTCCACAGGCAGCCGATCGATCGCGCATCGAGCGCGCCTTCGGGTTCGTCGAGCAGCACCAGCGGACGTCCCGAGGCCAGCGCCGCCGCCAGCCACACCTTGCGCTTCGATCCGGTCGAGAGCATGTACATCGGCTTCTCGATGTGCGGTGCCAGCGAAAACCCCTCGACCAGCGCCTGCCACAGCGCCGCATCGAAACCCGCATCGCCTTCGCTCAGGGCGGCGGTGCATGCACGCGCGGTGACCTGGTCGAAGGCTTCGGTGGCCGGGTCGCAGAAGAACACGTTGCGCCTGTAGGCCTCGGGCTGCGTGTCGAGGCGCGCGCCTGCGAGCGTCAGACTTCCGGAAGCCGGAGGCAGCATGCCCGCAATCACGCGCAGCAAGGTCGACTTTCCGCTGCCCGTGTCGCCATACAGCAGCGTGACGCCCTCGCCCACCGAAGCGCACCAGCCGGATGCGAGCGCGGGCTGGCCCGGATAGGAAAGGCCCAGGTCGTGGACCTGGAGGATGGCGGGTGATGTCGGGGGGTTCATGGGCGTGCGGAAGTCCTCGCCGGATTCTGCCTCGCCCGCGGACGCCCTCCCGTCCTCAGCTCGGATCAGATCAGGAACTTGCGGATGCGGGCCGACGCCAGGTCGATGGCACTCACGCTCACCACGATGATCAGCATCACCGCGCAGGTCTCGGCGTACTGGAAACCACGGATGATTTCCCACAGCACCACGCCGATGCCGCCCGCGCCCACCATGCCCACCACCGAGGCCGAGCGCACGTTCGACTCGAAGCGGTAGAGCGCATACGAGATCCACAGCGGCATCACCTGCGGCAGCACGCCGTAGACGATCTCGTGCAGCGCGCTGGCGCCCGTGGAGCGGATGCCTTCCACCGGCTGCGGATCGATGGCTTCGACCGCTTCGGCGAACAGCTTGGCCAGCACGCCGGTGGTGTGCACCCACAGCGCCAGCACGCCGGCGAAGGGGCCCAGGCCCACGGCCACCACGAACAGCATCGCGAACACCATTTCGTTGATGGCGCGGCAGCTGTCCATGAGGCGGCGCACCGGCTGGTAGATCCACCAGGGCACGATGTTGGCGGAAGCCAGCAGCGCCAGCGGCACGGCGCTCACCACCGCCAGCGCCGTGCCCCACAGCGCGATCTGCAAGGTGACGACCATCTCCTGCAGGTACATGCGCCACTGCGTGAAGTTCGGCGGAAAGAACTCGGCCGCGTAGGTGGCCATGTTGCCGGAATCGCGCCAGAGCTCGAACGGGCGCATGTCGGCGCCCTTCCAGGACGCGGCCAGCAGGATCAGCAGGCCCGCCCACGCGAGCTGCCAGGCGAGGCTGCGCCTGGGAGCGGCGGACGCCGCAGGCGCCAGGCTCGGGCGGACGAGAGGGACCGTGGGTTGCATGGCGGACACAGCAGTGCAGCAGGAAAGAAAAGTGGCGCGCGCTCAGTTCAGCGCGGCCAGCTTCTTGTCGATGTCGGCCAGCTTGGCTTTCTTGTCGGCGTCGCCGAGCACGGTGTCGGCCTCGATCTTGGTGCGCTGGCCGAACAGGTCGAGCTGGCGGATCGGCAGCAGCTGCTTGTCGCTCGATTCCTTGAAGCCCGAGAGCTTCGAGATCTTCATGACGATCTCCTTCTCGCGCGGATCGGTCTTGGCGTAGTTGTAGAAGAAGTTGCGCAGCTTGGCCTTGGTCGCCTCGGGCAGGTCCTTGCGCATGACGAGCGGGTCGAGCGGAATCAGCGGCGAGGTCCAGACGATCTTGATGTCCTTGAACTTCTCGGGGAAGCGCTCCTTCACCTTCTCGAGGTTCTCGCTGTTGTTGGTGGCCACGTCGACCTGCCTGTTGGCCACGGCCAGTGCGTTGGTCTCGTGGTTGGCGCTGCGCGTCACCTTGAAGATCGACTTGGCATCGAGCTTGTTCTGCGCGAAGACGTAGAAGCCCGGCACCAGGTAGCCCGAGGTCGAGTTGGGATCGCCGTTGCCGAAGCTCAGGTTCTTCGCGTTCTTGAGCACGTCGTCGAGCGTGTTGAGCGGACTCTCTCGGTTCACGATCAGGTGCGAGTAGTAACCCTGCGTGCCGTCGGCGTTGACCATCTGCGCGAACACCTCGCCGCCCGCGCGGTCGACCGCTTCCATGGCCGACTTGTTGCCGAACCAGCCGAGGTGCACCTTGTTGAAGCGCATGCCTTCGATGATGCCGGCGTAGTCGGGTGCGAAGAAGGCCGTGACCTTGAGGCCGGTCTGGCGGCTCATGTCGTCGATCAGCGGCTGCCAGTCGCCCTTGAGGTTCTGCGTCGCCTCGGTCGAGATGATGCCGAAGTTGATGTCCTGCGCGAGCGATGCGCCCGCAAGGCCGAGGCCCAGCACGGCGGCGGCAACGATTTTCTTGATCATGGATGGCTCCAGGAGAATGAAAAGGATGGAAAGACGCGTTCTTCGCGGGCTATGCGGCTTGCGCAGCCCACGACACGGGAGCAGTCGGGTTCAGCACGTGCACGTTGGTGCCTTCGGGTGCCGGGGTCGGCGCGGCGGGCCGCAGCAGCTCGTCGGCCTGCACGCCGTACAGCTCGCGCAGCAGCGCGGGCGTGAGCGCCGAGGACGGGCCGTCGAACACCACCTGCCCCTGGTTCAGCGCCACCACGCGCGGGCAGTACTTCATCGCGATGTCGACCTGGTGCAGCGACACGATCACGGTGCAGCCGTCCTCGCGGTTGATGCGCGCGAGGATCTCCATCACCTTGCGCGAGGACTCGGGGTCCAGCGATGCAATGGGTTCATCGGCCAGCACCACCTTGGCGCCCTGCACCAGCGTGCGCGCAATGGCCGCGCGCTGCTGCTGGCCACCCGACAGCGTGGAGGCGCGCTGCGCATGGCAGTCGGCAATGCCCACGCGCCCCAGTGCCTCGAGTGCCAGCGCGCGCTCCTGCGCCGTGAACATGCGCAGCCAGCTGCGCCACCAGGGCATGCGGTGCAGCGAGCCGACGAGCACGTTCACCAGCACCGGCAGCCGCGCCACCAGGTTGAACTGCTGGAACACGAAGCCGACCTGCGAGCGCAGCTTGCGGATGTCGCGGTGGATGCGGCCGCCCTTCTGCACGCAACAGCCGTCGATCTCGACCAGCGAATCGGTGCCGCCATCGGCCGCCACCAGGCCGGCCACGTGCCGCAGCAGGGTGGATTTGCCGGAGCCCGAGGCGCCGATCAACGCCACCATCTCGCCGCGGTTCACGGCCAGGTTGACGTCGCGCAGCGCATGCCGGCCGTTGGCGAAGTGCTTGTTCAGTTGGTGGATGCGCAGGACACCGGTCATCTTGGATTCCAAAGTCGTCTAGACAAGTGAAGTCTCGCGAGACGCCGTGACATGCGCGCGACAGCTGTGCGACATTGCGGCGACAGCCGCGGCCGCACCCTCAGATCACGCGCCGGCCCTGGCGCCATACGCCGCGCACCACCGGGTGCCTGGCACCGTCGGCCAGCGTGGTGATGCGCACCTGCACCAGGTCGGCGCGCAGCCCCGATTCCAGGCTGCCGCGGTCGTGCAGGCCGGCCGCGCGCGCGGGTGCGCGGCTCACCATCGCCACCGCCTCGGGCAGCGTGCAGATGCCCTCGTCCACCAGCCGCATCACGGCACTCATGAGGCTGCCGGGCACGTAGTCGGAAGACAGGATGTCGAGCAGCCCCTGGCGCGCCAGCTCGGCCGCGGCCACGTTGCCCGAGTGCGAGCCGCCCCGCACCACGTTCGGCCCGCCCATGATGTTGGCGAGCCCGCGTTCGCGCGCGGCGCGCGCGGCCGCCAGCGTGGTCGGGAATTCCGACATGCTGGCGCCCTCCGCATGCGCCTGCTCGACGTGCGCCACGGTGGTGTCGTCATGGCTCGCCAGCGCAATGCCGTGCAGGCGGCAATGCGCGACGAAGTGCCGGCGGTGGGGTTCCGCATAGCGCGTCTGCAGCGACACGGCCTCGGACACGCGGCGGTCGAACTTGTCGTCGCTCCAGCCCTTCTTGCCGGTGTAGTAGATGCGTGCGACCTCGATGTTCTCCCACTGGCGCTGGCCCGGCGTGTGGTCCATGAGCGAGATCATCGACAGGCGCGGGTGGTTGCGGAACGGCTCGAACAGCTCGATGGTGTTGGGTGCCGGCAGCTCGCAGCGCACGTGCAGATGGTGGTCGGCGCGCAGCAGGTCGCTCTCGATGCAGCCGTCGAGCACGTCGAGCAGCGTGTCCCAGGTGCTGCCGCGCAGGCTCTCGGGGTCGGACTCGCCCACGCCCAGTGCGTCGAACACCGTGGTGATGCCGGCGGCCGCCACCTCGGCATCGTGCGCGAGCAGCGCGGGCATCTCGGCCCACTGCACCTTGGGGCGCGGCATCAGGTGCCGCTCCAGGTTGTCGGTGTGCACCTCGACCAGCCCGGGAAACAGGTAGTCGCCCTCGAGGTCGAGCGTGCCCGCCGCGGTGGCGCCGCTGTCCAGCGCCTCGATGCGCCCGTTCGCCACCGAGAGCGCGCCGTGCACCACCTCGCCGGCCAGCACCATGCGCGCGTTGGAAAAGACGATGGGTGCTGCGCTCATGGCCGGGTGCTCCTGAAGTCGCCCACGTTGACGCGGCGGGTGGCCACGGCCGCGCCCACTTCGGCGTCGTGGAAGATGCCGACGATGGCCGCGCCGCGGGCCGTGGCCTCGCGGATCAGCTCGATCACGGTGGCCGTGTTGGCGGCATCGAGCGAGGCGGTGGGCTCGTCCAGCAGCAACAGCGGCTTGGGCTTGATCATGTTGCGCGCGATGTTGATGCGCTGCTGCTCGCCGCCCGAGAAGGTGGCCGGCGGCAGGTGCCACAGGCGCTCGGGGATGCGCAGCCGCGCGAGCCAGCGGCGCGCCTCGGCGCGCGCGGCCTCGATGCCCGCGGGGTCGTCGCCGGCGTCCTCGGCGAGCGGCTCGGCCACCACGTCGAGCGCGGGCACGCGCGGGATCACGCGCAGGAACTGGCTCACGTAGCCGATGGTCTCGCGCCGCAGCCGCACCAGCTCGCGCGGCGCCACTTCGGTCAGGTCCACCGGGCCGGCCGGCGCCTGCACCGTGATGCGGCCCGCGCTGGCGCGGTAGTTGGCATAGATGAGCTTGAGCAGCGTGCTCTTTCCCAGGCCCGAGGCGCCGTCGAGTACCACGCATTCGCCCGCGCTCACGCTGAGGTCGACCGCGTCGAACACGGGCAGCTCCAGCTGGTTCTGGTGGTGCAGCGTGAAGCGCTTGGCCACGCCCTGGAGAAGAAGCAAGGGAGTCGTCATGGCTGGAGCACCGAGGAAACGAGGAGTTGGGTGTAGGCGTGCTGCGGGTCGTCCAGCACCTGGTCCGTGAGGCCGGTCTCGACCACGCGGCCCTGCTGCATCACGACCATGCGGTGCGCGAGCAGCCGTGCCACCGCGAGGTCGTGCGTGACGACGATGGCCGCAAGCTGCATCTGGCGCGTGAGCTGGCGCAGCAGATCGAGCAGGCGCGCCTGCACCGACACGTCCAGGCCCGAGGTCGGCTCGTCCATGAACACCAGCCGCGGCTGCGTGACCAGGTTGCGCGCGATCTGCAGGCGCTGGCGCATGCCGCCCGAAAAAGTGCGCGGCGTGTCGTCGATGCGCGCCGGGTCGATCTCCACGCGCTGCAGCCAGTCGGCCGCGGTGGCGCGCACGCGGCCGTAGTGCCGCTCGCCCAGGCCCATGAGGCGCTCGCCCACATTGGCGCCAGCCGAGACGTCCATGCGCAGGCCGTCGGCCGGGTTCTGGTGCACGAAGCCCCAGTCGGTGCGCGAAAGCAACCGCTGCTGGGCCTCGGTCATCGCGAACACGTCCTGCAGGCCGCCGCCGCGCACATGGAACTGCACGCTGCCGGCATCGGGACGGCTGCGCGCGGCAATGGCATCGAGCAGGGTCGACTTGCCCGAACCCGATTCGCCGACCACCGCCAGCACCTCGCCGGGCCAGAGGTCGAAGGAGGCGTCGTGCAGCGCCACGCGATCGCCGTAGCGCTTGCCGACGCCGCGCACGCGCAGCAGCGGAAGGGGAGAAGCTTGCGCGGCGTTCATGCGAGAACTCCGTCCACGGCGGCCGCATCGGTCGCCGGGTCGGGCGCAGCGGCAACGCCGTCTGCCTGCTGCCGCGACTGGCAGTAGTCGGAATCGGAGCACACATGCATGCGCGTGCCCTGGTCGTCGGTGATCACCTCGTCGAGGAAGCTGTCGGTCGCGCCGCAGAGCGCGCAGGGCGTGTCCCAGCGCTGGATCTCGAAGGGATGGTCCTCGAAGCTCAGGCTTTCGACCGGCGTGTAGGGCGGCACGGCGTAGATGCGCTTCTCGCGGCCGGCGCCGAACAGCTGCAGCGCGGGGTTCATGTGCATCTTGGGGTTGTCGAACTTGGGGATCGGCGACGGCGACATCACGTAGCGGCCGTTCACCAGCACCGGATAGTCGTAGGTGGTGGCGATGTGGCCGTAGCGCGCGATGTCTTCGTAGAGCTTCACGTGCATCAGCCCGTACTCGGCCAGCGCGTGCAGCGTGCGCGTGGCGGTGTCGCGCGGCTCCAGCCGCTGCATCGGCTCGGGCACCGGCACCTGGTAGACCAGCACCTGCCCTTCGGCGAGCGATGCCTCGGGGATGCGGTGGCGCGTCTGGATCAGCGTGGCCTCGGCCGTGCGCGTGGTGGTGTCCACGCCGGTGGTGCGCTCGAAGAAGCGGCGGATGTTGACGGCGTTGACGGTGTCGTCGGAGCCCTGGTCGATCACCTTCAGCGTGTCGCGCGGCCCGATGACCGCGGCGGTCACCTGGATGCCGCCGGTGCCCCAGCCGTAGGGCAGCGGCATCTCGCGCGAGCCGAAGGGCACCTGGTAGCCCGGGATGGCCACGGCCTTGAGGATGGCGCGGCGGATCATGCGCTTGGTGCGCTCGTCGAGGTAGGCGAAGTTGTATTCGGTGGTCGTCATTCGTGGTCTCCCGCGCCGGCGGCGGCGCGCATCTTCCGCACGAGCTCGAGCTCGGACTGGAAGTCGACGTAGTGCGGCAGCTTCAGGTGCTGCACGAAACCCGAGGCCTCCAGGCTGTCGCTGTGCGAGAGCACGAACTCCTGCATCTGCGCGGGCGCCTCCACCGGCTCGCCGAGCTCGTCGGCGCGCAGCGCGCGGTCGACCAGGCTCATCGCCATCGCCTTGCGCTCGCAGTGGCCGAAGGCCAGGCCGTAGCCGCGCGTGAACTGCGGCGGTTCGCTCTTGCTGCCCGCGAACTGGTTGACCATCTCGCATTCGGTGATCTCCAGGTCGCCGATGGAGATGGTGAAGTCGAGCTCCTCGGGCGCGAGCTCCAGCTCCACGCTGCCGAAGCGGATCTCGCCCACGAAGGGGTGGCTGTGCGCGTAGCCGCGCTGCGTGGAATAGGCCATGGCCAGCAGGAAGCCCTCGTCGCCGCGCGCCAGGTTCTGCAGCCGCGTGGCGCGGTCGGCCGGAAAGCGCAGCGGCGCGCGCGTGAGGTCGACCGGCGCGGGGTCGCCGGGCGGCACGGGGCGGGTTTCGATCAGCCCCTCCTGGTTCAGCAGGTCGACCACGCGCGGCGTGACGGACGCGGGCGGCGTGCCTGCATCGGCCGCGGGCGCGGGCGCGGCCTGCTGCCGCCCCTCGGCCAGCAGCGCGAAGTCGAGCAGGCGCTGCGTGTAGTCGTGCGTCGCGCCGAGCACCTGGCCGCCGGGCAGGTCCTTGAAGGTGGCGGAGATGCGGCGGTCCAGCGCCATGCGGGCGGTGTCGAGTGCCACGCTGTCGCCGAGCCGCGGCAGTGTCGCGCGGTAGGCGCGCAGCAGGAAGATGGCCTCCACCATGTCGCCCGAGGCTTGCTTGATCGCAAGCGCGGCCAGTTCAGGGTCGTAGACCGAGCCCTCGGTCATCACGCGGTCGACCGCGAGCTTCAGCTGTTCGCGGATCTGGCGCACCGACAGCTCCGGCGTGCCGGTGTCGCCGCGGCGCTGTTCGGCCAGCAGGCGGTAGCTTGCAAGGATGGCGGCTTCCCCGCCCTTGACGGCAACGTACATCTCAAGCCTCCTGTTCGATGCGGGTGGTGCGCGGCAGCCCCACGATGCGGCGCGGCGCGGCGAGGAACACGTCCACGCCGCGCGGAAACAGCGCGTGGTTCGCGGACCATTGGGCGGCGAAGGCCGGTGCCAGGCCTTCCACTGCGATGGCGTTGCGGTCCTGGATGCCGGGGCCGCGCAGCGTCCAGCGCGGCGCGTTTCCTTCGGCCGGTGCGGACACCTCCATCACATCGATCACGCACGTGGCCGACTGGTCCGGATAGGCGTCGCTGCCCTGCGCAAATGCATCGAGCGGTGGGCGCGCATCGCCCTGGCCGATCCACGCGAACTGCGCCTGCGCGGGCGCCTCGACCAGCACGCAGCCGGTGTGAAAGCGCAGCCATGCGGCCGCGTCGCTGCCCGCGAGCGACGGCGACAGCCAGAGGCGGCAGTCGGGATCGAGCAGCGCCAGCAGCAGCGCGGCCGAGGCGCCGTGCCCCTGCGACGGCGCCTGCGCATCGTGCGACAGCTCGACGATGCGGCCCGGATGCGAGAGTGCCTGCAGCGCCGAACGGAACACCGCCTGGCTGCCGAGCGCGGCATCGGTGAAGCCCGCGCCCAGGGTGGAAAGCATGTTCGCGTTCATTCGGAATCGTCCTCGTCCATGTCGGCGCCGCCGGCTTCGCGCGCCACCGTGAAGAACTCGACCTTGCTGGCCTGCGCGCGGGCATGGCGCTGCGCGCGCAGCGCCGAGAGATGCGCACGCACCGGCGCCAGCAGCCGGGCATCGAGCGCGGCCTGCTGCGCCGGGTCCTGCAGCAGCGCGTCGGCCACGGCCGCGAGTTGCGCATGGCGGTGCGAGCGGCCGAGCACATAGGCCACGCCCACCGCGGCGCCCGGCTGCGGCGCATCGCCACCGAGACGCAGCGCGCAGCGCGTGACCGTCACCTCGCCCAGGTTGAAGCGCTCGCCCGTGCCGCCGGCACGGCCCTGCACCATCACCAGGCCGGTCTCCGGTGCGCGCAGCCACTGCGGCGGGGTCTCGGCGTGCTGCGCGAGCGCGGGCTCGAGCAGCGAGACGGGCGCGCGCGCCAGCATCGCGAGCCACTGCGCGCGGCGCAGCGGGCGGGCGGCGGGTTCTGTGTCAAAGGCATGAAACATGGGAGTGATACGCTTGAAGTTGTATAGACAAATTCGGCAACTGACGCGAGCTTAGAGAGCGCGCAAGTAGGTTTAATGACAAGCACGACGACGACCCCTGCCTCCGCGCTGGCTCCGCGCCCCGCCGCCGCCACCACCACCGAACGCACCGCACGCGACAGCTTCTGGATCCGCATTGCGGCCGACCTGGCCGAGGCCATTGCGCGCGGCGTGTATTTGCCGGGCCAGCGCCTGCCCTCCGAGCACGCGCTGGCCGAGCAGTTCGGCGTGAACCGCCACACCATCCGGCGTTCGCTCGCCAACCTTTGCAGCCAGGGGCTGCTGCGCGTGACGCAGGGCAGCGGCACCTACGTGGAAGAGTTCGCGGTCGACCTCGCCCTGGTCAAGCGCCCGCGCTTCCAGCGCAGCATGGCGCTGGCAGGTTTGCGCGGCGCGCTGCGCGTGACCGGCGCGAGCACCGTGCGCGCCACCGCGGCGCAGGCGCGCTCGCTCGCGGTGCCGGCGCGCAGCTCGCTGCTCTGCCTGCAGGTGATCGGCGAAGCCGAGGGCCAGCCGCTGCATTGCAGCGAACGCTTCTTTCCCCTGCCGCGCTTCGTGGGACTGGAGGCCGTGGTGCGCGAGACCGGCTCCATCACCGCCGGCTTCGAGGCCCACGGCGTGGCCGACTACACGCGCCATCACAGCCGCATCACGGCGCAGATGCCCGAGGCCGCGATTGCCGCGCAGTTGCATCAGCCGGTCAGCCGGCCGGTGCTGTTCGTGGAGAGCGTGAACGTCGACACCGCAGGCGTGCCGATCGAATACGCCAGGGCCTGGTTCCCGGGCGACCGCACCTCGCTGACGGTGGCGCACGATGACTGAGGCCGTGTCCCGCAGGCGCGACGCGGCGCATCGCTACGCGGCTTACTTCGCGCCAGCTGTTGGCAGCCCGTGGTGGGAGGCCGGCAGCCGCTGGCTGGGGCGCTGCGCGGCGCGCGGACAGCCGCTGCCGCAACCGGCCATCGACGGCCTGCCGCCCGCGCGGCAGCAGGCACTGACGGCCGCGCCGCGGCGCTATGGCTGGCATGCCACGCTGAAGGCGCCCTTCGCCCTGCCCTCGCACCTGGACGCGGCGTCGCTGCGCACCGGCATCCGCCACATCTGCAAAGCCTGGGAGCCCTTCGACATGCCGTCGCTGCAGGTAGTGCGGCTCGATGATTTTCTGGCGCTCGTGCCCGCGGCGCCGAGCCGCGCGCTGAATGCGATGGCCAGCGCCTGCGTGACCGGCCTGCACGCCTTCGCCGCGCCGCTGCCGCCGGCCGAACTGCAGCGCCGCCGCGCGAGCGGGCTCACGCCCGAGGAAGACGCGCTGCTGCAGCGCTGGGGCTACCCGTTCGTGCTCGACCGCTTCCGCTTCCACCTCTCGCTGACCGGATCGCTGCGCGAGGCCGACGAGGCCGAGGTGCAGGCGCTGCACGACGCGGCGCAACGGCACTTCGGCGCGCTGCCTGCGCAACGCTTCGATGCGATCAGCCTGTTCGCGGAGCCCGTGCCGCAAGCCGACTTCATGTGCATCGAACAGATGGCGCTCGGTGCATGAGCGCAGCGCCAAGCCGTGCACCAATGAACGCCGCAGCGACCGGCCGCCTGGTCTACGTGGTCGGCCCCTCGGGCGCCGGCAAGGACAGCGTCATCGACTGGCTGAGGCAGCGGCTGCCACAGGATGCCCGCGTGCACTTCGCGCGGCGCACGATCACGCGCGCGGTGCAGCCCGGGGGCGAGCAGCATGACAGCATCGACATGGCCGCGTTCATGCGGCTGCGCGATGCCGGCGCGTTCGCGATGCACTGGGAAGCCAATGCCCTGCACTACGGCATTGCGCGCGCCGAACTCGCCGGGCGCAGCGACGGCCGGACCGTGATCGTGAACGGCTCACGCGCCTACCTGCCCGAAGCCGTGCGTCTCTTTCCCGAACTGGTCGTCGCCCACATCACGGCCGACGCCCAGACGCTGCGCAGCCGGCTGCTCGCACGCCGGCGTGAAACCGCGCAGATGGTGGATGCGCGCGTGCGAAGAGCACTCGACTTCCAGCTGCCGCCGGGCATTGCAGCCATCGAGGTCCGCAACGATGCCACGCTCGCGCACGCGGGCGCGCAGCTTCAGCGGGCGTTGAAGGCATGGAAGTGCCTGTGAGGGGCCGCGGCAAGACGCGAGGCCGGTAACCCGATCGTCGTATGTCGCGCAGTCGGGGTCCTGCGTTAGAACTTTTCATGTAGGCACTTGCCGCGACATCGAGAGATCGCGGTCCGCGGCAGGGATGTCCCGCATGGATTGAGTCCGCCACGGCGATGCATCAAGCGTCTAATGCACCCTCACGCAAGGAGTCGCCACATGACGGAGACGGACTGCATACGCAAAGCCCACTCCTGCGCGACGGACCCCCGCAAGGCCGCGCAGGAATTCCATGCCTTGGTGGCGCAGCCCGCCATGGCGCTGGTGATCTTCTATTGCTCCAGCGAATACGACCTCGATGCGCTTGCCGACGAGATGAAACGCCTGTTCGGCGACGTGCCGGTCGCGGGCTGCACCACGGCCGGGGAAATCGGCCCCGCCGGATTGCGCGACCACAGCCTTGCGGGTGCGAGTTTTCCGGCCAGCCACTTCCGGGTGGCGGCAGGCCAGGTCGAACAGCTGCAGCAGTTCAAGGTGGAGGCCGGCCAGGACTTCGCCCAGGCGCTGCTGCACGAGCTGCTGGCCGCGGGCCCGCCCGGCGACGCGGACCACAGCTTCGCGCTGCTGCTGATCGATGGCCTGTCGCTGCGCGAGGAACCCGTCACACGCGCCTTCCAGACCGCACTGGGCAGGCTTCCCCTGCTCGGCGGTTCGGCCGGCGACGGCATGAAGTTCGACCGGACCCAGGTCTACTGGAACGGCCGGTTCTGCTCCGACTGCGCGGTGCTGGTGCTGGTGGCGTCGCGCATGCCGTTTCGCATCTTCAAGACGCAGCACATCGTCGCCACCGACGACAGGCTGGTCGTGACCGAGGCGGACGCCGCCTCGCGCACCGTCAAGGAAATCAACGGCCTGCCGGCCAGCCAGGAGTACGCGCGAATGCTCGGCATCGATGCCTCCGACCTGGACCCTTCGCGCTTCGCGGCCTGGCCGGTGGTGCTGACGATCGGCGGCACCACCTATGTGCGCTCGATCCAGAAGGCCAATCCGGATGGCAGCCTGACTTTTTTCTGTGCGATCGAGAACGGCCTGGTCCTGCGGGTGGCCAAGGGTGTGGACCTGCTGGAGAACCTGCAGCAGGCCTTCGCCGGCATCCGCGCCGAGATCGGACCGCCGCAGCTGGTGCTGGGCTACGACTGCATCCTGCGCAAGCTGGAAATCGCACAGAGCAGCGCGAAGGACCGCATCGGCGAACTCCTGCAGGAGAACAACACGGTCGGCTTCCACACCTATGGCGAGCAGTTCCGCGGCGTGCACGTCAACCAGACGCTGGTCGGCATCGCATTCGGCACTAACGGCGGGGAGGCCAGCCATGTCTGAGACTGCAACGCAAGAGCGCCCCGGCGCGCAGGCGCTGTCCCCGACGGACGAGATCGCACGGCTCAACAAGATCGTCCAGGCCCTGATGGACCGTGCCGAGCGCAGCGCCAATGCGCAGGGCTCCGACTTCAACCTCTTCCAGACCACCATCATGCTGGAGGAGCAGGTGCTCAGCCGCACCGCCGAGCTGGAAGCGGCGCTGCGCGAGAACGAGGAGGTCAACCGGGTGCTGCGCAAGACGCAGGCCGACCTGGTGGCCGCGGCGCGCTCGGCCGGCATGGCCGAGATCGCCACCAACGTGCTGCACAACGTGGGCAACGTGCTCAACAGCGTCAACGTATCCGCCGGGCTGATCCTCTCCAAGGTTCGCGCGTCCAAGGTGGAAGGGCTCGCGCGCGCGGTGCAATTGATGAACGCGCATGCGGACGGGCTGGGCACCTTCCTCGCCTCCGACGCCAAGGGCAAGATGCTCCCGGGCTATCTGATGCAGCTGACACCGCTCCTGGTGGCGGAGCAGCGCGCCGTCGTCGACGAACTGGTGGCCCTGACCAAGAGCGTCGACCACATCAAGGAGATCATCGCCGCGCAGCAGGCCCATGCCGGCGCCTCCAGCCTGGTCGAGGCGATACGGATCCACGAGGTGGTCGAGGATGCATTGCGCATGAACGCTGGTGGCCCGGCGCGCCACCAGGTGGTGATGCAGAGCGACCTCGCACGGATTCCCGAGCTGCCGCTGGACAGGGGCCGGGTGCTGCAGGTGCTGACGAACCTGGTGCGCAATGCCAGGCAGGCGATGGAGGCGGCGGCGGACGACAGCGCGAAGCTCATGCTGGATGCGGAGATCGTGGAGGACGAGACGCTGCGCATCCGCGTGGCGGACACGGGCGTCGGCATCGCCCCGGAAAACCTGACGCGGGTGTTCGTGCACGGGTTCACCACCAAGAAGGACGGCCACGGCTTCGGCCTGCACAGCGCCGCGATCGCGGCGCGCGAGATGGGCGGCACGCTGGCCGTCCACAGCGACGGGCCCGGCACCGGCGCCACCTTCACGCTCGAACTTCCGATCAGAAAGCCTGGACAGACGCCATGAGCAAACCGCAGAACCGCCGCATCCTCCTGGCGGACGACACGCCGGCCATCCACGAGGACTTCCGCAAGATCCTTCTCCCCGCGGCCGCGGATGCGAACCTGGACGACCTGGAGTCCGCGCTGTTCGGCACCTCGGCCAGGAAAAGCGAAGCGGACTTCGTGCTGGACAGCGCCTACCAGGGGCAGGAGGCGCTCGCGAAGCTGCGCGAGGCATTGGCGGCCGAGGCGCCCTACGCCATGGCGTTCATCGACATGCGCATGCCCCCGGGGTGGGACGGCGTCGAGACCATCGAGCAGCTGTGGCTCGAAGACCCGCGCCTGCAGATCGTGATCTGCACGGCCTACGCGGACCAGTCGTGGGTCGAGGTGTTCGAGCGGCTGGATGCGCGCGACCGCCTGCTGGTGCTCAAGAAGCCCTTCGATCCGATCGAGGTGCGCCAGCTGGCCAGCGCGCTCACCATGAAGTGGCAGATGACGGAGGACGCCGCCTTCAAGATGAACCAGCTCGAGCAGGCCGTGGAGGAACGCACGCGCGAGCTGTCGGACGCCAACATCATCGTGCAGAACAGCCCGACCATCCTCTACCGCCTGCGCGGTGAGCCGGCGTTCCCGCTGATCTACATCTCGCACAACATCACCAAGTTCGGCCACGAACCGGCGGCCCTGCTGGCCAACCCGAACTGGGCGGACGTGCTGATCGACCCGGCCGACCAGCCCGGCGTCGCCGCCGCGATGGCGCGCGTGCTCGAAAAGGACGCCGAAGGCGCCTCCATCGAATACCGCCTGTGCACCGGCGACGGCGCGCGGCGCTGGGTCGAGAACCGCTACGTTCCGGTGCGCGACAAGGACGGCCGGCTCATCGAGGTCGAGGGCATCGTCATCGACGTCACCGAGCGCAAGGCGGCGGAGGAGCAACTCGCAAGGCTGGCGCGCACCGACGGGCTCACGGGCCTGGCCAACCGCGCCACCCTGATCGAGCGCCTGCACCAGGCCCACGCCGCGGCACGGCGCGGCTCGGTGCCGTTCGCGCTCCATTGCCTCGACCTGGACCACTTCAAGCCGGTCAACGACATGTTCGGCCATCCGGGCGGCGACCTGCTGCTGCGCGAGGTGGCCCTGCGGCTGAAGAACTGCACCCGCGAGACCGACGTGGTGGCGCGGCTGGGCGGCGACGAGTTCGCCGTGCTGCAAAGCGAGATGACCGATCCGGCCGCCGCGGGCGCGCTGGCCGCGAAGATCCAGCAGGCGCTTGCGCGCCCGTACATGATCAACGGCAACCAGGTGCATGCCTCGGCCAGCATCGGCATCTGTCCCTATGCATCCAGCAGCGAGAGCCCGGAGGAAATGCTTGCGCAGGCCGACGTGGCGCTCTACCGCTCGAAGGAACAGGGGCGCAACCAGTACCACTTCCACTCCGAGGAACTCGACTTCGAAGTGCGCGACCGCGTGGCGCTCGGCGAGGACCTGAAGCAGGCCATCGAGCGCGAGGAGCTGGAGCTCTACTACCAGCCGCAGGTCGAGCTGTCCTCCGGAAAGATCGTGGGCGTGGAGGCGCTGCTGCGCTGGAACCATCCCAAGCGCGGCCTGCTCGACGCGGCCGCGTTCGTGCCGATCGCCGAGCGCACCGGCGGCATCGTCGCGCTCGGCCGCTGGGTGCTGGACCAGGCCTGCAGGCAACTGAACGTGTGGCGCGAACAGGGCGTGGCACCGCCCGTCGTGGCCATCAACCTGTCGCTCGGGCAGCTCCGGCAAGGCGGCGAGCTGATCCGCGACGTGACCGAGAGCCTCGCGAAATGGCAGCTCGATCCCTCCGTGCTGGAGTTCGACGTCACGGAGTCGACGCTGGCCCAGATGACATGGACCCACAACGACGTGCTGCCCAGGCTGCGGGCGCTCGGCGTGCGCATTGCGATCGACGACTTCGGCACCGAATATTCCTCGTTCGAATACCTGCGGACCTACCGCGTGAACCACCTGAAGATCGCGCAGTCGATGCTCAAGCGGGCCATCGACGATCCGGACAGCGCAGCCACGGTTCGCGCCATCATGAATCTCGCGCGCGAAGCGCGCATCGGCATCATCGTCGAGGGACTGGAGACGCAGACGCAGCTCGCCTTTCTTCAATCGACCGGCTCCACCACGCTGGCGCAGGGCTACTACTTCAGCGAGGCCGTGATGGCCACCGAGGCCGGCGACTTCCTGCGCTCGGGCACCATGGAGCAGAGCGAGCGCAGCAAGGGCGGGGACCACGGGGCCGCCGCATGAAAAAAGCGCTTCTGCTGCTTGTCGCGGCCTGGGGCCTCGCGGCGCCGGCCGTGCATGCCGAGCCCGTCGTGCTCTCGCTGGTGCACGCCGCCGCCATCACGCACCCGGCCCATCTGGCGGCGCTGCAGTTCGCCAAGCGGGTCGAGGAGCGTACCCACGGGCAGGTCCGCACCGAGATCTTTCCCGCGTCCCAGCTCGGCAGCGAGAACGAACTGCTGCAGAAAGTCAGGCTGGGTGCGGTCGACATGGACGTGACCTCGATGAACTACCTCATCAAGTACGAGAAGACGTTCTCCGTCGTCGTCATGCCGTATCTCTTCGACAGCTATGCGCACGCCCACCGTGTGCTCGATGGCCCGGCCATGAACTGGCTCGCGCCGCTGGCCGAGAAGCAGGGCTTCGTCATCCTGTCCAACTGGGAATGGGGATTCCGCAACATCACCAACAACAAGCGCCCGATCAACGTGCCCGAGGACGTGAGAGGCCTCAGGGTGCGCGTTCCGCCTGTCGCGGAACTCGAGGCCACGATGGAAGCGCTGGGCGCCCAGGTCATCAAGGTCGGCTTCAAGGAACTTCCCCAGGCGCTGTCGCAGGGCCTGGTCGACGGCCAGGAGAACCCGCTCAACGTCATCTACTACAACAAGTTGTACGAGGTGCAAAAGCACCTCGCCCTGACCCGCCATGTGTACTACAACACGCTCCACCTCATGAGCACCAGGACCTGGGCGAAGCTCACGCCGGCCGAGCAGGCGATCGTGCGTGAAGAGAGCAAGGCGGCGGGCGACGGCATGCGCAAGAAGATCATTGCCGAAGAGGAGGAGCTGATCGCAAAGATGATTGCCGCCGGCGTGAAGGTCACGCGCCCCGACCCGGCGCCGTTCCGCGCTGCCACGCAGGGCGCCCGGGAGGAGATCAGGCGCTTCGCGGGCGACGAGAACGTGCGCACGTTCCTGAAGATGGTCGACGCAGAGCGAAGGCAGTGACGCATCTCTCCAGCAGCGACTTGGGAGCGAGCCGCAATTGATCAAATTCCCGATCGACTTCTCCTGGGGGAGAAGAATGCGCAGCCTGCGGGTGGAGATCGCACTGGGATTCGGCGTCCTCATTGTGCTGATGCTCGCACTGGGCGTGTCCTTCTATCTGAGCGAACAGCGTTCCGCGGCGGCCATCGACAAGCTGCTGAACAGCGACAACCGGATGGCGGACCTGAGCCTGCGCAGTTCGCTGGCGATGTACAAGGCCCGCGACGCCGAGAACGAACTCCTGCTGTCCGCGGACCGGCTCGGGGTGGCGCAGGCGAGCGCGCTCTCCCTGCCGGCCATGCAGAACCATTTGCTGGACATGCGGGAGTACCTTGCCAGCCTTCGGATCCTCTCGACGGATCCGGAATTCAGGGACCGGGTCGACCGGATCGAGGCCCAGACCCGGCAGTACGAGGACGGATTCCTCGCGTTCATCGCGCGGCGTGGCAAGGAGGACTCCCCGGGCTCGGCCCACGCGCTTCGCCAAGGCTACGTCGACACGGCCGTCGCCATCGAGTCCTCGGTGGAGGCACTGCACACCGCGGCGACCAAGCGCGCGCTCCAGACGCGCAGCGATGTCGAACGCGCCGCCAGGTTGTCGCGCTGGGCCGCCATCGCCATGGTCGTCCTGGCCACCGTTCTGGGCGTGGTGGTCGCGAGCATCGTCTCGCAACGCATCACGGGCTCCATCGCGCAGCTCATCGCCTTTTCCCGGCGTGTGGCCGCGGGAGACCTCGGTGCCAGGGCGCCGCACGGCCGCGCGGATGAGTTCGGCATCCTCGCGAACGCCATGAACCAGATGGCGGAGTCGATCGAGAATTCCAATGCGCTGCTGGAGAGCAGCGCCAACAGCCTGAAGCACCAGGCCACCCACGACGTACTGACGGGCCTTCCGAACCGCGCGCTGCTGGAGGATCGTCTCCGGCAAGCCATCTCGTACGCCGATCGATACGGTCGGCTGATGACGGTGGTGTTCATCAACCTCGACGGCTTCAAGCGGGTCAACGACAGCCTGGGCCGCAAGGCCGGCGACGAACTGCTGAAGGTCATGGCCGAACGCATGACCCGGTGCCTGCGCAGCGTGGACACGGTGGTGCGGACGGGCGGCGACGAATTCGTGATCGTCCTGTACGACCAGCCCGGAGACGGAACGGAGGTCGCGCCGGCCCTGCAAAGGCTGCTCGAGACCATTGCGCAGCCGGTCGAGATCGACGGCCAGGGGGTCCAGGTCACGGCCAGCCTGGGCGTGGCCACCTATCCCGCGGACGGCGCCGATGCCGACGCCTTGCTCATGAACGCCGATGCCGCGATGTCCGGCGCCAAGGCTTCGGGGCGCAACAATTTCCAGTTCTATGCGGCCGAGATGAACGGTGCGATCCGCGACAGGCTCGCCCTGTGCGAAGGACTGCGCCATGCCATCGCGCGGGGCGAGTTCCACCTGCTGTACCAGCCCCAGGTGGAGATGGGATCGGGCCGGGTGACGGGCGTGGAGGCACTGATCCGCTGGCAGCATTCCGAGCGCGGCCTGGTCTCCCCGGTGGAATTCATTCCCCTGGCGGAGGAGACCGGCCTCATCGTTCCCATCGGCGAATGGGTGCTGCGCACCGCCTGCTTCCAGAACAAGGCCTGGCAGGACGCGGGCGTGCCGGCCTTCAGCGTTTCGGTCAACGTGTCCGCACGGCAGTTCAGGGAACGGACCCTGATCGAGCAGGTCGCACAGGCGCTCGGGGACAGCGGGCTCGACGCCCGGTTCCTGGAGCTGGAGCTCACCGAAAGCATGGTCATGGAAGACCTCGAGAAGGCCCTGCAATCGATGAAGGCCCTGCAGGCGATGGGCGTGCAGTTCTCCATCGACGATTTCGGCACCGGCTATTCCAGCTTGAGCGCGCTCAAGCGCTTTCCCATCGCCCGGCTGAAGATCGATCGCGCCTTCGTGCGCGACATTCCCGGCGACGAAGACGACAAGGCCATCGCCAAGGCCATCATTTCGCTGGGGCACGAGCTCAACCTCAGGGTCATCGCCGAAGGCGTCGAGACCGAGCAGCAACTGGACTTCCTGCGCGCCCATGGCTGCGACGAAATGCAGGGCTATCTCTTCAGCCGGCCCGTGCCGCCCGCCGAGCTTGCGGCCCTGGTCAGGTCGCGCTCGGGCATGGCGGCAGCAGCCGGCCCGTCCGATGCGCGCCCGAGGCGGGTGGCGGCACGCTGAGCCTTCACGCGCCGGACTGGCACAAGGCAGCGGCGTTCCGGGCGAGTGCGATCGCATCGGCACCCGCTGGATACCGGAGCGTTGCGGCGGGGTCGCCCGCGGCGCGCCACACGGCCTCGGCCACGTCCGGCTCGGTGGTCACTGCCGTCGGGCTCCCGAGCGCCGCGAAGATGGACTGCGCGAAGGGCGTATAGGCCTCGGGAATCAGGCCTTGCATGCGCTCTGCCCCATTGGCCGTGAAGCGCGTGCCCGGCCCATAGCCGGGCTCGACAAGCTTCACTCGAACGTCGAACGGGGCGAGCTCGAGCGCCAGCGACGCCGTGAAACCTTCGATCGCGGTCTTGCTCGCGGTGTACGCCGCCACGAGCGGCATCGGCGCGAGCGTGACGGTCGACGTCACGTTGACGACCAGCCCCGACCTGCGGCGCCGGAACTGCGGCAGCACGGCCTGGGTCATCGCCATCGTGCCGAAGGTGTTCGTTTCGAAGATGTCGCGCACGGTGGCCATCGGTGTCGCCTCGAACGCCCCGAAGAGTCCGAGGCCGGCGTTGTTCACGAGGACGTCGATCGGTCCGGCGGCTTCGAGCGCGGCGGCAATGCTTTCGGGCTGCGTCACATCCAGGGGCAGCACGCGCAGGCGCTCCGAAACAGGGAAGAGCTCGGCGCGCGGCGTCCGCATGGTGGCGATCACCTGCCAGCCCCGGGCCAGAAAGTGGCGCGCGGTTTCCAGGCCGTAGCCGGACGAGCAGCCGGTGATCAGGATGGTCTTCATCGGAATTCCTTTGAGCTTGGGTTGAGGTGCGTCACGATATCGCCGGCCCGAAGGACTTCCTACAATCCAGAGTCCATACTTTGTTTGCAGGAGTCCTGCATGGCTGATCCCCTCGCACAAGTCGTCCAGCTGCTTCGCCCGCGTGCGGTGTACGCGAAGGTGATCAGCGGCGCCGGTTCGTGGGCGGTACGCTATTCGGCATTCGGCGAGCCCAGCTTCTGCACGATGCTCGAGGGCGAATGCGTTCTTGCGGTGGACGGGCAGCAACCCCTCGCCCTGGTCGCCGGCGACTTCGTGCTCATGCCAGCGACACCGGGATTCACCATGTCGGGCCTCGAGCCGGCGGTGCCGGTCGCCGTGGATCCCAAGCTGGCACCCGCGCCGACGGACGAGATCCGCCATGGCCGGCGCGAGGGCCCGCCTGACATGCGGATGCTCGGCGGCTACTTCGCCTTCGATTCGCCGGATGCCTCGCTGCTGGCGTCGCTGCTTCCGACGCTGCTGCACGTGCGCGACATCGGGCGGCTTTCCGTTCTGGTGCAGCTCGTGAGGGAGGAGTCGCTCGAACAGAAGCCGGGGCGCGATCTCGTGCTCGAACGCCTTGTCGAACTGCTGCTGATCGAGGCTCTGCGCTCCACGCCCGGCGAAGCTGCGCCGCCGGGGCTGCTTCGCGGCCTGGCCGACCCGCGCCTGTCGATCGCGCTGCGGCATCTTCACGACAACCCCGCGCATTCGTGGACGGTGGCCGACCTCGCAGGAAAGGCCGCACTGTCGCGGTCGGCGTTCTTCGAGCGCTTCTCGCGCGCCGTCGGCTTGCCGCCGATGGAGTACCTGCTTGCCTGGCGCATGGCCATCGCAAAGGATCTGCTCGCCCGCGGCGATGCCGGCATCGCAGAAGTTGCCGAACGCGTCGGCTATGGCTGCGCCAGCGCGTTCAGCACGGCGTTCAGGCGCTGCGTGGGCCAACCACCGGGCCGCTACGCGCGGCAGCAGACGCCCTGACCCGGCGCCTGGACTCGTACATGAAGGAAGGGGCTACAGCGCCGGATGCCGCTGATGCCAGTCGGTCGCCTGCTGGAAGGCCCAGCCGGCGCGCACCAGCAGCTCTTCCTCGAAGTGGCGCGCGACGAACTGGAACGCGACCGGCGTGCCCGCGTCGGTGAAGCCGCCGGGCAGCGTGATCGTCGGGCTGCCGCTCATGTCCAGCGGACAGGTGTAGCGCAGCATCGCGGACATCAGCTCGGCGTCCTCGCCGAAGCTCAGCATGCGCTCGAGCGTGGGCGAGGCGACGCCCTGCGAGGGCATCAGCAGCAGATCGATGCCCTCGAACATCTCGCGCACCCTGCCGCTGAAGGCATGGCGGTGGAGCACGATCTTCTGGTAGTCGATGCCGCTCTGCGCACGGCCCAGGTCGAGCAGGCCCGAGAGCGCCGGGCCGTACATCTGCTTGCGCGCGGGATAGGTCGACTCGTGCACCACGGCCGCCTCGATGCCGCAGAGCGGGAACCAGTCGGCGATCACCTGCACCGGGTCGGGGAACGTCACGTGGCGCACCTCGGCGCCGAGCTGGCGCACGGCCGCGAGCGCACCATCCATCACCTTCGCGGTGGCCGCGTCGACGCCCTCCCCGTTCCAGCGCGCATCGATGCCCACGCGCAGGCCGCGCAAGCCGCGCTCCATGCCCGCGAGGTAGTTGGGCACGGCCGCGAGGCTCGCGGTCGGGTCTTTCGGATCGGCCCCCGCGATGGCGCCGAGCATCGCACCCGCATCGGCCGCGCTGCGCGTCATCGGGCCGATGTGGTCGAGCGTGGCGGCCAGCTCGAAGGCGCCATGGCGGCTCACGCGGCCCCAGGTCGGCTTCAGGCCGGTGAGGCCATTGGCGGAGGACGGAAAGCGGATCGAGCCGCCCGTGTCGGTGCCGAGCGAGCCATAGCAGAGCCCCGCGGCGGTCGCCACGCCCGAGCCGCTCGACGAGGCACCTGACCAGTGCGCCGCGTTCCACGGATTGGCCGGCGGCGTGACGGTGGGGTGGTGATCGGCATAGGCGCTCTCGGTGAGCTGCAGCTTGCCGAGGATCACGGCACCGGCTTCGCGCAGCTTGCGCACGGCCGTGCCGTCCTCGGTGGGCACGAAGTCGCGGTAGAGCGTCATGCCGGCGGCGGTGGCCACGCCCTTTGTCCAGCACAGGTCCTTCACCGCCACCGGCACGCCGTGCAGCGGCCCGCGGATCTCGCCCCGGGCGATCTCGGCCTCGGCGCGGCGCGCGTCGGCCAGCGCCTGTTCGGCCATCACGATCACATAGCTCTTGAGCGCGCCGTCGACCTTTTCGATGCGCGCGAGCTGCGCTTGCGTGACCTCGACCGGCGAGAACTCCTTGCGCTGGATGCGCTGGCCGATGTCCACCAGCTCGAGGTAATGCAGTTCGTTGCTCATCCATGGACTCCTGTGTATTGGCTCATGATTTCGAAATCGCCGAGGTGCTCGCGCGGGATCTCGCCGCCGATCTGGCCGCGCTTGATGACCAGCACGCGCTGCGACACGGCCGCAATGAATTCGAGGTTCTGCTCCACCAGCACGATCGTGAGCTCCATGCGGTCGCGCAGCGCGGCCAGCGTCTCGGCGATCTCCTCGATGATCGAAGGCTGGATGCCTTCGGTCGGCTCGTCGAGCAGCAGCAGCGTCGGCTTGCCGGCCAGCGCGCGGGCCAGCGCCAGCAGCTGCTGCTCGCCGCCCGAGAGCGAGCCGCCGGGCCGCTCGAGCAGCGGCTTCAGCCGCGGAAAGTCTTCCAGCAGCGCCTCGACGGTGTCCATCGTGCGCTCGCCGGTCTTCACCAGGCCCATGCGCAGGTTGTCCATGGCGCTGAGCGCCGGAAAGATCTCGCGCCCCTGCGGCACATAGGCCATGCCCAGGCGCGCCCGCGCATGCGGCGCATGGCGCGTGATGTCGGTGCCGTCGAAGCGCACCGCGCCGGCGGCGGTGCGCAGCGCGCCGATCAGCGTGCGCAGCAGCGTGGTCTTGCCCATGCCGTTGTGGCCCAGGATGCCCACCGACTCGCCCCGCGCGATGGTGAGCGAAACGTCGTGCAGCACCGGGATGGCACCGTAGCCGGCATGGAGACCCGTGACTTCGAGCATGCGTGCCTTTCCGGTTCAGTGCGGCTTCTTGCCGAGATAGATCTGCTGGATCAGCGGATCGCTCATGATGCGGTCCGGCGTGTCCTCCTTGATCACGGCGCCCTGGTGCAGCACCGTCACCTTCCTGGCGATCATGCGGATGAAGTTCATGTCGTGTTCCACCACCACCAGCGCATGCCGGCGGTTGATCTCCAGGATGAGCTCGGCCGTGCGCGCCACCTCGCCGTCGCTCATGCCGGCGGCGGGCTCGTCCAGCAGGATCAGCGGCGGATCGGCCGCGATCACCACGCCGATCTCCACCCACTGCCGCATGCCGTGCGCCAGCAGGCCCGCCGTCACGTCGCGGTACGCATGCATGCCCACGCGCTCGAGCGTCTCGCGCGTGATGCGGTCGGCCTGCGCGGTGCTGTTCAGGCGCCGCGCCGAGAGCCACACGTTCTCCCACACGCTGAGGCCGTTGAACAGGCTGGGCACCTGGGTCTTGATGCCGATGCCCAGGCGGCCCGGGTCGTGCGGCTGCATCTTCGAGATGTCCTGGCCGCGGAACAGGATCTGGCCCGAGGTCGGCTTGACCTGGCCGGTCAGCAGCTTGAAGAAGGTGCTCTTGCCGGCACCGTTGGGGCCGATCACGCAGCGCAGCTCGGCCTCGGCCAGGGTGAAGTTGACGTCGCGCGTGGCATGCACGCCGCCGAAGCGCACGTTGAGGTTGCGCGTCTCGATCAGGGGCGTGCTCATGGCGCCGTCTCCGTCGCAGCCAAAGCGCGCGGCGGTTCCATGGGGGCCGCCGCGGGTGCGGCCACTTTCGCAGCAGGGGCCGGCGCCTTGCGCCAGCGCCGCCACGCCATGTCGATCAGGTCGCCGAGGGTCGGCACGATGCCGCGCGGCACCAGCAGCACGAAGACCACCAGGATGGCGCCGAGCACCAGGTTCGAGTTGAAGGCCTGCTGCGTGCCGATCTGCGAGCTGAGCCACTGGATTGCGACGCAGCCGACGATCGGCCCGACCAGCGTGCCCAGCCCGCCGACGATGACCCAGATGATGATCTGCGCTGACTGCGCGAGGCCGAAGATGGTCGGGCTGGTGAAGGCGCCCCAGTTCGCGAACAGGCAGCCCGCGAGGCCGGCGACCGCGCCGCCCAGCGTGAAGCAGAAGAGCTTGTAGACGCGCGCGTCGTAGCCCAGCAGCAGCACGCGCTGCTCGTTCTCCCTGGCCGCCACGATCACGCGGCCGATCTTCGAGGCGATCAGCACGCGCAGTCCCAGGTAGACCAGCAGCAGGCAGGTGAAGGTGACGTAGAACAGGTCCTTCGGCGTCAGCACCTCGTCCTGCTGACCGGGCCAGTTGAGCGCCGGTATCGCCGGGATGCCGTTGAAGCCGCCCAGCGGCGCGCTGCCGATGCGCCACTCGGGCCCGGCGGTGGAGTTGACCAGGTTGAACAGGATCAGCGTGACGGTGAGCGTGATCACGCCCATGTACACGTCCGACAGCCGGCCGTAGAAGATCACGTAGCCCAGCAGCCCGGCGAACAGCGCGGGCACCACGATCGCGAGCAGGAAGGGCACGGTGCTGTCGCCCATGTTCATCACCGCGATCGCGTAGGTGTACGAGCCGAGGCCGAAGAAGGCGGCCTGGCCGAAGCACAGGATGCCGCCGAAGCCCCAGATGAAGGCCAGGCTCACGCCGAGGATCGACATGACGGCGTAGATCGTGACTTCGATCAGCGTGTAGTCGTCCATCACGCCGGGCAGGCCGAAGAGCAGCGCGATGCCCACGGCCAGGCTGACCGCCGCGCTGGCCCAGGACTTGGCAAAACGGTTCACAGGGACCCCTTGAAGAAACGTCCGGTGATGCCTTGCGGCAGCAGCCGCAGCATCACGATGGCCGCGACGAGCAGCGCCACCTCGCCGAGCACCGGCGTGGTCACGAAGGTCGCGAGCTGGTTGATGGCACCGAACAGGCCGGAGGCGCCGAGCAGGCCCGCGAGGATGGCCGGCCCGCCGCCGATCACGGTGATGAAGGCCTTGGCCACGAAGGCCGCACCCATGGTCGGCACCACGCCGGTCAGCGGCGCGAGCAGCCCGCCGGCCAGGCCGGAGAGCGCGGCGCCCACCGCGAAGGTCACCGAGTACACGCGGCTCGGGCTGATGCCCAGCGCGTTCGCCATGTCGGGCTTCTGCATGGTGCCGCGCGCGATGAGGCCGAGCTGCGTGCGCGTGAGCACGAAGCGGATCGCGAGCGCGAGCGCCACGGCCACCGCGATGATCACCAGCGTGTAGCCGCTGACCGAGTAGGCGCCGACCGAGAAGCTGCCGAGCGGCGCCGAGACGCCCGCCGTGGTGTTGCCCGCCACCGAGGTGACGATGCCCACCAGCAGCAGCGACAGCCCCCAGGTGGCCAGCATGGTGTCGACCATGCGGCCGTAGAGGCGCCGGATGACCAGCCGCTCCAGCACCACGCCGACCATGCCCACCGCGATGGGCGCGACGACGAAGATCGCGATCCACAGGTTGATGCCGAGCTTGAGCGCCGCGATCACGGCATAGGCGCCGAGCATCATGAACTCGCCGTGCGCGAGATTGATGACCTTCATCATCCCGAAGATGACGGCCAGCCCGGCCGAGACGATGACCAGGCTCGCCACCGCGTAGAGCACCTGGATGAGGACGACGAACGCGAGATCCATGTCGGCGCCCTGCCCTCAGACCTTGATCACGTACTGCTGGTTGTCCTTCGGATTCTTCACGAGGTTGCAGACCGCGCTGGTGTCCACCGGCGGCTGCTGCTGGAAGGTCTCGACGATGTTGAGCTGCTTGTTGCGCACCTCCGCGATGCTCACGTTCAGCACGCAGTGGTGGGTGGCCGCATCGAGCGTGACCTTGCCGCTCGGGCCGTCGATGCTGATGCCGGTCTCCAGCGCCGCGATCATCTTCTCACGGTCCAGCGAGCCGGCCTTCTTGACGCCCTCGGCCCAGAGCTTGAAGCCCTGGTAGGTGCCCATCGCGAGCTCGGTGATGTTGGGATAGTCGGCACCGAAGCGTTTGTAGAAGCGCTCCTTGAAGGCCTTGTTCTGCGGCGTGTCGAGGTTCTGGAAATAGTTGTACGAAATGAGGAAGCCGTCGGTCTCGGCCTGCGACAGCACGATGTGCTCGTTGCCGCCCGCGAAGGTGGTGGACGCGAGCGGGATCTTCTTGGTCAGGCCCGCGGCCGCCCACTGGCGGTAGAACGAGATGTGCGCACCGCCGACCAGCGCCGAGACGATCATGTCGGGCTTGGCCGCCTCGATCTTCGAGATGGTCGGGCCGAAGTTGGTCACGTCGAGCGGGAAGAAGTCGATGGAAGCCACCGAGCCGCCGTTGTCCTGCACGAACTTCTTCACCCATTGCGAGGTGATCTGGCCGTAGTTGTAGTCGGCCGCCACCACGTAGACCTTCTTGCCCCACTTCTTCATCGCGTAGGGAATGAGCTTGGCGACGGTCTGCCCGGGCGTGACGCCGGTGCAGAAGGTGTTGCGGTCGCACACGCCGCCTTCGTACTGCGTGTTGTAGAAGTACAGCGTCTTGTTGCGCGTGAGCACCGGCCGGATCACTTCGCGCGAGGCCGAGGTGATGCCGCCCATCACCACCGTCGACTTGTCCTTGAGCGCCGACTGCTGCGCGAACTGCGCGTAGAGCTGCATGTTCGACTGCGGGTCGTAGGTGGCCAGCTTGAGCTTCCTGCCCAGCAGGCCGCCGGCCGCGTTCTGCTCCTCGACCGCGAGCGTCATGCAGTCGGCCATCGGCTTGCCGTAGATGTCCAGCCCGCCCGACATGTCGATGATGCTGCCCACGACGATCTCGTCGGCCGCCATGGCGGCCATCGGAAACAGCGGCACCGCGGTGCCCGCCAGGGCGGCGGCCGACGACTGGATGAAGGAACGACGATCCATGGAACTAACTCCTCGATGTTCGGCAGACGCAGCCGCCGCTGTGCTTATCGGAAAGGCAGGAACGGAAAGAGAACGGGCGAAAGCCTCAGATGGCCTTCCAGTCGCCGGCCTGCTCGAAGGCATAGGCGGCGCGGTAGATGGTGGCCTCGTCGCAGTGGCGGCCGGTGAGCATCATCCCGACCGGCAGGCCGTCGACGAGCCCGCAGGGCACGCTCATCGACGGATGGCCCGTGACGTCGAAGGGACAGGTGTTGGGCAGCACCTCGAAGGCGCGCGTGACCACTTCCTCGATGCTCGCGCCGGGCGGCGGCAGCGGCGTGGCCGTGATCGGCAGCGTGGGCATCAGCAGCAGGTCGAAGTTGGCCAGCGTGCTGTCGTAGGCCGCGGTCAGCTGGCGCGCGAGGTTCTGCGCCTTGGCGTAGTAGTGGCCGCGGTAGTGCTTGATGAAGTACTCGCCCAGCACCATCGTGAGCTTGAGCGTTTCCGAAAGCTCGTCGGCGCGCTGCTTCCAGCCGGCATGGAAGTCGACCATGCCCGTGACGTAGAGGCCCTTCCAGTTGAAGCCGTGGCCGTTGTCCTTCATCATCTGCTGGGTCGCGCCCTCGGCCGCGATCGGCAGCCAGATCGCCGGGCCGACCGCGTGCATCGGTACCGACACCTCGCTGACGATGGCGCCCAGTTTCGTGAATACGTCGGCCGCCTTGCGCACCTTGGCGCCGACGGCGGCATCCGACTGGGGCCAGCCGAAGCCCTCCTTGACGATGCCGATGCGCAGGCCGCGAACGCCCTCCTTCATGAGCTCGCTGTAGGGCTTGGCGGTCTGGCCCGCATGCTGGCGCGGATCGAGTCCGTCGGGGCCGGCCAGCACCTCGAGCATCAGCGCGTTGTCGGTCACGTTGGCCGTCATCGGACCGGTGTGGTCGATGGTGAGTTCGATCGGCATCACGCCGGTGTAGGGCACCAGGCCGTGCGTGGCCTTCATGCCGTAGATGCCGCAGTAGGACGCCGGCATGCGGATGGAGCCGCCCTGGTCGCCGCCGATGGCCAGGTCCACCTCGCCGGCCGCCACCAGCGCCGCGCTGCCCGACGAGGAGCCGCCGGCCGAATAGCCCATGCGGTGCGGGTTGTGCACCGGCCCCGAGGCGCTGGTGTGCGAGCCGCCCGAGAAGCAGAAGTACTCGCAGACCGACTTGCCCACCACCGTGGCGCCGGCATCGAGCAGCCGCGTGACGACCGTGGCGTCCACGTTCGGCACATAGCCTTCGAGCGTGGAGGCGCCGTTCATCATCGGCACGCCGGCAAGGCAGACGTTGTCCTTGAGCACCACGGTCTTTCCGGCGAGCTTGCCCTCGGGCTTGCCCTTGATCGTGGTCTTGACGTACCAGGCGCCGTACTTGTTCTCCTCGCCCAGCGGGCGGTAGCCGGGCGTGCGCGCGTAGCTCACCACGGGCAGGTAGTCGGGCATCGCGTCGACCGCGTCGTAGGCATCGAAGTTGGCCTGCAGCAGCGCGTTGTAGCTGCTCGCCTGCGCTTCGGACAGATGGATACCCAGACTCAGCGCGACATCTTGCAGCTGGTCCAGGGTGGGGCGCTTGATGGCCATGAACGACTCCGTGTTTCGTGTGGAAGGATGCGTCCGCAGCCCATCGGGCATGGGCGCGACACGGAGCGATTCTGGAATCCGATATTTTCCAAGTCAAGTATTTTATTTGCTTTGGAAAATAAAATACATCGCCAGCCGCTCACAGCCGCGTGATCACGCGGAACACGTTGCCCTCGGCGCGAGCCAGGTAGATGGGGGTGTGGGTGATGCCGTCGGCGCCATAGGCCGCGTCGCGCGCGCTGCGGTAGCGCAGCGGCGAAGCGTCGAGCCCCTGGTGGCCGGCCGGCGGGCGCCGCCGGCGCTCGAGCAGCGCTGCGAGGAAGTGCATGCCCTCGTAGGTCGACTGGCCGAAGGTGTTGAGCGTGGGCGCGCGCTCGCCGAAGTGCGAGCGGTAGCGCTCCTTGAAGGCCAGGTTGGCTTCGGTGTCGAGCGTGGCGAAGTAGCCGCAAGCGACGTAGAGGTCCTCCGCGTTGTCGGCGCCGATGCCCAGCAGCTCGTTTTCGCCGATGGCGCAGGACAGCCTGAACATTGCGCGCGACAGGCCGGCGGCGCCGAAGGCGCGGTTGAACTCGATCGCGTCCTGCCCGACCAGCGACAGCACGACCGCGTCCGCCCTGCCCCGACGCAGCGCGTCGAGCGCCTCGGAAAAGTCGGTGGTGCCGAAGGGCACGTACATTTCGCCGACCAGCTCGCCGCCGGCCTCGGCGATGTAGCCGCGCGCCATGCGGTGCGACACGTGCGGCCACACGTAGTCGTTGCCGATGGCGAACCAGCGCCGCGGACGCTTGCGCGCGCCGAGCCAGCGGATCGCGGGCCCGAGCTGGCGCGCCGTCGTCTCGCCGATGGCGAAGACGCCCGGCGTCGACTCCCCGCCTTCGTAGAGCGGGGTGTAGACGAACGGGATCTGCCCGCCGACGGCCCTCAGGATGCGCTGGCGCACGGCGCTGGTGTGCATGCCGATGATGGCGTCGATGTCGCCCGCCTGCACCAACTCGATCAGCGTGGCCTCGATGTCGGGCGCATCGTCCGCGGCGTTGACGGTCAAGAGCCGGCAGCCGCGCCCGCCAATGCCCGCCTCGCGGTTGAGCTCCGCGACGGCCAGCTTGGCCGACGATAGTGCGGACGGCCCCCAGATGCCGGCCGTGCCGCCCAGCGGCACGCACAGCGCGATCTGGAGTTCCTGGCGCGCGAGCGCGGGCCGCTCGGCCCGTGCGGATGGCGCGAAGGCGAGCGGGCGAGGCATGACCGATCCAGGGGAAGAAAACATCGGGAGCTCCCGGGCAACGCACCAAGACGGCAACAGGGGCAGACGCTATCGCAAAAATCGCGCCAATACTTTCCTGGGAAAAGGATCGTTGCTAAACTGGCGGCTTCCAACCACGCGACAAAGACCGTTGCCTCGCCCCATGCCCGAGCAAGACATTTCGCAATACCTGGCGTATCTGCTGGCCTCCGCCAACCGGCGCATGCGCATCGGACTGGCCCAGTCGATCGCGGCGGAAGAGGTCACCGAGGAGCATTGGCGCATCCTCCAGGTGCTGGGCGACGAGCAGGGCCGCGCCATGGGCGAGCTGGCCGAACTGGTGCTGCTCAACCACCCGGCGCTCACCAAGAACATCGACAAGCTCGTGAGCCGCGGCCTGGTGCAGCGCGCCGCCGACGCGGCCGACAGCCGGCGCGTGCTGGTCTACATCACCGACCTCGGGCTGGAAACCGTGTCACGGCTCAAGAAGAGCGTGGACGCGCACCACCACGTGATCGAGGAAGCGCTGGGCCCGCGCAAGACCAGCCAGCTCAAGAAGCTGCTGGAGACCTTCATCGACGAATGCGAGGCCGGCTGAGACACTCGCGGTGATGAGCCTCAGATGATGAGTGTGGGCTCACATAATCAACATCGTCAGAGCCCGGCCACGCCGCGCTGAAGCGCGAAATCCAGCAGCACGCGATCGGAGGGCTCTTCGGGCCAGGTGTCCTCGGCCAGCCAGCGGAAGAAGGTGGTCGCGGCCACGCGGCTGGCGGGGCCGTCGCGCCGCCAGGCGCGCGCGATGGGGGCCGCCACCTGATCGAGCCGTTCGGCCTCGAAGCGCATGCGCACCTCGGCCTGCATGGGCTGCGGCATCTCGGCGAATACGGCGCGCGCCTGCCCCATGCGGTCGTTCTCCCAGAGCTCGCGGATGCGCCGCAGCCGGTCGGCCTCCGACAGCACCGCCACGGGTGGTGCCAGCGCCGGGCCGCTGCTGGGCGCCGGCTCCATCGCAGTCACGCCCGCGTAGCCCTTCTTCAGCGCATCCTTGAAATACGCGGCCGGCGACTTGAGCTCCGGCATCGAGGCATTGCGCAGCCGCTGGTCCACATGGTCGAGCGTGGCGCGGATCTGCCCTTCGTCGGTGGTGGCGTAGAGATCCTGCGCCTCGTCCTGTTTCAAACCCAGCGCGATCAGGCGCCCGACCAGCGCCAGGTCGAAGACGTTGCGGTTGGACGCGCTGATGTCGCCCAGGCGCTGCTGGACCTTGGGAACGACCCGGAACTGGATCTCCTCGATCTTGCGGCCGCGCTTGTGCTCGATCAGCTCGAGCCCGAAGTCCTCGCACAGCGCGTCGATCTCGGCCAGCGCCTTGCTGATGACGTCGCGCTTGAGGAAGCGGTAGTCGACCTCCTTGATGTCGCTGCGACCCGTCAGCACCGCGGCCCACCAGACCACGTCCTCGCGCATCGACAGCCGCCCCGGCGAGGTCAGGTAGCGCGCGCCGATTTCGTACAGCACCGCGGCGGAATAGCTGCGCATCTGGCTGCTCATTTCCAGCAGCACGCGCGTGTACTGGTGCGGCTTGACCAGACGCTCCTTGATCTCGTCCGGATAGCGCCAGGTCACCATGCAGGGCCGCCCCCTGCCCTGCTCCTCGATCGTGACCGTGCCCAGCAGCTGGGAAGACACCCAGCGCTTCAGGGAGCTGCTGCTGGTCGACCATTCGATGGTCGTGGCCTGCATGTCGCGCAGGTGCGATTTGAGCAGCTCGGTGTTGTTGGAGTTGAAGCGGGCGTCGCCGATCAGCTCGCTCAAGGTCAGCCGGTAGACCGGCTCGTCCACGCCCTGGCGCTGCGAGTGGTAGAGCAGCGCGTTGTAGATGCGCCGCGACAGCAGCGTGAGCCGGCCGCGCTTGGGGCGGATGGCGATGGCTTCGTTGGCCTTGGCAACGCTCTGTTCCTCCGCCGTGGGCGGTTGCCGCGGCGGAGACCGGGATTGTGAATTGTCTTCTTCGACCATGGTCCGCTGCGGCAATCAGATGGTTTCACATCATGCCTTTGCATTGTGATTTCGTCAATTCACATTACACCGGCGATGGTGCCTTGGTATGTTTGCAGATAAACACTTGGGAAATTGAAGAATTGGGATTCCGCTTTCCTCCATCGTGACAATCACTTAGGCCCTCTCATGTGAGATCGGTTGGGATTGAATGTGAGAACGGATGGGATTTGGCGTGAGCCTTGTTGGGAGACAAGCGCCACTGTTGTGAGGCCGGATGGGTTCCAATGTGAGTGGATATGGGTTCCGGCCACGGGCAGCGCCCCTGTTTGGGGCCCCAGGCGGCAGCCGACGGCGTAAAAGACCCGTGCGAGGCGCCCTGCCCCCGGTTTTGGGGTCCTGCGGCGGCTGGCTTGCGAGGGGCTGGGGTCCGGGTCCCCAATCTTCCTCACAATACTTCGCGGTGCTGCAGTCGACTTCTCCGCGAAACTTGTTCATTCGACAGATTCTCATAGAATTGCCGTATTCTGTCGAATAAGGTCAAACAAAATGTCCGTTCCCGTCCCCTCGATCGTTGGAAACCTGGTTTCCAGCGACGTCCAGGTGCCTCCCCGCCAAACCATCAACATGCAGAAGATCGCGGCGCTGGCGACCCGGGCCGGGTCGATGGTGGAGCAGATCCGGGGCATGCTGCTGGCACCGGAAGCCCGCAAGATTCCGCCCACCTACTCCACTGCCCAGCTGGCCGCGCTGTGCGGCGTCGACAAGGCGCATGTGGCCTACCGCATCACCAAGGAGGATCTGCCGGCCGGCCGGCTGACACCCTCGGGCGGCAAGCGCACCTTCGAGCTGGACGAGCTGCGCCGCTGGACCCGGACCTACCGCGCGGAAAAGATGCGCCCGGCCGGGCGCAAGGCCATCACGATCGCCGTGGGCAATTTCAAGGGCGGCGTGGCCAAGACCACCACCGCCATGGTGCTGGCGCAGGGACTCAGCCTGCGGGGCCACCGCGTGCTCGCGATCGACACCGATCCCCAGGGCTCGCTCACCACGTTGCACGGCCTGCTGCCCGAAGCCGAGGTCACCGAGGACATGACGATCGGGCCGCTGTGCGACGGGTCCGAGAACGACATCCGCTATGCCATCCGCTCCACCTATTGGGACGGCATCGATCTGGTCGCCGCCGCGCCCTTCCTGTTCTCGGCCGAATTCGCCCTCCCCGCGCGCCAGATGCAGCAGCCCGGCGCCAAGTTCTGGGATGTGCTGAACGAAGGCCTGGAGTCGGTGCGCGACCTGTACGACGTGATCGTGATCGACACGCCCCCTTCCCTTTCGTACGTCACGATCAATGCGCTGTGGGCGGCCAACGGCATCGTCGTTCCGGTGCCGCCCTCGGGCCTGGACTTTGCCTCGTCGGCGCAGTTCTGGTCGCTGCTCGCCGACCTGGGCGGCAACCTGGACGGCCAGAGCAAGGACCGCGAGGGCAAGGCCTTCGACTTCCTGCACGTTCTGCTGAGCCGCGTGGACGCGGCCGACCCGGCCATGCCCGCGGTGCGCCAGTGGATCCAGGCCACCTATGGCGAGTACACGCTCCCGGTCGAGATCCCGAAGACCAGCGTGACCAGCAACAAGGCGGCCGAGTTCGCCACGGTCTACGATGTGCAGAAATACGAAGGCGCCGCCAAGACCTACAAGCGCGCGGTGGACGCCTACGATTCGTTCGTCGAGCTCGTCGAGCAGTCGGTGATCGGCGCATGGACCGCACAGGGGAGGGCGCAGCAATGAGAATGCCGGCCATGCTTTCCGGAGCCTCTTGGGGTGGAAACCAGGTTTCCACCGGGCGGCTCGCTCGGTCTGTGCCCGATCTATGCGGCATGACGCAAGCCGTGGAAACCTGGTTTCCACCGCTGCGGATTCCGCAGGCCCGATGCGGCGCGGCAATGCCGCGGTGCGCGCCGAAGGCCAGAGGCCGCATCGGCGGACGGCCCCGTTTCTCGGCATCGAGCGCGGCGCAGGCCGCGCCAAGGAGTGTCCATCATGGCTAGCACCCGCAAGCGGCTGGAGGCGTTGACCGCCGGCCTGATGCTTCCCGAGGCGGCAAGGGATCCGGTCGACACGCCGGCGCCGGCATCCGCTCCCGCGGTGCCTCCGTCCGCATCGAACGCCGTGGAAACCAGGTTTCCACCGGCGGTCGGCGGCTCGCTCGCGCCGCGCACCGGCCCTGGCCAGATGATGGCTTTCCGCGGCCAGATCCAGCAGGTCGAAGGCGAGATGGCGGCGCTGCGCGAAAAGCTCAGCCAGTACGAAGGCTCGCTGCCGACGCGCAAGATGGACCCCAAGACCATCCATCCGAGCCGCTGGGCGAACCGCCACGATGCCTCGTTCACGAGCAGCGCCTTCGCGGGCCTGAAGGCGGACATCGAGCATGCCGGCGGCAACGTCCAGCCGATCCTGGTGCGGCCGCTCAAGGACGAGCCCGGCCAGTTCGAGATCGTCTTCGGCCACCGCCGGCATCGGGCCGCGCTGGAACTCGGCATTCCGGTGCTGGCGTCCATCTGGGTCGACGAGCTGGGCGACGCCGCGCTCTTTGCCGCCATGGACCGGGAGAATCGCGAACGCGCGGACCTGTCCAACTACGAGCAGGGCCTGATGTACCAGCGCGCGCTGGAGGAGCAGCTGTTCCCGACGCAGCGCCAATTGGCCGAAGCGCTCGGCGTGAGCCATACCTGGGTGCGCAAGGCGCTCATGGTGGCGCAGCTGCCGACGGCCGTGGTGGAGTGCTTCCGCAGTCCGCTGGAGATCAGCTTCCGCCATGCCGAGCAGATCAATGCCGCCATGGAAAAGGACCGCCGCGGCGTCCTGAAGCGCGTGGAAAGGCTGCGGGGCCACAGCCTCGCGCCGGCCATGGTCGTTGCGAGGCTGCTCGATGCCAAGCCCGGTTTCGAACGTTCGGAAAAGCTCGACGTCCTGTCCGCGGGGCAGAAGATCGGCACGCTGGTGCGCGCCAAGAGCGGAGAGATCACGATCACGATCGTTCCCGACGCTGCAACCGAGGCCAGCCAGGACGCGCTCGAAGCCGGCATCGCCGAAGCCTTGCGCAAGGCCCGGACCCTGTAAATCCGTCTGCCGGGGGAGGGCGGCAGGGGCATTGTGAGAACCGTTGGGATTTGCCTGCGCCGACCCTCCCAGGCATCCGGCGGCCGCAACGGCACCCGGGCCGGCGTCATGGCGCGTCACCGGGGGCAGGGCAGGGAATCAAAAGCCGGCCCGGCCCGCTCGGGCTGTCGGCACCTGGCGACGAACCTCCATCGCCGGAGGCTGGGTCACGATCGCAGAGGGCTGGACATCCCCGCCGCGCGGCGGGCCTGCAGGGACCCGGCGCTTCATCCACGGGGGGCGCGCGAGGCGTGGTCCTTGCCCTTGCGCTTTTCCCTGTCCCCCTTCGCCGCCGTGCCGCCCCTTGCGGCCGTGGCCGCTCTCGTCCTCGTACGGGTCCACCGCGGCGGGACATTGGCACAGGCGGCGAGCAAGGCCCTAGGGTCAGGCGCAGCACGGGATGCACGAAGACCTCGAACGTGATTCGCGGCCCCATGGCCAAGGTAGTACTAAAGCAAACACCCCCCGCACCCCGGGAGCCGGTACGGACGCCAAGCCACAGGTCTGACGGGACAGCTCCGCTCGGGCGGCGGATCTCGATCGGCGACTGTTGCGAGGTTTCCACGGGTTCCGGTGGCGACAGGCAGACGCAAAGCAACCCGGATAAAATCCAATCAAATCAAGAACTTAGGCGAAGGTGCTCGCGAAGATGCTTGGTTGCAACACAAAATGTGTATTGATGATTACTTCAGTTATCATCACCCAATTCATGACAACGACCACCGTACCAGCCGGCCGGCCGGCATCCGCCAGGGCCATGGTCCATCCCGCCATACCGGCGAGATGGACCGCCGCATGAGTGCGACAGACATGCCTGCCGTTCCCACACCCTCCCAACTGTCCCACATCGATGACGACGAGCTCGCGCGTCTGGCGTCGAACTGGCGGGCCCTTGCGGGCCGCGGCGACCGCGAGGCCTTCGGCATCGCGCATGCGCTCGAGGTCGAGCAGCGGCGGCGCACGCGCGTGAGCCAGCTGCAGCAGTTGCCGGAGGATCCCGGGCCGGCGCCGCGCCCGTGGTGGAAGTTCTGGCAGCCGGCCAGCGAGCGGAACCCGACATCGGCCTCATGAAGGCCCTGATTCCGCGCAAGCTGCACCGCGGACACTTCGCGTTCATGCGGGCGCTGGCCCAGGGGCTCGACGAACGGGCCAGCTGGGACCGCTACCTGCGGCTGGAAGGCGAGCACACCGACCTGCGGACCGTGCGCCGCACCATCGCCTGGATCCGCGACGAATTCGCGGCGGCGGCGCGGCGCGAGCACAAGCCAGGCACGGCCCGCCTGATCCTGCTCGATGCCGACCGCTTTTCCGCGGCCCCGGCGCTGCCGAGCCTGGCCGAGTTCGCCATGGCGAACGGCCTGGAGGATTTCTCCGAATCCGAGCAGATCGAGGCCTACGAGGCCGCCTATCCGGCCGCAGGCAAGTCAGGGCAGGGCGCCCGGCCCTCGCGGCGGGCGCGCGTGGTCGAGCGCCAGCTCGAAGCGCTGCGCTGGCTCGAGAACCTGGTCGCCCAGGACCCGCGGCCGCTGGACAGCGTGTCGGCCTGGCTCAACCCCTCCGTGGCGAGCCGTTTGGAACGCGCCGGCCTGCGCACGCTCCATGCGCTGGTCGAGCACATCAACGGCATCGGCTCGCGCTGGTGGGTCCATGTGCCGGGCGTGGGCGAACTGAAGGCGGCGCGCATCCTCGACTGGCTGCGCGCCAACGAACAGGTGCTGGGACTGCGCATCGGCGCCCACGCGATGACGCCCCGGGCGCAGCTCGGCCCGCTGGCGCTGGCCGCCGTGGTGCCGGGCGGCACCGCGCTCGTGCCTTATGAAAAGTTCGTGCTCCCTGCCGGGCTCGACGGCAGCGCAGGCACCAACCGCGCGCCGCACGGGCAGTGCCTTCTGATGGCCGCCAACGACCACGAGGCCGTGGGGGCCTGGCTCAGCGCCAAGCGCGCGGGCGAGGCCACGGCCGACCTGTCGGCCACCCAGCGCGCCTACCGCAAGGAGGCCGAGCGCCTGCTGCTCTGGGCCGTGCTGGAGCGCGGGAAGGCGCTGTCGTCGCTCACCGTCGAGGATGCGATCGACTACCGCGACTTCCTGCTCGATCCGCCCGCCCACTGGTGCGGCGCGCGCCATCACCAGCGCTGGTCGCCGCTGTGGCGGCCGATGGAAGGGCCGCTCGCGCCCTCGGCGCTGCGCCAGGCCATCGCGATCCTGCGCAGCCTGCATGCCTTCCTGGTGAACCAGAACTACCTCGTGGGCAACCCCTTTGCCACCCTGGCGCCGCCCGCGAGCCTGCAGCAGCCGCTGGACTCCAGCCGGGCGCTGAGCTTCGCGCAGTGGGACCATGTCGATGCGCTGCTTCAGGCGCACGCCGACACCGAAGCCAGGCGCCGGCTGCGGCGCGGCATGCGCTGGCTCTATGCCACCGGCCTGCGGCTGGCCGAGATCACCAGCGCCAAGTGCGAGGATCTGGAACAGGTCGAATACCGCAGCGCCGACGGCGCGCTGGCCACCGGCTGGCAGCTGGCGGTGGCCGGCAAGGGCGGTCGCTGCCGCCGGGTGCCGGTGCCGCCGGCGCTGGTGGCCGAACTGGAGGACGAACTCGCGCGCCACGGCTTCGAGCGGCAGGTCGGCGCCGTGAGCAACCGTGGCATCCATGTGCTCGCGCGCTTCGATGCCGAATTGCACCGCCCGGCCGCGTGGTCGGCCTCGGGCCTGTACCAGGCGATCAAGGCCTTTGTCGCCCAGGCCGCGGCCGGCCTGCGCGGCGCCGAAGCGCAGCAGCTCAAGAAAGCGAGCACTCACTGGCTTCGACACTCGCATGGATCCCACGCGCTGCGGGGCAGGGAAGGGCAAGTGCCGGTGCCGATCCAGGTCGTGCAGAACAACCTTGGGCATGCCTCGGTGGGGACCACGGCCATGTACCTGGCCGCCGCGCAGGCGCAGAGCCATACCGAAATGCGCTAGCTGCTAGCGCGCTTGGGCGCTCGCTCGCCGGTGGGAACCCGCGCAAGATGAGCGCCATGCAAACCATGGACGAGAACTGGCTGTGCTTCCACCCGAACCCGTCGAAGCCGCGCTTCACGCCGCCGCCCGGCGCGGTGGACGCGCACTGCCACGTCTTCGGCCCGGCGGCCCTGTTTCCCTACGCGCCCGAGCGCAAGTACACGCCCTGTGACGCTCCGAAGGATCAGCTCTTCGCCCTGCGCGACCTGCTGGGCTTCGAACGCAACGTGATCGTGCAGGCCACCTGCCACGGCAATGACAACCGCGCGCTGCTCGATGCCCTTGCGCATTCGAACGGACGCGCGCGCGGCGTGGCCTCTGTCGCGCCGGACGTGAGCGATGCCGAACTGCACCGGTTGCACGAGGCCGGCATTCGCGGCGTGCGCTTCAACTTCCTCAGGCGCCTGGCGGACTTCGCGCCGCGCGAGGTGCTGATGCGCATCGCCGAGCGCATCGCGCCGCTCGGCTGGCATGTGGTCGTGTACTTCGAGGCGCAGGACCTGCCCGAGCTCTGGGATTTCTTCACCCGCCTGCCGACCACCGTGGTGGTCGACCACATGGGCCGGCCCGATGTGAGCCAGCCGGCCGACGGGCCGCAGTTCGAGCGCTTCGTGCGGCTGATGCGCGAGCATCCGAACGTGTGGTCGAAGGTGAGCTGCCCCGAGCGCATGTCGGTCTCCGGCCCGCCGGCCTACGATGACATCGTGCCGTTCGCGCAGCGCCTGGTCGAGAACTTCCCGGACCGCGTGCTGTGGGGCACCGACTGGCCGCATCCCAACCTCAAGGCCCACATGCCCGACGACGGCACGCTGGTCGACATGATTCCGCGCATCGCGCGCACCGCGCAGCTGCAGCGGCTGCTGCTGGTGGACAACCCGACGCGGCTGTACTGGGCCTGAAAGGCGGCGGCCCTAGACTCCAGCCCATGGACCTCAAGCAGCTGGAGTACTTCGTTCGCGTGGCCGAGCTGGGGAGCTTCACGCGCGCGTCGATCGTGATCGACGTGGCCCAGCCCGCGCTCAGCCGGCAAGTGCGCCAGCTCGAAGTGGAGCTGCGGCAGAACCTGCTGACGCGCAACGGCCGCGGCGTCACGCTCACCGAGGCGGGCCAGCTGCTGCTGGCGCATGCCAGGGGCATCCTGCACCAGATCGAGCGCGCCAAGGAAGACCTCGGCCGCATGCGCGGCGCGCTGGCCGGCCGCGTCGCGGTGGGTTTGCCGCCCAGCATCGCCAAGCGCATTGCCGTGCCGCTGACCCGCGCCTTCCGCCAGCAGCTGCCCGATGCGCGCCTGGCCATCACCGAGGCGCTGTCGAGTGCCCTGCAGGAATCGGTGATCGCGGGCCGCATCGACCTCGCGCTGCTCTACAACCCCGCGCCCTCGGCCGACATCGACAGCGTGGCCATCCTCGAGGAAGACCTGTACCTGGTCGGACCGGCGGGGCAGCCCGGTGCACAGGTGTCGCTGCGCGAGGTGGCGTCGCAGCCGCTCGTGATCCCGACCCAGCCCAACGCCATCCGCATGCTGGTCGAGGGGGAAATGGCCAACATCGGAAGCCGCCCGACGATCGCGATGGAGATCGACGGCGTGGCCGCGATCCTCGACCTCGTCATCGACGGCGTGGGCTTGGCGGTGCTGTCCTCGAACGCGGTGCTCACGGCGCCGCGTCCGGAGGCTTTCGGCATCCGGCGGATCGTGGATCCCCCGCTGCGCAGCCGGCTGGCGCTGGCCGCCAGTTCGCAGCGGCCGGCCACGCTGACCCAGCAGGCCGTTTTCAAGCTGGTGCGCGAGGTGGTCGATCAGACGATGAATGCTTCGCCGGCCGCGATGCTCACTGCTTCGGAATGCCGGCCAGGCGAATGACTTCCGACCAGCGCTGAATCTCGTCTCTCAGCAGCTCCGCCTGTTGCTGCGGCGTGCTTCCCTGCGCCTCCACGCCGAGCTGCCGCAGCCGCTCCTTGATCTCGGGCGCGGCCAGCGCCGCATTGGCTTCCTTGTTGAGCCTCGCGATGACGGCGGGCGGCGTCTTCGCGGGCACGGCAAGGGCGTTCCATGACGAGACCCTGAAACCGGGCGCGCCGCTCTCCGCGACCGTGGGCGTCTCCGGCAGCGCGAACGAGCGCTTCGCGCCCATGACCGCGATGGCGCGCAGCGACTTGCCGCTGACCTGCCCGAGGATCGGCGCGAGGATCTCGACGCCGGCGTCGACCTGTCCTCCCCGCAGCGCCGTGATCAGCGCGGGCGAGCCGTTGAACGGAACCACCTGCGCGTCGATGCCGGTGCTGCGCTTGAGGAGCTCGGCCGCCAGATGCTGCGTACTGCCCACGTTGATCGTGCCGATGTTGACGGTGCCGGGATGCGCCTTTGCGTAGGCCAGCAGCTCCTGCATCGACTTGAACCTGGCGTCGGCGGCCGTCACCACGGCCATGTCGAAATAGCCGAGCGTCGACACCGGCGCGAAGTCCTTCACGGTGTCGAACGGCAGGCGCTTGAACAGCCCCGCGCTCACGGCATTGCCGTTGGACATCAGCAGCACCGTGAGTCCGTCGGGCGCCGACTTGGCCACCGCATCGGAAGCGACCACGCCGCCGGCGCCGGGCCTGTTGTCCACGATGATGCTCTGGCCCATGGCCTCCGACATCTTCTGCGCGACGGTGCGTGCCGTGAGGTCGGCCACGCCGCCGGGGCCGAAGGGCACGACGAGGCGGATCGGCCTGGTCGACGACGATGGCTGCTGCTGTTGCGCGTTCGCTCCCGCGCAGAGCAACGAGAGTGCGGCCAGCGCGAGCGCCGAACGCCAGGTGGTTGTGCGCAGGATGTTCATGGGGTTCGACTCCGATGGGGGCAAGCATGCACGGCATCTCAGAAGCGGTGCCGCGCGCCGGCAGATGTCTGGGGCCTCGTGCCGGCGTGATGGACTATCGCAACTCGGGCGACGGCTCGCTATCCGGCCCGGGCACTTTGAGATATGTCGCGGCGGCATACCTGGTGCGCGCAGCTTCCTCGCCAAGATGCGCGCGGGACCGCGTTGCCATCGCCACCGAGGACATCTCTTTGACCATCAACCTGCAAACGCTCAAGTGCGGTGAATGCGGCAGCGGCGTGCTCCAGCGCTCGGGGCTCAACCAGTACGCCTGCGCGCATTGCGGCTCGGTGTCGATCGTCGAGGACAACGTCTCCGACCGGCTGGAGCGTGTGCTCGAGCAGGTCAAGGACGAAGCCGGACGAAGGCTGGCGGTCGAACAGTCGGCACGCGGCCGCAGCGCGGCTCGGTCGATGGGCCTTGCCATCGCGGCGGTCGTGGTGCTGGTCACCGGTGTCTTCGGCGTCATGGCCTATGTCGTGGACCGCAACCAGCCGGAGCGCGCCTCGATGGCGCCGCGCACGATCCCGATCGAGGGCCTCAGGCTCGAGGCACGCCAGGTGCTGGCGGGCAGCGGCAGTTCGGCGCAGCCCTGGCTGCTGGTGACGGCGCGCAACGAGAGCGGCACCGCGATCGAGCGGCCGAAGGTCAAGGCGATCTTCTACGACCGCGACAGCCGCATCGGCGAGCACAGCGAATCGGTGCCGATCGGCACGCTGATGCCCGGCGAGACGGCGCCGGTGCTGATCCAGCTGCCGGGCGACCAGCCCGTCACGCGCTACGAGTTGCAGGCCGGCGCGCTGTCGACGCCGTTCTGGACGACCGAGGGGCCGCCGCTGCAGTTCACGCGCGTGCGCCTGGTGCAGCAGGCGGACGAGGTGTGGCTGTTCGGCCGCCTTGCCAACGCGCGCCAGGACGCCCTGGCGCTGGCCATCGTCGAAGTGCTGGTCACGCTGTACGACGACGCCGGGGCGGTCATCGGTGTCGGGCGGGGCTTCTCGCAGGCCACCGAACTCAGGCCCGGCGAACGCAGTGCGGCGGAAGTGCGCATCGAGCGCCTCGGCAACCGCAAGGTGCCGATCGCGGCATGGGACTACCGCATCGACTACAGCCTGACCGAAGGCGCGCAGCAGGCCAAGAAGCGGGTGCTGACGAGCAGCAGCCGCGTGGTCCGCACGGCCGGCGCGCCGGAAATCATTCGCGCGTCGCAGCGCCTGAGCAGCGCGGAGCTGCTGGCCGACAGCGGCGCCGAGCAGGCCGGCAAGGCGCGCTGACGTCGCCGCGAGCCGGGCTACTTTCTCCTGCGACCCGATGACGCCGGCTGCGCCGAGGTCTGCGAAGGCGCCGCGCCGCCATCCACGCCGAGCCGGCCGCCGCCGCCCAGGCCCTGGCCGCGCACCGTCTGCGCCTTGTAGCTGCGCAGCGAGCGCACCATCTGGTTGAAGGCGTCCATGAAGGCCGCCGCGATCAGCTTGCCCTGCGGCGTGCGCGTGTAGCCGCCGACGTTGCCGGCGCCGCGCAGGCCGCTCAGCTCGCCGAAGCCCGCGAAGTCGGTCTTGGAGGCGCTGCCTTCCGAAGCCGCGACCTGCACGCCCGAGCGGTTGTCGATGAGCGTCAGCAGGGCCGCGGCTTCCTTGGTCTGGAGGCTGGCGCCCAGGCTCGCGATGGCGCGGCCGCGGCCGCCGCCGACGAGCCCGCCGATGGCACCGCCGAGCCCGCCCGCGTCGTTGTTGCTGAATACGATTTCCGGCGAAAGGCCGTAGTCGGAAGCCACCATCTGGCCGCGGCCGAAGTTGCTGCCGCCGCGCATCTCGCCCGACTGCATGAGCGCGCGCTCGCGCGTCATCGCGTTCATGCCGGCCGCGCCGCGCTCGACCACCACGAAGCAGTTCGACTGCTGCACCAGCAGGCGCAGCAGGTTGGCCGTGGGCGGCAGGCGGTATTCGCCCGTGAGAATGGTGTACCAGCCGGCATCGACGTTCTCGATCAGCGAGACGGTGCCCAGCGGCGAATCGCAGCGCTCGAGGGCGCTGCTCTCACCGGAGGTGGCCGAGCCCGCGGCGCTGCCCGTCGCGACGGTCTTGGCGGACTGGCTGCCCATCTGCATGTCGAGCGCGGGCATGTTCTGGCAGCCGGCAAGCGCCAGGAGCGTTGCCGCCGCTGCGGCCATGGCCGGTCTTGAAAACGCGCGCTGCTGGTAGGCCTTGTCCGTGGATTTCTTCATGCGATCTTCCCGTTGTTTGCGAAAGGGCCGAGATCCGGCCCCGCGCAAATCTAGAGGGAAGGCAGGATTTCCCACAGTGCCTAAAGTCACTGGTTGCGCTGATGCGAACACCGGCTGCCCGGATCGCAGCTGCCCGCAAGAGCTCACTGGGTGTCGAATAGGCTGATCTTGGCGGGCTGCAGCACCGGCAACTGTTGCGGTGCAAGCCTCTGCCAGGCGCGGTCATGAGAGCTGTGATCGGCCCATCGCGCCCGATGAGGAGGACCCTGCGTCCAGCAGTGCACGCACACCCAGGCGACGCTTAAAACCTGTCCTCAGGTGGCAGCGCCCACCGGCGGCTCGAACGCGCGGATCGGCGGCAGCGCGCCGTCGTAGCGTTCGATCTGCACCGTGCTGAGCTGGCCCGCGCAGCCTTGCGCGAGCGACGAGGTGCCGATGTCGCGCGTCAGCACGTTGGGGTTGCCGTGCGCGCACATCGGGCGGCCCTGGTCGTCCGTGGCCGGGTCGTACCAGGCGCCGGTGGGCAGCTGCACCACGTCCTCGCGCATGTCGGTGCACAGGTGCGCGCTGGCCAGGCAGGCGCCGATCTCGTTGAAGAGCCGCACGATGTCGCCTTCCTGGATGCCGCGCGCCGCGGCGGCGGTGGGATGCAGCGTGCAGACCTCGCGGCCGCGGCGCTTGCTGGCCTGGCTGTGGGCGCCGAAGTCGAGCTGGCTGTGCAGCTTGGTGTGCGGCTGGTTGGCAACCAGCCACAGCGGATGCTCGGCGGTCGGCGCGCACCTCGGTGCAAGCCAGGCCGGATGGCCCGGGCAGTCGGCATAGCCGAAGGCGGCGATCGCCGGCGAACTGATCTGCACCTTGCCGCTGGGCGTGGGCAGCGGCGCGGCGGCGGGATCGTTGCGGAAGGCGCGCAGCATGCCGCCGTCGTCGTCCCGCTGCGGCAGTATGAGTTCGCCGCGCTGCCAGAAGGTCTCGAAGTCCGGTGCGTCCAGGCCCAGTGCCTCGAGCCCGCTGCGGGTGCGCTCGTACAGGTGCGCCAGCCATTCGCGTGTCGTGCGGCCCTCGCTGAAGGCCTCGACCGCGCCGAGCCGTTCGGCCAGGTCGCAGAAGATGTCGTAGTCGTCGCGCGCCAGGCCGCAGGGCTCGGCGATGCGGTGCATGGCCACCACCATCGGGTCGGTGGCCGTGGCGCCGATGTCCTCGCGCTCCAGTGTCATGGTGCTGGGCAGCACGATGTCGGCATGGCGCGCGGTCGCGGTCCAGGCGATCTCGTGCACGACGAAGGTGTCGAGGGTGCGGAAGGCCTCGGCCAGGCGCGCGAGGTCCTGGTGGTGGTGGAACGGATTGCCGCCTGCCCAGTACGCGAGGCGGATGTGCGGATAGGTCCGGCGCTGGCCGTTGTAGTCGAAGGGCTGGCCCGGATTGAGCAGCATGTCGCTGATGCGCGCGACCGGAATGAACTCCTTCACGCCGTTGCTGCCCTGGGGCAGCGCGGCCGCCGGCACGGCGTTGTTGCGCTTGCCGTAGTGCGCGAGCGTGCCCAGCGCGTAGTTGTAGCCGCCGCCGGGCAGGCCCAGCTGGCCGAGCGCCGCGGCCAGCACCGCGCCCATCCAGACCGGCTGCTCGCCATGCTCGGCGCGCTGCAGCGAGTGCGACACCACCACCAGCGTGCGCTTGCCCACGAGCGAGCGGGCCAGCTCGACGAGCTGCTGTGCCGGCAGGTCGCAGATCGGTGCGGCCCAGTCACAGCTCTTGGCCACGCCGTCGCTGCGGCCCATCAGGTAGTCCTCGAACGCGGCCCAGCCGTCGCAGTGGCTGGCGATGAACTCGCGGTCGTGCGCACCGTCGCTGACGATCTGGTGCACCAGCGCCAGCATCAGCGCCGTGTCGGTGTTGGGCCTGGCGGCGAGCCACTCGAACTGCGCCTCGTCGGGCAGGTCGCTCCGGAGCGGGCTGATGCAGACGAAGCGGCAGCCGCGCGCCGCCGCCTCGCGCATGGCACCGCGCTCGACATGGCGGCTGATGCCGCCCGAGGCGATGCGCGAATTCTTGAGCGCCATGCCGCCGAAGGCCAGCACCACGTCGGTGTGTTCGACGATCTGCTCCCACGTCACGTTGCGGCGCGCCACCTCTTCCATCGAACCGAGGATGTGCGGCAGCATCGGGCCCGAGGCGCCGGCGCTGTAGCTGTTGACCGAGCGCACGTAGCCGCCGAGCGTGGTGTTGAGGAAGCGGTGCACCTGGCTCTGCGCATGGTGGAAGCGCCCCGCGCTCGACCAGCCGTAGGAGCCGCCGAAGACCGCGCCGGCGCCGTGCCGTTCCTTCACGCGCCGCAGTTCCGCGGCCAGCCGGTCGAGCACTTCCTCCCACGGCAGGGCCACGTACGCGTCCCGGCCGCGCATCGGATCGGGCCCGGGGCCGCGCGCCAGCCAGCCCTTGCGCACCATCGGCGTGGTCACGCGCGCGCGGTGGCGCAGTGCATCGGGAAAATTGTCGATCAGCGGGTTCGGGTCCGGATCGCCCGGATGCGGCTTCACCGTGAGCGTGCGGCCGTCCCAGGCGGCGGAGAACACGCCCCAGTGGGCGCTGTGCGGATGGAAGGTGGGCATGCGCGGGTCCGCGGAGCTTCTTGTCAGGCGGCCGGTCCTGTGGCGATCGGCGCGCCGGGCTGCGCGCTCCACTCGCTCCACGATCCGGGGTACAGCGCCGCGCCCTTCAGGCCCGCCACTTCCATGGCCAGCAGGTTGTGGCAGGCCGTGACGCCCGAGCCGCACTGGTTGACCAGCTCCGCGGCGGGCCGGCCGCCGGTGATGGCATCGAATTCGGCGCGCAGCTGGCGGGCGGGCTTGAAGCGGCCGTCGGCGTCCAGGTTGTCCTTGAACAGGCGGTTCCTCGCGCCCGGAATGTGGCCGCCGACCGGGTCCATCGTCTCGTTCTCGCCGCGGAAGCGGTCGGGCGCGCGGGCGTCGAGCACGAGCTTGTTGCGGCTCTCGATGTTGGCGCGCACCTCTTCGTAGGACAGCGTCGTGACCAGCGATTCGCGCAGCGCGAAATCGCCGGGCGGCCGTGCCGGCGGCGCCTCGGTCGACACCGCGTGGCCCGCGGCTTTCCAGGCCGCGATGCCGCCATCGAGCACGGCCGCCGCGCGGTGCCCGGCCCAGCGCAGCATCCACCACAGGCGCGCCGCATACATGCCGCCGGCGTTGTCGTAGGCCACCACCTGGGTGTCGTTGCCCACGCCGATCGCGGCCAGGGTGCGGGCGAAAGCTTCGCGCGCGGGCAGCGGATGGCGGCCGTTGCGGCCGGTCTTCTCGGCCGAGAGCGCGTGTTCGAGGTGCAGGTAGAACGCGCCGGGGATGTGGCCCGCGTCATAGGCCTGCTGGCCGGCGCCGTGATTGGTCAGCTCGAAGCTGCAGTCCAGCACCAGCGGCGGATGCGCGCTGCGCAGGGCCTCGGCCAGCTGCGCGGCGGAGACGAGGGTGTCGAAGGTCACGTGATTCACTGGGCGATCTCCTTCATCAGCGCAGGCGTGATGGCCGCCTTGTAGCGGGCGATGTCGTCGACGATGAAGCTGCGGAAGCGTTCCATCGGCAGGTCGTGCTCGGTGGCGGCGTCCTTGCGGATGGCGTCGCGCACCTCGGGCGTCGCCAGCGCGCGGCTGAGGTGCTCGGACAGCAGCTTCACCACCGCCTGCGGCGTGCCCGCGGGCGCCACCAGGCCGTACCACTGCGTCACCGGCACATCCACGCCCAGCTCCTTGAAGGTCGGCACCTCGGGGATCGCCGGGTTGCGCTTTTCGCCGGTGATCGCGAGCAGCCGCAGCTGGCCCTGGCGCACCTGGCCGACCAGCGGCGAGGCAGTGGCGAAGAAGCTGTCGACCTGGCCGCCCATCATGTCGGTGATGGCCGGACCCGATCCCTTGTAGGGCACGTGCAGCATCTCCACGCCGGCCTTCTGCTTGACCATTTCCATGCCGATGTGCGCGGCGCCGCCGGTGCCGGTGGAGGCGAAGCTCAGCTTCTGCGTCTTCGCGGCATCGAGCAGTTCGCGCGCCGTTCTGAAGCGCGAACCCTGGCTCACGAACAGGCCGTGCGGCGCTTCCAGGATCAGCCCGATCGCGGCGAAGTCGTCGGGCACCTTGTAGGGAAGGCTCTGCGGTTTCATGGCGGGCGAGACCGCGAGGTTGCCGCTCATGGCCAGCAGGATCGTGTAGCCATCGGGCTTGGCCTTGGCGACGATGTCGGCGGCGATGTTGCCGCCGGCGCCGGCGCGGTTGTCGACGATCACGCTCTGCCCGAGCGTCCTGCCCATGGCGTTGGCGATCAGCCGGCCGTACAGGTCGCCGCCGCCGCCGGGCGGAAAACCCACCACGAGCTTGACGGGCTGCTCGGGGTAGGCGGCCCGGGCGGCGGGTGCGGCCAGGGCCAGCAGGCTGGCGCCGGCCAGTGCAAGGGCGCACAGGCGGCGGATCGAGGCGATGGTGTGCTGCATGTCATGTCTCCTGTCTTTGTTCGTGCAGCGGAAGATGCGCTCCCGCAGCGGGCGCAATTCAGCCGAGCCAGGCCGCCTGCGCAGCCACGACACGGTCCACCGAAGCGCCGCACTGGCCCAGGTAGGCCGCGGGGTCCGTCATGTCGCGGATCTCGTCGTCGGCGAGCAGTTGGCCCAGGCCCGCGTGCTGGCGCATCGCATCGGCGAAGCTCAGCTTCTGCGTGATGCCGTGCATCGAGGCTTCGTAGATCCATTCGTGCGCGGTCTGCTTGCCGACGCGCTCCGACAGCTCCAGCATCACGCGTTCCGACAGCAGGTAGCCGCGCATGCGGTCGAGGTTGGCGGCCATCGCGTCGGCATTCACCTTCAGGCCCGCGAGCAGGTTCCTGGCCTGGAACAGCATGGCGCCGGCAATCAGGCAGCACTCGGGCAGCGCCTTCCATTCCATCTTCCAGGCGATGCCGTCGCGCTCGCCCTCCTGCACCATGCCCTCGACCATCATCGCGGCGTTGTAGCGCAGCGGACGCGAGAGGCCGGCCAGGTTCTCGGCCGAGGTCGGGTTGCGCTTGTGCGGCATGGTGGACGAGCCCAGCTTGCCTTCGGAGAAACCTTCCTCGACCTCGCCGAACTCGTTGCGCTGCATGTTGAAGAGCTCGTTGCCGATCTTCGACAGCGTGCTGCCCAGCATGGCGAGCAGGCCCGTGTATTCGGTGAAGCGGTCGCGCGCCGGTGCCCAGCTGATCGTGGGCACGCCCAGGCCGAGCTTCTTGAGCATCAGCGCTTCGAGCTCGATGGCCTTCGGGCCCAGCGAGGCCTGGCTGCCCACGGCGCCGGCCAGCATGCCGACCAGCACGCGCGGTGCCGCTTGCACCAGCCGCTCGTGATGGCGGCCGAGCTCGTCGAGCCACACGGCGCACTTGTGGCCGAAGGTGATCGGCAGCGCCTGCACGCCATGCGTGCGGCCTGCCATGGGCGTGTCGCGGTGGGCCACGGCCAGGCGGGCGAGTTCCCGGCCCACGGCCTGCAGGTCGCGCATCGCCACCGCATGGAATTCCTTGAGCTGCAGGGCCACGCCGGTGTCGACCACGTCCTGCGTGGTGGCGCCGTAGTGCACCCATTCGCCGTTTTCCTTCGAGCAGGCGGCCTGCAATTGCTTCAACGCCGGCACCAGCGAATGCTTGATGCGGCGGATCTCGGCCGACATCGCGGCGATGTCGATGTGCTCGACCTTGGCCTTGCTCGCGATCTCCTTCGCGGCAGCGGCCGGGATGAGGCCCAGCTCGGCCTGCGCGGAGGCCAGCGCGGCTTCGAAGTCGAGCCACTTCTGGATGCGGTTCTCCTCGCCGAAGATGGCGCGCAGTTCATCGGTGCCCCAGAGGTGCTGGAGCGATTGCATGTCGAAGACGGAAACGGGCATGGAGGTCCTGGTGGTTCAGCGGAAGGTGAGGGGGTCCAGCAGCGCGCGCGGCAGCATGCGGCCTGGATTGAAGGTGTTGGCCGGATCCAGCGCGCGCTTGATCCGCGCCATGGTGGCCAGCGCGACCGGGTTCTTGTAGTGCATGAAGGCCGCCTGCTTCTGCCGCCCGATGCCGTGCTCCGCGGAGATGGAGCCGCCCAGCCGCGCGGCGGTGGCATGCACGACGTCGTGCACCGCCTCCTCGCGCGAGCGGAATTCGGCATCGGCCATGCCGGCGGGCTTGCCCTGGTTGTAGTGCAGGTTGCCGTCGCCCACGTGGCCGAAGCAGACGATGCGGATGCCGGGCATCAGCTGCTGCAGCGCTGCGCCGGCCTGCTCGATGAATTGGGGAATGCGCGAGATGGCGACGGCGATGTCGTGCTTGATCGACGGGCCTTCCAGCCGCTGGGCCTCGGGGATGTGCTCGCGCAGCGCCCAGAAGGCATGGGCCTGGCTGTCGGAGGCGGCGAGCGCGGCATCGGGCACCAGGCCGTCTTCCATTGCCGTGCCCAGCACGTCTTCCACCACGGGCCGCAGGTCCAGGTGTGCGGAGACCTCGGACACGTCGAGCAGCACCGACCAGGGCGCCACGCTGTCCAGCGGCGCGCGCATGCCGGGCGTGCCGTGCCGCAGCACCAGGCCCAGCGGCTCCTCGCCGATCAGCTCGAAGGCGGTCACGCGCTCGCCCACCGCATCGGTCAGGCGCGACAGCAGTTCCACCGCGGCCTGCGGGTCGCGCACCGCGGCCCAGGCCGTGACCACCTGGCGCGGCCGTGCAAAGAGCTTGAAGGTGGCGGCGGTCACGATGCCCAGCGTGCCTTCGCCGCCGATGAAGAGCTGCTTCAGGTCGTAGCCGGTGTTGTCCTTGCGCAGCGCGCCCAGCAGGTCGAGCACGCGGCCGTCGGCCAGCACCACTTCCAGGCCCAGCACCAGCTCGCGCGTGTTGCCGTAGCGCAGCACCTGTTCGCCGCCGGCGTTGGTCGAGACCACGCCGCCCACCGTGGCGCTGCCCTCGGAGGCCAGCGAGAGCGGGAACAGGCGGCCCGCCGCCTCGGCCGCGGCCTGCGCCTCGAGCACCGTGCAGCCGGCCTCGAGCGTGAGCGTGTTGTCCAGCGGATCCGCGCGGCGCACGGCGCGCATGCGCTCGAGGCTCAGCACCACTTCGGTCCCCGAATCGTCGGGCGTGGAGCCGCCGACCAGGCCGGTGTTGCCGCCCTGCGGCACGATCGGCACGCCCGCGGCCGCACAGGCGGCGACCACGCGCGACACCTCATCGGTGCTGGCCGGGCGCACCACGGCGCGCGCGCTGCCAGGGAAGGTGCGGCGCCACTCGGCCTCGTAGCGGGCCCTGTCGGCGGCGGCCGTCAGCACGTGGGCAGAACCCACGATGCCGGACAGCATCTCGGCCAGCGCGTCGGTGGCCGGGGCGGCGGGAATGTCGAGGGTCGCGGTCATGCAGAAGGCGGGTGGGCTTCTCGGCCAAGCTGGCACGAGGGTAGGAATGTCTCTTTGCGATTTGCTGTATTTCATTGATTGAAATACAGTTCAATAAACAAAATTCTAGGCGCGCGCGCGACGCACTGTCAACCGGGTCGGTCCCGACGCGGCAATCGCACACAATCTGCTCCCATGAGATCTACCCCTGCTTCGAAGAAGACATCGGACGCGGCTCCGGTTCGCAAGACGGCGCGGCGCGCATCGGACGCCGCCTCGCCCGTCGAGGCGCCGGCTCCCGAGGTGGCGCCCAGCGCGCCGCAGCCGCCCTCCGGCGTGCTCGAGCGCGGCCTGTCGATCCTCGAATGCTTCACCGAAGACCGGCTGCGCCTGAAGCTGCGCGAGCTGGCCGACTGCACGGGCCTGGACAAGGCCACGCTGCTGCGGCTGCTCGGCGTGCTGGTGCGCGCCCGCATGGTCCACCGCTTCGACGACGGCGCCTACGCGCCCGGCCCGGCGCTGCTGCACATGGGCATGCTCTACCGGCGCACCTTCGACATCGGCACGCGGCTGCAGCCGGTGCTGCAGGAGGTGATGCGGCAGACCGGCGAGACGGTGGCCTTCTACGTGCGCGACGGCGACGAGCGCGTCTGCCTCTACCGCGAGAACAGCAGCAACGAAGTGCGCCACCATGTGGAGGTGGGCGCGCGGCTCAAGCTTTCGGCGGGCGGCTCGTCCTCGCACGTGCTGCGCTATTTCACGGGCGGCAGCACGCCGCATGCAGAGGCCATTGCGCGCGACGGCTTCGCCATCACGCGCGAGGAGCGGGTCCCGCAGATCGCGTCGGTGGCCGTGCCGGTGTTCGACAGCGATGGCGCCTTCCAGGGCGCGCTGGTGGTGATCGGCCTGGCGCAGCGGCAGAGCGCCACGGCCCAGCGCAAGGCCGTGCAGGTGGCGCAGAAGGCGCTGCTGCAGCAGGGCTTCAGCAGCCGCCCGCCGCGCGACTGGCGCCGGTAGCGCGCGCGGGGCTCACAGCCGGTCGACCGGGATCTTCAGATAGGCGGTGCCGTTGGCATCGGGCGGCGGCATGCGGCCCGCGCGCATGTTGACCTGCACCGCCGGCAGCATCAGTGCCGGCAGTGCCAGGGTGGCGTCGCGCGCCCGGCGGCGCGCGACGAAGTCGGCCTCGGGCACGCCGTCGCGCACATGGATGTTGCCCGCGCGCTGTGCGGCGACCGTGGTGCGGCAGGCGGCCTCCCGCCCCGCGGGCGGGTAGTCGTGGCAGAGGTAGAGCAGGGTCTGCGGCGGCAGCGCGAGCAGCCGGCGGATCGAACGGAACAGCGTGGGCGCATCGCCGCCCGGGAAGTCGCAGCGGGCGGTGCCCAGGTCCGGCATGAACAGCGTGTCGCCGACGAACACTGCGTCCGGGCCGCCGGCCGGGTCGGCGATGCGGTAGGCCACGTCGGCCGGCGTGTGGCCGGGCACGTGCAGCGCCTGCGCCTGCAGCCGGCCGATGGCGAAGGCCTCGCCGTCGGCGAACAGCCGGTTGAACTGCGAACCGTCCGCCGCCATGTCGGCTGCATTGAAGATGCCGCGGAATTCGCGCTGCACGGCGGTGATGCCCGCGCCGATCGCCAGCGTGCCGCCGAAGCGCTGCTGCAGCCAGGGCGCGCCGGACAGGTGGTCCGCATGCGCATGCGTCTCCAGCAGCCACTGCAGCTGCAGGCCCCGTGCCTCGACGTGCGCGGCCACGGCCTCGGCCGGACGCGCATCGGTGCGGCCGGAATGCATGTCGAAGCCCAGCACCGGGTCGATCACCGCGCAGGCCCCGGCGCCGTCGTCGACCACATGGGAGAAGGTGGAAGTGGCCGCATCGAAGAAGGAACGGATGGACAGGCTCATGGGGCGGATTCCTCGCAACTCGTTGCATTTTATATAATGATCCGGATTTCATTCAATAAAATAGCCTTGCCGTGATCGCAGCTCCCATTTCCGATGTCCTGCCGGAATCCGTGCTGGTGGCGCACCTGTTGCGCCAGGCGTCGCAGCCACTGGCCGCCGCCACGCGCGCGCGGCTCGCGCAGGCGCTGCTGGACTGGTTCACGGCCGGCTGGTCGGCGCAGGACATGCCCGCCGCCGCCACGCTGCGCGGCCTGGCGCAGACGCTGATGCCCGGTGCGGGCGAGGCGGCGCTGTTCGGCGGCCAGGGCGCCACGCCGCTGGCGGCCGGCTTCGCCAATGCCGGCATCGCGCACCTTCGCGAGATCGACGATGCGCACCGCGCGGCCATGCTGCATCCGGGCGTGGTCGCGATCACGCCGGTGCTCGCGCTGGCGTCCTCGCTCGGGCTCACGCACGAGCGCGCCGCGCGCGCCATCGTGGCCGGCTACGAGGTCGCGCTGCGCCTGGGCGAGGCGCTGGGCGCGCGCCATGCGGGCCTGTTCCATGCCACCGCCACGGCGGGCGCGGTAGGCGCGGCCGCTGCGGCCGGCATGGCGATGGGGCTCGATGCGCCGCGGCTGCACCATGCGCTGGGCATCGCCGCGACGCAGGCGGCCGGCCTCTGGCAGCTGGTGGACGACGATGCGCACGAATCCAAGTCGCTGCATCCCGCGTTCGCGGTGCGCAACGGCATGACGGCGGCGTTTGCCGCGCGGGCCGGCCTGCCGGGCGCGCGCGCCTTCTTCACCGGCCGGCGCGGCATGTACGCCGCACTGGCGGGCGAGGGGCCGTTGGCAGCCGTCGCTGAAGGACTCGATGCGCCCGAGCGGCTGCACACCGCCACCATCAAGGCCTGGCCGGCGTGCGCGATGCTGTTCACGCCGCTCGACGCGATGCGCGCGTTGATCGAGGAACACCGCATCGGCGCCGCCGACGTGCAGGCGATGGAGATCGAGATCTTTCCGCATGCGCTCAAGATCGCAGGCGTGCAGTGGCCCGCCAGGCCGGCCGAGGCGAGCTTCTGCCTGCGCTACCTGCTGGCGGTGCTGCTGGAGAAAGGAGGCGTGCTCGGCATCGCGGATACGGAGGCCCCCGATCTCGACAACCCGGGCCTGCGCGCCCTGGCCGCGCGCATGCAGGTGCGGCCGAACGAGGCGTTCCAGCAAGCCTTCCCGCAGCGCCGCCCCAGCCGCGTGACCCTCATGCTGCGCGATGGAAGGCAGATCAGCGCCTACCGCGATCTGCGCCGCGGCGACCCCGAAGACCCGTACAACTGGGCCGGCCTGCAGCAGCGCATGCGCAGCTTCGCGCCCGCCATGGAGGAGGCGCAGGCCGCCGCACTGGTGAGGTGGTGCGAGGGCTTCACCGATGCAGCGCAGGACGCCTTGCCCTGTGCGCCGGCCGGCGCGCTGTTCGGCGCAGCCTAGCGCGGCCCCCGGCACCGGGGCGGCGCCATGGCTCCGCCGCGTTCAGGTGGCCAAGCTCAGCCCGGCAAGCCGGCCTTGATCCGGGCCGCCAGGCCATCGGCCGCAGCGTGCATCGCATTCCAGAGGCACACGGCAGCATGCGTGTGGTAGCGGTTGAGCGAACGTATCAGGCAGGCCGTTCGCGCGAGCGTGGGATCATCGATGGCGACGGCGCCGCGCACATCGAGGCTCAATGCCGTGGCCGCATTCACCACGGCCGTCATGCCCCGGTGGCGCGCGGCATGCACCAGGTCTTCCTGGGCATCGGACTCGAAGCGGACCTGCGGCCTGAGGCCTTGCGCGGCAAACAGGCTGTCGATCCGGCGGCGCATGGCGTATTCGGGCGGCAGCAGCGCCAGCGGCTCGCCGGCGAGTTCGGCCAGCGCCATGGGACGCCGCCGCCTGCCCGATCGCACGGCGACATAGGGTTCGGCAAAGCAGGGCTGGACATCCATGTCCGGGCGGTCCGACGCATCGAAGGTGACGGCGAAATCCAGGTCGCCGCGCGCGACCCCTTCGGCCAGCGCCGACACCGTGCGGCGGGACATCGAGATGGACAGGTCCGGCCAGCGCGCCTGCGCCGCACGCACCACCGGCGCCACCCAGCAGCTGCCGTACGACTGGACCAGGCCGATGCGCACGGTGCCCGAAACGGCAGCGGAACGATCGCTCGCGGCGCGCAGCGCCGCCTGGAGATCTCCCATGGTGGCGGTGATGCGCCGATGCAGTTGCAGCGCTTGCTGCGTGGGAATGGCCCGCCGGCCCACGCGGTCGAAGAGGCGCAGGCCCAGGGCCGACTCGAAGGCGGCGATCTGCTCGGACAGCGCGGGCTGCGAGATCGAGCATTCGCTGGCGGCCTTGCCGAAGCTGTCGGCCCGGATGACTGCGTTGAAATAGCGAAGCTGGCGCAGCGAGACGAGTTCCAGCGGATCGCGGGCACGACGGGACATATTGATAGGTTTTTCCGAAGAATATCGAGGATAGAACCGATTTGATCAATTCCCTCCTATCCGTGACATTGGGATGTACCCAAGCAACCCCGAGAATCATGCAGACACGCCGACACTTCATCCAAGGCGCCGTGGCAATGGCCGCGGCCGGCAGTTCGTGGACCGCAGCGCTTGCGCAGGGCTTTCCGGCAAAGCCCATCCGCATCATCTGTCCCTACCCGCCCGGTGCCACTACGGATGCGATCTCCCGCCTGATGGCCACGGCGCTCCAGACCACGAGCGGCGCCACGGTGCTCGTCGACAACCGCGGCGGCGCGGGCGGCAACATCGGGACCGAGGCCGTGGCCCGCGGCGATGCCGATGGCTACACCCTGCTGCTCGGCGCGCTGGGGCCGCTGAGCGCGAACGAGGCCTTGTACCCCCGGCTGGGCTTCAACCCCGGGCGGGACTTCAAGCCGCTGGCGCTCGCTGCGGTGGTGCCGCTGATCATGGTGGCGCACCCGTCGTTTCCCGCAGCCACGCCGGCCGAGGCTGTCAAGCTGCTGCGTGCGAACCCCGGGAAATACGCTTACGCATCGGCCGGCAACGGCACGCCGCAGCATCTCGCCGGTGAACTGTTCAAGCAGGTCACCGCCACCGACTTCGTGCATGTGCCGTACAGGGGCTCGGGCCCGGCGCTCAACGACGCCATGGGCGGGCAGGTCCAGCTGCTGTTCGAGGCCTCGCCTGCCGTGCTGCAGCACATCAAGTCCGGGCGGTTGAAGGCACTGGCCGTCACCACCCGCGAACGGATCGCGGGCTTGCCCGGGGTACCGACATTGAAGGAGTCCGGCATTGATGCCGATATCGGCGGCTGGTACGGCTTCCTCGCCCCCGCGGCCACGCCCGCCGACAGGGTGGCCTGGCTGTCGGAGCAGATGCGGCGTGCCCTGGCCGATCCGCTCGTGCAGACGCGCCTGGCAGACCTGGGATCGCAGAAGGTCGACAGCTCGCCGCAGGCGTTCGCCCGGCTGATCGACGCCGAGCGGGCGCGCTGGGGCCAGTTGATCCGCGAACGCGGGATAAGGCTCGACTGATGCCGCACCTGCATATCGAAGTCAGCGCGGACCTGGCCGCCGCATTGCACTGGAAACAATTGGCCCGCGACATCCACCTCGACCTGGCTGCCCGCGAATGGGCCGACATCGGCGACCTGAAGACACGGGTCCTGGTTTGCGCCGACACCCTGTCGGGCCAGGATGGCGGCGCGCAGCAACTGGTGGCGACCTTGATCCTCACCCGGGCGCGTGCGCCCGAGCTGCAGCGCGCCATGAGGGACCGGGTGATGGCGCACCTGGAACAGGCCGTGGGTGCGTTGCGGCCCGTGCATTGGGTCCAGTGCTGCGTCTTCATCCAGGCCACACCCAGGGACGACTATGCGAAGCGGCAGTGGAACGCGCCGGCCGCGCTGCTCCCGCGCGTGAGATGAGCGGCGTGGCTGCGGCGACCCGCCCTGAGCGGGCGTCAACGCACGGAATTCGCCATACGGCTGGAAGCCACTTGGGCGCAAAGGTTGCCGCCGATCGGCGGTTCGTGCGACCGCCTGGAGCGATCGCGCGCGGCCACATTTCAGGAAGCCGGTTCGAACCATGTTCGCCCTTGCAGGCGAGTGCATGTCCCAGCCCGCTCGCGCGGAACAGCATGCGCCAGGCTGGGCATCTGGCATTCCATCCTGGGCGACTGAAGCGGCATGGGCCTGCGGGCGCGTCGAGCGGGTCGGCGGGCCCCCCACTTTCTCCTGCCATTGCCCGACGGCACAAGCCGCGGGCTTGCGCTTGATCTTCCTCAAGCACCCTGTGGCGCCATCGGTGCATCCTCGTGCCTGGATCGTCGTCTCCTGATCAGGCGGATCCGACCATGACCGAACCGACCCTGGCCCCACGTCCCCATTCGCTACACCGGCCGCGCACTCGCGCCATGCTTTTCCCGGCTGCCGCCATCCGGCGGCGGGTCGTGCACGTCGTGTCGAACGCAGTCCGGTGACTGTGCCTCTTCATCCGATCGTCCGAAAGCAGCGCATGTCCAGGCCCGTTCCACATCTCTTTGGCGACGCCCCTGCCGCGCTGCCGGCACCCGCCACCACGATCGAGCAGCTCAACCGCGAATGCTTCTGTCTCAGCCTCGACCGACAGGCGCTCGCGCATGCGCTCGATGCCGAGCTGGGGCCGCCGGGCCTGTCCCGGCTGGTCCGCGAGCGCTGCCCGTTCATGTTCGCGGCCCGGCCGGTCTTCGTGGCCGCGGCGCGAATACGGCGCATGGCGCAGGTGGTGCGGGCCGTCGAGTCGGTGGTGGCGCTGCCGGCTTACCGCGAACAGGCCCTGGCGGCCGCTCCCGCGATTGCCCGCCTGGGCAGCGCGGGCCCGCGCGGCGTGTTCTTCGGCTACGACTTCCACCTCGACCAGGACCACCTCGGCCTTATCGAGATCAACACCAACGCCGGCGGGGCCATGCTCAATGCGGTGCTGGCGCGCGCCCAGCAAGCCTGCTGCGAAGCGGCGGATTCGATGGTGCCCACGCGGGCCAGTGCGGCCGACTTCGAGCAGCGCATCGTCGGCATGTTCCGCCAGGAATGGCGCCTTGCAGGCCGTCTGCGGCCGCTGGCCAGCATCGCCATCGTGGACACGGCGCCGCCGGAGCAATACCTCTACGCCGAGTTCCTGCTGTTCCAGCAACTCTTCGAGCGGCATGGGCTGCGCGCCGTCATTGCCGATCCATCTTCTCTCGAATGGCGGGACGGCACGCTGTGGCATGGCGACGTGGCCATCGACCTGGTCTACAACCGCTTGACCGACTTCTATCTCGAGCAGCCGGAAAGCGCCGCGCTGCGCGAGGCGTACCTGCATCAAGGCGTTGTACTGACACCCCACCCGCAAGCCCATGCGCTGTACGCTGACAAGCGACAGCTCGCCGTCTTCAGCGATGCCGCGCGGCTGCAGGCACTGGGCGTGCCTGAAGCCACCCGGCAGGTGCTGCTGGACGTGGTTCCGCACACCGAGGTCGTCAATGCTGCCGACGGCGAGCGCCTGTGGGCCGCGCGCCGCAGCCTCTTCTTCAAGCCGGTCGCGGGCTTTGGCGGCCGTGCCGCCTACCGCGGCGACAAGCTCACGCGGCGGGTGTGGCAGGAGATCCTCGCTGGCGGCTACGTCGCGCAGGCCATCGTGCCGCCGGGCGAACGCCTGATCGACGAGGAGGCCGCCCATGCCATGAAGTTCGACCTGCGCGCCTACGCCTATGCCGGCGATGCGCAGTGGGTGGCGGCGCGCATGTACCAGGGGCAGACCACCAACTTCCGCACGCCCGGCGGTGGCTTCGCGCCGGTCTACAGCACGGTCGATGCGTCGGGCCGCGCGCTGCGCCGATCGGGTGGCGACCATGCCTCGTATGTGTTCCTGCTCGACGAGGCTGGCGATGTGCACGCGGTGCCGCACGCGCTGTACGTGGCGCTCGCGCGCCACGAAGCAGCGGCACCCGCATGGGCCGGGCGGAACCTGCGACTGGCCGACTGGTATGTGCGGCTCGAGGACGGTGAGCCAGATGCCATCGTCAATGAGACTTACGGCCTTGTCCGTGTCGACGCGCAGGGTCGTCTCGCGTCGATGGCCGCCCCCGCCGATGCCGGCTGGCCGACGGCGAAGGAGCGGGAGCGCATGCATGCCATGCTTTTCGAGGCGGCGGATTGCCCGAGGGGCGCGCGATGAACGATCGGTGCGATCAGCCGCCGGCCCGCATCGCCTGCTTCGAACGGCTTTGCAGCGGCGAGAGGGCTGGCTTGTACGTTCTCCTGCTTGCTGCGGCCCTGCTGCTCGCTGCCTGCGCGGCGATCGCCTTCGACGCGCCGCGCGCGCCGTCCCATGCGTTCGACCAGCCCCTGCAGACGTCGCTCGGACGGACCTACTTCGCGCAACTCGCATCGGCACCGGGCCAATCGGGCTTTCATCTGCTGGTTTCCGGGCCGGAGGCGTTTGCTGCTCGCGGCGCTCTTGCCGCGGCGGCGGAGCGAACGCTGGACCTGCAGTACTACAGCGTCGCCGACGACTCGACGGCAACGCTGCTGCTGGACGGTGTGCTGCGCGCCGCGCAGCGGGGCGTTCGCGTGCGGCTGCTGGTCGATGACCTCAATGTGGGCGACCGCGAAGCTCACCTGTCGGTGCTTGCCGGGCATCCGAATGTGGAGGTGCGATTGTTCAATCCGTTTTCGCAGCGCGGCAGTTTCGGCCTGGTGCAGGTGCTCGAACTGCTCGGCGATGGCGAGCGCCTGAATCGGCGCATGCACAACAAGCTGTGGATCGCCGATGGCGCCGTGGCCGTGATGGGTGGCCGCAACCTGGGCAACGCCTACTTCAATGCGTCCCAAGAGCGCGACTTTGCCGATCTCGACGTGCTGGCCGCCGGTCCCGTGGTGGCCGAAGTGTCGCGCAGCTTCGACCAGTACTGGAACAGCCGGGAGGCGGTGCCGATTGCCGCCGTCGCCGGACCCGCGCCGCCGCTGGCCGATCTCCGGCAAGCGTGGGCCGAGATTGCCGCGCAGGCCGGACATTTTCGGGAAGGCGCCTATGTGCGCTCGCTGCGCAGGACAGCGTTCGGCGGCCTGGTGCGCTCGGGACGGGTGCCGCTGGTTGTGGCGCCCGCCGAGGCGCTGTTCGACGTGCCCGCGAACTCGCTCGCCGGTTCGCCCGAGGCGACCAGCGCGATCTTCCCGGTGCTGCGCAAGGACGTCGAGCAGGCCCGGCACGACGTGATTCTGGTGTCGCCCTATCTGGTTCCGGGTGCGACCGGTGTGGAGGTGCTGTGTGGTCTGGCTCGTCGTGGGGTGCGGGTGCGGATCCTTACCAATTCCCTGGCCTCGACCGATGTGCCGGTGGTGCACGCCGGATACGCGCGTTACCGCCCGCAGCTGCTCGCCTGCGGCGTGGTGCTCTATGAGTTGCGGCCCGGGGGACCCGGCGCCAGGACCCCGCGCCTGGGACTGTCGTCCGGCGCCAGTCTTCACGCCAAGGCCGTCGTCGTGGATAGCCACGCGGTGTTCATCGGATCGATGAACCTCGATCCGCGCTCCAGCAAGCTCAACACCGAGGTGGCGCTGCGGATCGAAAGCCAGGAACTCGGGGGGCAGCTGACCGCGCTCTTCGGCGAGGCCACCACGCTCGACCAGGTCTTCGAGGTCGAGCTCGATGAGCCGGGCAACGCCGCTTCATCGCTGCGCTGGCAGTCCCTGGATGGCGATCGGCCGGTGCGCTATTCGAGCGACCCCCTCGCCAGCGCGTGGCGCGTCTGGATGGCCCGCTTTCTGGGGGGGTTGGCGCCGGAAGCGCTGCTGTAGAGAGCCCCTGCTTTGCACGCTGGCTGCGCTCCCTGCGGGCCTGCCAGGGGCGCGATCCTGCTGGCGGATCGGCCTCAGTGGCCGCTGGCGGGGCGTGCGTGCGAAGCCTTGAAAAAATTCGGCACGAACCGAGGCGTGGTCTTCGCGTACTCCCGCCAGGCATCGCCGAAAGCCATCTCGGAGTCGCGCTCTTCCGAAATGGCCAACCGAACGTACATCACCACCAGCACCGGGAACATTCCGAGCGTGAGCATCGTGGGCCACTGAAGCAGGAAGCCGAACATGATGGCCACGAAGCCGATGTACTGCGGATGGCGAACGAGCCGGTAGGGACCTGCCTTGGCCAGTTCGTGACGTCGCTGGGCGTGATACAGCACGTGCCAGGCCTTGGACAGCAACGTGAACCCGGCAAAGATGAAGGCGAAGCTCAGGACGTGCAGCGCGCCGAAATGCGGATTGCCGTGCCGGCCCGTGATGAGCCACCACAAATGGCCAGCGTCATGCTCGAGCAGGTTGACGCCCGGAAACTTCGTGCCGAGCCAGCCGGAGAGCAGGTAGATGGTCAGCGGGAAGCCGTACATCTCCGCGAACAGGGCCACGATCGTGGTCCATGGGCGTGCTCCTTTGGTCATCGGGCTCCCCTGCTGTTGCACGAGCGTCGCACGCATTTCGATGCGTGGCTTGATGTGCGTCAATGCAGCCCGGCCCCATCGCGCCAGGATCTGAAGCGCGACCAGGAGAACCTCATGAGCACGACATCGCCTTCAGTCCGGAGCCCGGGATCTGCTCCCACGGCTCCGCGTACGGGGATGGCCTTGGCCGTGACCGTTGCGGTCTTCTACACGCTGTGCGCAATGGTCTGGCTCGCCGTGCCTGGCCCATTTCTGAATTTCATGAATGGCCTGTTCCACGGCATGGACTTCAGCGCACTCCTGCGGCCTGCACCGTTCTCCTGGGCCGGCTTCCTCGAAGCGATGGTCGTGTTGAGCGTTTGGGCATTCCTCGCAGGGTCGTTCTTCGGATGGCTGCGCTGGCGTCTTGACAGCTGAACCCTTCTTCGGGTGTGGTCCTCCCCGCTTCAGGTCCTGCAGACGCCGGTCCGGATCCAAGGCCCGTCCGTACCCGCGATGCCAGATGCGCCCAGGGTGTTCCAGCTGGATCACCTCTGCACCAAGGCCACGGACGACCATCGCGCAGTTCATACAGGCCGCGGACTCCGACATCCATTGGTACACCGAACAGCGGATCAAGATCTTCCTGGGCTGTCCGAGCCCCGTCGAACACCGAGAGCGCGTGGACTTACGACATAGAACCAATCCAGGTTTTCATCCGCCCCCCTAGTGGGTCCGAATTACTTCGGCATTGACATCCAGGCTCAGCGTGTAGCTCAGAATCGCGGAAGGCGAACCCGCCAATCCATCCAAAGGGCACACATGAGCTGGGACCACTCAAGAATTGAAGCGCGTTGCAAGGCGTGCGGCAACACGGGATTTCGAATCGAAAGCTCTGATGATTGGGGAAGATCCGAAACGAGCTGGGAGGGCTTCAATATCGCTCCCGCAAACGACTATGAGGTCGCTCGCATGCGAGTTGGCCAGAACGATCTGCCTCTGTGCATCGGCAGTCGCGACATCGAGGTCGGACGGGCGCCTGTTTGAATGGCAGGTCTGCACCTGAGCGAGCCGCAGCTGCGGCTGTAGCGCCGCGCCGGTCAACCCCGCACCGACGACATGTTCCCCTAGATAAGCAAGCTACGAAATGCGAAGGGGCGCCTCCCCCCTGTGGGGCGTTTACAGCGACGCTGGCGCAGGCCCGGCCGTACCAATCAAGGAAGGGAACGGAGCCACGTCGAGCATGGAGTTGAGGGTGGACAGGGTGAAAACTCGTCCCTCCGTATCGCGCACGACTGGCCCCAGAGCATCATTGATCCGAGCCCAACCAATGCCGCCCAATACCGCCAACAGTGGCACGCCTCCCAATCGAACTGACTCCGCGTGCAATCGAGCAAATCGAAGTGCTTTGTCTCGTGCAGTGCCGCCGTTGTTGGTTCCTTTGCATTCGAGCATGGCTCGTAGCGCGCCAGCATCGTCAAAAATCACGAAGTCCGGCGCTGGAGTGACGCGAACTTCAAACCTCTCGGCAACTTCGGCCTGGTTGTGGCTGCCTGTGCGAATAAAGGGCACGCGCTGCTCGGTAAACATCGGCTCAACGGCGTCCTCGATCAGGTCACCACGCTGGGTCGATGTGGCGTCAAGAATTTGCCGAAAGGCTCCGCCGTAATGTCGTTGTTGGGCCAGGTTACCTCGAAAGCGACTCAGTTCACGAAGGACTTTGAGCTGCAGGAAGTAGCGGCGCCGTCAGAGGAAAGCATTCGCAAATTTCTGACCACGGCGGGCGACCGCTAATGGTGACAGATGAATCTAGTTCCACCCGGAACCGAGTACGAAGACATCCCGTTTACGGCCAGCCTCATTCCGCACGCACTCCATTGCGCAGCACCCCGATCGCGTCGACTTCCACTTCGACGATGTCTCCCGCCTTCATCCACACGGGCGGCGTACGCTTGGCGCCCACGCCGCCGGGCGTGCCGGTGACGATCACGTCCCCCGCGGCCAGCGGCATGAAGGCCGAGATGTGCGCAATCTGCCGCGGAATGCTGTGGATCAGCTTGTCGGTGGTGGTGCGCTGCATCTCCTGGCCGTTCAGGCGCGTGACGAGCGTCATGACCTGGTTGTCCCTGATGTCGTCGCGCGTGACCATCCATGGGCCGAAACCACCGGTGCGCCAGAAATTCTTGCCGGCCGTCCACTGCGGCGTGGCGGTTTGCCAGTCGCGGATGCTGCCGTCGTTGTAGCAGGCATAGCCGGCAATGTGATCCCACGCGTCGGCCTCGGCGATGCGCCGTCCGCCCCGGCCGATGACGATGGCGATCTCGCCTTCATAGTCGAGCCTCGTCGATTCGGGCGGCAGCAAGATGTCGTCGCCATGGGCCACCTGAGACTCGGGCACGCGCAAGAAGAGGGTGGGCTGCTCGGTGATCTCGCGGCCTGTTTCCCGTACGTGCTCGCCGTAGTTGAGGCCCACGCACACGATCTTGCCCGGGTTGGGAATCACGGGTAGCAATCGAACCTCGCTCATTGGCAGCGTCGCGGTGGCTTTCGCCGCCGCCGCGGCAGCTTCGGCCAGCAGGTCGGCGGCGATGAGCGTCTTCAGGTCCGTTGCGCGATTGGCGAAGACTTCGCGCAGGTCGACGATGCGCTCGCCTGTCACCGCGCCGTAGCTGTCGATGCCGTTGTGTTGGTAGCTGATGAGTTTCATGGTCTGTCCGTGAGGCCCGCGAGGGCGCGTGGTGGTTGTGGAAACAGATCTACGCCAGGCGACCTCCAATGCGCGAAGCGCCCTCGGTGATCAGGTGAACCATCTTGTCGAGATCGACGATGGACAGGCGCGAGGTGTCGAAGACCAGCGAGATGGCGCCCCATGCACCCCCGTCGGCTTTCAGGATGGGCGCGGCGACGGCTGCCAGTTGCGGCTCGAGCTCGCCAATAGACACATAGTGGCCCGCCTTGCGGATCGCCGCGTAATGGCGGCGGAATGCGCTCCACTCGGCGGGCAGCCCGCAGCGCACGAGTTCGTCGTGGCGGGCATCGAAGACCTTGCGCAATTGCGCCGGCGCGAACGTGGCCAGCAGCACCTTGGGCGCACCGCCCAGGAACAGAGGACGCGGCCTGCCGCGCCCGTAGGCAAGCGCGGGCGGCGCACCGCCCATCTCGCGGTGCGTGTCCAGCACCTGCATGCCGAACAGGCCCGAGGTCACGCAGTCGAAGCCGGTCGCCGTCACCAGCTCGCGCATCACCGGGATACCTTCGCGCAGCACCGGGTCCGCCTTGCGGATGTAGTGGTCGAGCAGGATGATGCGCGGCCCCAGCGCGTAGTGCGAATCTTCCACGCGCTGAAGCAAGCCGGCCTCCAACAGCAGTCGCACATAGCGGTAGCCCGTGGGGAGCGACACCTCGAGCGCGGCCGAGATGTCGTCCGCGGTGCGCGTCAGGTGCGTGTCGTCGAACAGGTCGAGCACGCCCAGCATGCGACCCAGGCTCGACATTGATTTTTCCGGCACGCGATTTCCTCCAGAATGTCATGGCGCGACGGGGAGGTGTTGCGAGATGCGATCCAGATCGTGCCCCGTGCGCGCAACGCCGACGATATATCGGTCGGGCCGCAGTATCACCGCTTGCGCTTCCTGCGCGTCGAGCCAGTCGCGCAGCGGCGGGTCGGGCTGGTCGATGACCATCGCGTCGGCGCGGCGCCAGCGCTCTACGGTGGCGGGAGCAGCGGCCGCGAGCGCGGCGGGCCGGCCAATCACCGCGCTGCGGCGACCCAGCAGGTCGTCGAGCAGCCGACCATCGCAAAGGCGCGGCTGCGGAAACGGCCGGCCCGCGGGCGAACCGGGCTGCGCGTCGAAGGCGCCCTCGCCCAGCACCTGCGGCGGCAGCTCAAAGATCTCGGGACGGCCCGCCCGGAACTTCGCGTCGCGCTCGGCGGCGAGCGCCGGGTCGGTGGTCTGGATGATGTTGCCCAGCCGCACGGCTAGTTCGATGAGTGCGCGCACATGCGGCGCGCGCTCCGACTCGTACGTGTCGAGCAGCGCATCGGGGGCATGCCGCGCCAGCACCGCTTCCAGTTTCCATGCAAGGTTGGCCGCGTCGCGGATGCCCGCGCACATGCCCTGGCCGAGGAAGGGCGGCGTCTGGTGGCAGGCATCGCCCGCCAGTAGCAACCGGCCCCGGCGCCAGCCCTGCGCAATGACGGAGTGGAAGGTGTAGATGGCTGCGCGTTCCAGCCGCGCCTGCTCGGGCCGAACCCACGGCGCCACCAGGCGCCAGAGCGATGCCGGTTGCACCAGCGCCTTGCGGTCATCGCCGGGCAGTACCATGATTTCCCAGCGCCGCCGGTCGCCGACCACGTTGCAATAAGTCATGGGCCGTGCCGGGTCGCAGTGCTGTACCGTGTGAGCGGGCAGGTCGACCGGCTGCCGCAGCACCACGTCGAACACCAGCCATGGCTGGCGCAGGCCGAGGTCGAGCATCGCGCTGCCCATGTGTTGGCGCACTGACGAGCGCGCGCCGTCGCAGCCGACGATGTAGCGCGCACGCACGGCGGATGTCTGGCCACTGCCGGCTTCGCGCACGGCCAGCGTGGTGCCATCCGCGTCCTGCGCGATACCGGTCACTTCGCTGCGCAGCCGCACGTCCACGTTGGCGAAGCGCGCCAGGCCTTCGCGCAACACCGCCTCGAGTTCGGGTTGGTGAAAGTAGTAGTTGTTCGCGCAGCCGTGCGGCCCGAGCGCAGCACTGCCGCCACGTATCAGCATGGTCTGGCCCGTGCCGTTAACGAAGTGCATGCCCTGTTCCCCGGGGCGTGCGATGGCCAGCACCTGTTCGCGCAGACCCGCGCCCTGCAGAATGCGCAGCACCTCGCCGTCGAAGTGGATCGCGCGCGGCAGCGGGAACACGCCCGCTTCACGCTCGATCACCACCACCGACAGCCCCGCCGCGCCCAGCAGATTGGCCAGCGTGGCGCCGGTGGGGCCGAGGCCGACGATCGCGACGTCGTGCATGCGCTGCGGCTCAACCACGCTGGTCTTCCTCCATGCGTCGCGCCACTTCGGCCTGCCATTGCGCGCGGCTCATGAATCTGGGAAAGCGCTTGGCGATGGCCTCCGCCTGCGCAAGGATGACCTCGTCGGGCTGTGAGAGGTCGATGGGCTCGCGCAGCGGCTGTTCGCAGTACCAGGGCGTGTCCATGAAGAGTTCGAGCCGGTTGCCCTCGGGATCGCGGCAATACACCGATACCGCGTTGCCGTGCGTCACCGGATGCATGTCGCTCGCACCCTCGGCCAGCAGCCGATCGTGGAACTGGCGCAGCGTGGCGATGTCGGGCACGCGAAAGGAGACCTGGTTGACCACGTTGAAGCCCAGGTCGGCCGGCCGGCCGGTGGCGAGCACCAACTGGTGGTGCTCACGCGGGTCGCGGCTCAGGAACACCAGCTGCACCGTGCCCAGATCGCCCGCGTCGGTCTGGGTGAAGCGCAGGGCCTGCCGGTAGAAGCGCGCCATGCGCGGCAGGTCGTTCACGTACAGGCCGATGTGGCTGAACTGCAGGTTCGAGGGGCTGCTGTCGGTCAATTCAATGTCTCCTGGCGATAAAGCGTGCCGGCATTCGGCTTTGCGTTAGGAAAATGATAGTGAAATTATCGTATTTTGACAATAGAACGTATTTATCTATCATCCGATCTCGTGCAAACGGCACGCAAGATCAACAGGAGACAAACCGATGAGAGTTCTGAAGATGACGGCCGGCCGCTGGATGGCCCTTGGCGTGATGGCCGCGGCCGGCGCCGTGGCCGGCGGCGCGGCGGCGCAGGCGGATTACCCGAGCAAGGCGGTGCGCATCATTGCCCCCTTCCCCGCAGGCAGCGGGCCTGATGCGAATGCGCGCGAAATCGCCGCCGAGCTCACGAAGATCCTGGGCCAGACCTTCTTCGTGGAGAACCGGCCTGGTGCCTCGAACATCATCGGCACCGAGGTGGCTGCCAAGGCGCCGGCCGACGGCTACTCGCTGTACATCGGCACGACCAGTTCGCTGTCGGTGGTGCCCCACCTGTACTCGAAGCTGCCCTTCAACGCCGAGAAGGATTTCGCGCCGGTCAGCCTGCTGGGCGTGCTGAACACGGGGCTTATCGCCACGCCCGGCGTCGAGGCGAAGGACGCGCGCGCGCTCATCGCGGCACTCAAGGCCAGGCCCGATTCGGTGGCGGTCGCAACCGCAGGCATCGGCAGCTATTCGCACCTGTCGGCGGTGTGGTTCAACAATGCCGCGGGCGTGAAGACCAATCTCGTGCCCTACAACAGCACCAGCCCCTACACCGATCTGATTGCGGGCCAGGTGCAGGCGATGTTCGATGGCCTTCCCGCTGCCGCCGGGAGCATCCGCGCAGGCCGCCTGAAACTGCTGGCCATTACCGGCAACAAGCGGCACCCGAGTTTTCCGGATGTACCCACCTTCGCAGAAGCAGGACTGCCGGACTACGCCCCGATCGCCTGGCAGGGCATCCTCGCCCCGGCCGGCACGCCGAAACCTATCCTCGAGAAGCTCAGCGCCGCCATGCGAAAGGCTTGCCAGTCCGAGGAACTGGCAAAGAAGTGGCGCGAGTACGGCGGCGAATTGCGCTGCGACACGCCAGCGGAGTTCGCCGCCTTCATCCATGCCGACCGGCAGATGTGGGGCAGGGTGATCAGGCAGGCCAACATCAAGCTGGACTGACGCGCCTTCGCAGATTGCGAGCGCGGACCACGTCGGCCTGAGTGGGCATCACGCAGACGCAAATCGAGGCGTTGGGCGAGGAGCCTCAGGCATTCCGATCGAGTTCTACCGAGAGCACCTCAGAGGCCAGGTGGCCAAGCTGATGGAGCGTCAACTCCAAAACTTCAGATTCGCTCACTGACCGGTCCGCGAGCCACGCCAGAACGAGCTGATCGTGGAATCCGATCCAGGCACGCATGCACGCTGCGGATGGTGCGCCGTGAGGCCTGGCTGGCCTGTGAAACACCTGGATCGACAAGGAGACAGGAGAGGTCTGGGACAACTACACGATGCTCACGCTCAACGCCGACGGCCGCCCGCTGATGGGCCGGATGCACAAGTCCGATCCGAAGCTGCCGCCTGACCAGCATGACAAGCGCAGCCTGATCCCGCTCGAGGGGCACGACTTCGACCGCTGGCTGACCTGCACGGTCGAGGAGGCGAGGGCGATGCTGAAGGTGCCGCCGGTCGAGTTGTTCGACGCTGGGCCGGTGCTGGGCGGCGCCGAGACCGTGGAATCCTAACTTTCGTAGTCGCCCGGGAGTTCAACGCGAAGCGTCACGAACGCCACCTCGGCTGCCCGGCGCGGGTCGAGGTCGGCGTTGAGCGGGTACAGCGTCGAGGTCAGGAGGTCCAACCACTCGCGATCGACTGCGCCATCGCAACGATCGTAGAACTCGCTCCTGAACTCATGCCACCAGGCCTCGACAGGAGGCAGCTCACGGCCTGCGATCACGATGGGCTTGTTGGGCTTCCACATGGTCACCTTCATGCGAGGGGACCGCGCCGAAGATACCACCGAGCCTTCATCCAGATCCGCCATGCAAGGTAAAGGGCCATGATGACTCCTCTATTTCGATGCGGGCGTGCGTTCGGTGGTCGGGCGCGGAGCCGTGGCGTCGTTTGCAGGAACGTTGCCTGGGCCCTTCGATGGATCGCCGATGCCATAGAAGAAAAGCACCCCCACGACGATGACCGCAATGATGGCCGGCAAGGTCCACATCAAGCGGCGCCCGATGTCGCCCTGCTTGTGCTCTTGCTCGGTTGCCATCGTGTTCTTCCTGCTCATCCGACCGGGTTGGCGTCCTCGTCATCGCCCGCGGCACGAGGTCCAATGCGCTCGCCCGATGCATAGCCTTCGAGTGCTCGCACCCCTGCCTGCAAAGCGTCGAGCCACATGTCGTATGCCTCTTCGGCCGACGCAAGTTCTTTCCACCCTGAGGCATCGTCGCCTACTTCCATGAGCACCCAGTAGAAGTGCCCGGGATCGGGCTCATCGACGTGGACGGCGATGCGGCGGATGTGGGTCACTTCGGCCTCTCGGCGAGATACTTCCGCACGGCGTCTGCCGAGTTGCCGACCGTCTGCACGGCGAACCGCAGTTGGTCCTCCGTGCAGCCGAGGCTTTCGGTCCACGAACGCAGCTCGTGCGGTTCGTCCAGGGAGATGAGTTTGCGGTCAAGTCCGGTCTTCTTCGGGTCGTCTGCCATGTTGTGCTCCTAGTGGGCAGCGCCCGTTGGGCGCGCTGTCCGCACAATGGCAGCGTCGAAGCGGGGGGGCCGTATCCAGTAAACGCCTTTTCCTGACAGCGGATCTCCTACGTCTACCGCGCGCTTTTTAGCCTGTCCTCACCAAGATCGCGGCAGATTAGCCGCATGTGTGCTCCTGCGATCCACCGCTTGTGGCACCGTTGTGCGGTCGTGCCAGGTATTCGGCGATCCACAGACGAACCTTGACGGCCAGCAAGGCACGCGCTTCTTCTTCCGAAGACGGCCCGGCAACGACGAGGCGGCAAACCGCCTTGCCGTCGCGCCGGACATCCGCGAAATAGGAGGTTCCCTCGCCGAGTCCTTCCAGGCCCACCGACATGGTCCAGTCTTCGGGTGCTGGCGGGCCGCCGATGCTCTGGTCCGGATGGATTTTCATGCTCGTCCTCGCTCATCCCAGGGGTAGTTGGGCCGGCGGCCTCGGCGCTGTGGGGTAGTTCATCCTACGCTTTCCCGGTCAAGTAGCGCCTTCGACTTACAGCCCTCGGGACGGGTCCGAAGCAACGTGGTTGAATGATCCGGATCGACGATTTCCAGCCTATGTTGCTCGACGAGCGCCCGCTTGACCTCGACGAGCCAGGGTGGATCGACGAGCTGAAAATGGATGGCTACCGGGTGCCGGCCGAGTTCGACGGTTCGGTGCAGTTGCGCACGCGCAATGGCCCCGATGCACGACCTGGTTTCCCGAGGTCACGCACGGTCTGGCGAACCTGAGGAATGGGCATTGCGTGATGGATGGCGAGGTATGCGTGCTCGACGAGATTGGCCGCAGCGACTTCGATCAACTGCAGGATCGGGCGCGCCGGCGGGGGGCGGTATCCCGGCGCCCCCAATGTCGTCTACTGCGTCTTCGCCCTGCTGGTGCCTCCAGCGATCATGTACTTGGGCCACTTCGAGAGCGGCGCGGCTCAACTCTTCAAGGATCCCGCTGAAGCTGGAAGGCCTTGTGGCGAAACGCGCCGACAGCGCCTATCGGCCGGGCGTCCGCTCAAGCGACTGGGCGAAGGTGAAGCGAAAGGGAGCGATACCGCCAGAGCGGTTCAAGCGCTGAACGCCTCAGGCGCGCGGTAGCCCATGCACATATTGCTCCAAGGCCCACGCTGGCGTGTCGTCATCGAATGGCTCGCGGTGCCTCGCGCCGATGCCCATGCTTCGAAGCTCTTCGCGAATGATCTCCGAGGTCTGACCGATATTGCGCAGGCGCAGCTTCGTGAGGTCCGAGGCATTGGCATCGCGCTGAATCAATTCGAAAATCGTGGTCTGGTCATCTTGAATTTGATCGAGCGCTGTCACCAGGAGGTTGAACAGCCTACGTTCCCTCGCATTCATTGCTTTGGTGGCCATGGTGCCGCCCGGTCGGGTTGCAACGTACTGGATATGAGAGGCGTCGCATGTCTTGTCTCATATTCCGCCGCAATGAAGGAAGCCCGCTACCTTTCGGATAGCGGGCTTTTCAGCGATGACGCGGTGTTGGTTGATGGGCCCTGAGTGACTAGAACACTCGACCGACGGATCAAGAGTCCGTTGCTTGCGAGTGCTGGGTTAAGAAATGATCTATCGGTTGAATACGGCCTACTTGAACCGCCTGGAAAGCGAGCGGAATTCAAAGCTTTTCTATGGATGCGCGATTGATTCCGCGATCTGCGCTGTAGCGGGATGGCAATCAGGCCCCCTAGCGTTGCTCATAGGCGTCGCGGCTTTCGCTATCGTCGCGGTCTACCACCAGAAGCTCAATAGCTCCAGCTTGCGCCGCTCAATGGACGAAAGATCGACCATGGTGCGTCCATCGCAGGTCGATGCTATCCAAGGGGCTCGGCCGCCCAGGACTCATGCCGCATTCGCTTTCTCTTGGACGGTCTTGCAGTGTTGGAGAAGGGTGTCGAACGACTCGACCTCATCGAGGAACAAGCCATCGTCAACCATGTGCTGGTAGTCGGCGGCCAGCTTGTCCAAGGCGCCGTCGTCGGGGATGAGGCGAAGACCGCCCGCGACTGCAGCGTGGTAGTCGATCAGTCCACCATCCAGGTTCTTTTCCGCGAAGAAGATGCTCTTGTGATCGGCCACCGCTTTCGCCAGCGCCGCGTCCGCAATCGCCGAGTCGGCGAACCCGGCGGCATCCAGCCGGGTCACGTCGTGCCAATGGCGGGCGAACCTATCTCCGCCTCGAAAGGCACCTTGCGCGCAGAAGACGTGAATCGCAGTGGCTTTTTCCCAGAAGGTCCGCTCGGCACGCATCACCTTTGGCGTCGCTTCGGGAAACACAACGCCCCGCAGGTGTGCGGCTGCATCGCAGTGAACGGAGCGCAGTTCGCACGGCTCGCCGGTGGATCGCGCGCCAAATTCGAGCATGACTGCCGACCGGACATAACCCGTTCCCGAGGCCAAGGACGTGTAGTCGATGAACACCTTGTCATTTTCGGCCCGGACCGTGGCGGGCAGGCCATGCTGCCCAAGGTCTTGCTGGAGCCGCGGGACGACATCGGTGGCCACCCAGTCGGCCAAGCGGGCGCGGATCTCCTTGCTCCATTTCTTTTCCTGACTTTTGCTGGCTGGAAGCGGTGTACCTGCATCGCCGATCAGATCGCCGGCGATGGCGCGGATGTCGTAGGTGAGGTCCACGTCCTCGGAGAAGCGCTGAATGACGCCATAGGCCTTCGAGAGGGATGTGCCACCCTTGAAAACAAGATGCGGCGCATAGGGCGTGGCGAAGAGATGTTGCAGGGACCAGACCACCCAAACGTCTTTTTCCAGCAGATGGGGAGGGCGCCCTGACGCGTTGGCGGCCTGTACAAGGGCCTCCAGGCGTTCGTCGACAGAGAGCTCGAAGAACTCAGCCATGCGGCACCAGCGTACTCACCTCCTGCGCCATCCACGTCGGCAGGCGCGCGCGTGCCGACGCCACTTCATTCATCTCGGCTGGTGGCAGTTTGGCGCGCAGTGCCCGCAGCGCAGCGCCGGCCTTTTCAGGCCCCAACCAGGCCAGCGCTCGCACCACATCGCCGGCAGCGCGGCCAGGAAAGATCAGCTGCCACACCGGCGCATGCCGCAACTCCACGGTCTGCGCCCCCAGCTTCAGGCGGCGGCTGGGGCCGGACGTCAGGTAGACGGCGCGCATCGGCACCTGAGTCGTGAGCCCGAGCGCGTTGGCGGCGGCTGCGCCGTGCGACACGATGGTTTCCCCGCGCTGACTGGCTAGCCCCTCGACCATCCTGGCGGTCGAGGGCGCACGGGAACCAAAGTGGCTCTCGACCGGCAGGACATAAATGCCGCGGCCCGCGCGAAGCAGCGCGCCCCGCTGCACCAGCCGAGAAAGAACCTGGTCCACGGCGGCCCGGTTCCCTAGGTGCAGTAATTCCTTGGCGACCAAGGGCGTGCCTTCCGGCAATCCGGCGGCGTGCTCCAGAACTTGTTTGGCAAGGGTCTGCATGGCGATAACCTTGAGGTGTTAGAAGTATGACGTAATTTCTGACAGTTTTTCAAGACCCTCCTGTTATCGCAGTGATGCAATGGCCGGCGCCGTAAGGCGCCAACGTGTGGGGGGTGTGGACGAAAGATTGGATTACCAGGAGATGCCTCCCTGTCCACGGGAGTTCAAACGCTGCAGGAGTACAGAGATGAACAGCGTGACGGTTAAGGCAGTGTGGCTTGTCTGCAAGACGAGCGGGACCCTGTATTCCGGGCATTCACCGATGAAAGCACTCGTCAAACGCATTTTCAGTTTGCCATGCTAGGTGGCATATATGCCACCTAGCATGGTTATTCAGGCCGATTTTGTCAATTGCCACCGCGGCGCCTTGCTTGATTGTTCAATTTGTTGTTTTGCGCCATGCTGCGAGGCATATATGCCTCGCAGCACTGAATGAATTCGATCACCGATCGTTCTCGCCTCCAGATCGCCAAGCCCGACATCCTGGCGTACTTTGAAGCACTGCCCCCGGTGATCAGGCCCAAGCAGATGATGGGTGTTCTTGCGCGCGAGCGAGCGGGTTGGGGCCTTGCCCAACGGACCACCGTTCGCGATTTCATAGCCTTCCTCAAGAAGGAAGGAAAGCTTCGGGAGCACGAGTTCGCATTCCCCCGTCAGCCGGAGACGCTGTATGTCTGGGGGGAACTACCGACGATGGAGCTGCTGCTTCACTTGAAGCCGCGCAGCTACTACAGCCACTACACGGCCATGCGGCTGCATGGCTTGACGGAGCAGGTGTCGAAGGTTCTCTATCTCAGCCACGAGCGATCCAGCGACAAGCAGTGGAGTACTTCCCTTACTCAGTCGGCGATCGATGACGCATTTCAGCAGCCCGCCCGCCTCAGCAACAACTCCGCCGACTTCAAGAACTGGCAGGTGCTGTTGATCAACAGTTCCAACACGGGTGAGTTGGGCGTGCTGGACCACGAGGCCCAGCTGAATTCGGACAGCCGCGTGAGCGTGCGTGCCACCAACGTCGAGCGCACGCTGATCGATGCAGCCGTGCGGCCTGCTTACTGTGGCGGGGTGTTCGAAGTGGCCAAGGCCTTCGAGCTGGCCAAGGACGTGGTGTCGGTGAACGCGATGGGTGCGATGCTGGGAAAGCTGCGGTTCACCTATCCCTATCACCAGGTCATCGGCTTTTATCTGGAGCGCGCTGGCTACCGCGCGAGTTCGCTGGATCTGATGCGCCGCTTCCCGATGGAATTTGACTTCTATCTCACCCATGGGATGAGCGCGACCAGGTACGTGCGGGCCTGGCGGCTGCACGTGCCCGAGGGCTTCTAGGCCGGCGCCGCGCGTGTCAGTGGCCTCGGCGGGATGACACGTGTATCGGCGGCGCAGGCAACGATACGCCGACCGGAAACGGTCGGACGTGCATTCGCGAATTGATTCATCGCCTCCTTCCGGTTGTGCGCCGCTCGCCCACCGTCGGCCGTGATGTGCTCGATGGAGGTGTTGCGGAATCGCAGCTAGGCCACCCGGAGCGTTGGGACTTGCGCGTTTCGGGCAAGTTGATACAGATAGTCCGCCCAGCGCTGCATCATGTCCTTGCGCATGTCCATGAATTGCGCACGATCGTAGGCTGCGCCCAGCGGCCCGCTCTTGCCATGGGCGAGTTGTGCCTCGATGTCATCGGGCGAAATGCCGTGCAACTGCTCCGCCATGCCCGTGCGAGCCATCGCACGAAAGCCGTGGGCGGTCATTTCGTCGTTGGTGTAGCCGAGCCTTCGCAACGCGGCGTTCACGGTGTTTTCGCTCGTGGGGCGCTCTCCCGTGCGGATGCTGGGGAATACGTACCGGCCATGTCCGCTCAGCGGCGCAATTTCCTCCAGCGTCTGCAGTGCCTGCGTCGCCAGCGGCACGAAGTGGGGACGGCCGTTGAGCTTTTCATGCAGTCGGCGCTTCATGTCCTGCGCCGGGATGGTCAGCATCGCCTTATGAGGGTCAATCCAGGCCCATTCCATCGCACGGATGTTGCCGGGACGCTGGAAGAGCAGGGCGGACAGGAGGAGGGCCGCGCGGGTGATCGGCTGCCCGCTTGTAGCCGTAGATGGCGCGCATCAGTTCGCCTACCTTCTGTGGCTCCAGCACGGCGGCCATGCTCTTGGTGAGCACCGGCCGGAGCGCCCCGTGCAGGTCGGGCGCCGGATTGCTTGCGCACCGGCCGGTCTGCACACCGTAGCGGAACACCTGTCCGGCGCACTGGCGCAGGGTGTGGGCGGTCTCGATGACGCCCCGGCCCTCGGTGCGCTTGAGCGCGTGCAGAAGATCCTTGGCCTGGATCGAGGCAATCGGCAGCTTGCCGATGTAGGGGAACAGGTCCTTGTCCATGATGCGCAGCCAGCGCTCCGAATAGGAGGGGCTCCAGCTGCTGGCCTTGGTGGCATGGAATTCCCGCGCCAACGCCTCGAAGGTGTTGGCTGCTTCCACCGCCCGGGACAGTTTCTCTGCCCGCTTCGCGAGGCCGGGATCGACGTTGTCGGCAAGCAGCTCGCGGGCCTTGTCGCGCCGTTGCCGGGCCTTCGCGAGCGAGACCGCAGGGTAGACGCCCAAGGCCAGCGTCTTCGCCTTGCCGTTGAACCGGTAGTCCATGCGTCAGTACTTGCCTGCCGCCTTGACGCGCAGGTACATGCCGCCGCCGTCCGCGTAGCGCTCGCCGATCTCGGTGCCCTTGTGCTTCACTTGCCTCACGAAAGTGTCTGTCAGCATTGGATTTTTCTCCTTGCTGTCGGTACCTGGCTTTGGCGGCAGCGCAGATACCTGGAGAAGTACGGACGAGACATGCCTTGCCCCGATCTGTCTCGGCGCAAAGAAAACCCCGCTTCTCCTCGAAGGAGAGCGAGTTTCAAGGCAATTCGGAACTGCTCGGGAATGGGAGATGGCCTGCCCGCATCAGTTGTGTTCGTCCGCATCGCCGCCGTCATCATCGCGTCTCGCAAGGCCCAGCTGACGGTCAAAACTATCTCCGGATACTTTCTAGATGGTGCGTGTCTGATGCGCGGGCGCCGCCCGCGCAATAAGGCGGATCTGCTCGAAATCCAGCCGATCGAGCGCCTGGCGAAGCGTCTGCGCCAGCGGCTGGCTGTGTGCGTCCGCGGCCAACCGGTTCACCCATTCGTGCAGATCGCTCCATCGCCCATCGCGGGCCAGCACCTCGAGTTCCTCCTTCTGCGCCGGCGACAGCGGCGTCAATGCCGGCAGCGACCGGCCACGCGCCCTCGGCGTTGCGTGCGGGATCGGCGCGGAGACTGGGTGCGGCGGCGGTGCGGGTGGCGCATCCGATGAGAGCGCAGGCCCGGTCGACAGCGAGAAGGCGATCCGCGTTCCCGTGCCCATGCCGCTGCGGATCGCGAGTTGTCCGCCCATGCGCTGCACGATGCGCTGCGCAATCAACAGCCCGAGGCCGCCGCCCGCCAAGCTCGGTGCGTTGCCGGCCAGCAGGCGGCTGATGCGGTCGAGCGTGTCGGGGTCGATGCCCGTGCCGCTGTCGGTCACCTCGAAATGCAGTTGCCAGGCCTCGCCGAAAGGTTGGGCCCGCAGCCGCAGTCCGATGGCGCCATTGCGCGTGAACCTGGCCGCGTTCGACAGCAGGTTCAGCACCACCTGCTGCAGCCGCTTGCCGTCCAGCCGGACCAGGGTCGGAAGCTCGCCGTCGATCGTCAGTTCGAAGCTGTTGTGCTGCCGCTGCGCGAGCGCCTCCGCGTACCGCGCGATGTTGTCGACCAGCGTGCGCAACTGCACCGGCTGCGCCTCGACGGCCAGCGGCGCCAGCTCGCCTTTGGCATAGTCGACCAGGTCGTCGATGAGCTCCAGCTGGTAGGCCGCGCTGCGTTCGATGGTGGCGAGCTGCGCGGGCGCGGGCGTGCCGCCGGCGTCCTGCATCAGCTTGAGGCTCCCGAGGATGGTGGCCACCGGCGCGCGCAGGTCGTGGCTGATGTAGGCCAGCAGTTCCTTCTGCTCGCGTGTGCGCTGCTCGGCCTGGCCCAGCGCCTTGCTCAGGGCGCGGGTCTTGCGCGCCACTTCTTCGTCGAGCCGCTGCTGCTCCTGGGCCTGCCACAGCAGCAGCGTCTGCTGCGCCGCGTCGCGCTGGCGCGTCTCCCGGAACGACCAGGCCGTGATCGCGAAGGCGGCGGCCAGCATGCCCGGGAATGACAGCGCATCGTGGTCGAAGCCGGACATCGGGTGCTCCGCGAACATCATCGCCGACATGTGCACCAGCATGCCCACGCAGATCACCAGCATCACGAGCAAAGAGAGCCGACCGACCGGGCCAACGCGCTGCTGGTAGATGAAGATGCAGGCCGTGAGTGCGAGCACGATCAGCAGCGCGTTCACGATGCCGACGGCCGCGAAGCTCGCGTAAGGGCCGAACAGGGTGCCCAGCAGCACGGCGATTTCGACACCCGCCAGCAGATGCAGCAGCGGGCGCCCGGGCACGCGCACCGGGCTCCGGCGGCTGTGCTCGTGAAAGTACAGCAGCAGGCACAGCGCCGTGGCCGCCAGCAACACGCCGTGGCTGCGATAGCTCCAGCCGGTGCTGTCCGGCCACAGCGCAATGCGCGCATAGCCGCGGTAGGTGGCCTCGTACAGCGCCAGCAGCACAAAGCTCCCCGCCTGGAACGCGGGCATCGGCGCGCGCGAAATCCACCAAAGCGCGGCCGAATACACCGCGAAGGCCAGCAGCCCGCCGATCAGCAGGCCGCTCAGCAGCGCGTGGTTGCGTTCGAAGTGATGCCAGGCCTCCTCGGTGTGCAGTTCCGGCACCAGCTGGATCTGGTCCGTGCTCATGACCCGCACCTGCACCCGCACCGACTCTCCCGGCTGCAGGTCGATCCGTAGTTGCGGAATGCGGTCGTGGCGGTGCGTCGCATCCATCGGGTCGGACACGCCGGCCTGCGCGTGCGTCCACGCGGGTTGCCCGTTGCGCATGCGCAGCAGGTGGAAGTCGACATGCCGCAGCCACGTCGCGTCGAGCCCGAGCCGTGCCGTGCGGAGGTCCGGCGTGTCATTGACCAGCGACAGGCGCAGCCAGACGGCCGATGACGAAAACCCGCGCACCAACTGGTCGGGCGTGGCGGGCACGAAGCCGTTCGCGCCACCGCTCGGCAGCGCGAACACCTCGCTCGCCGACAGGCGGGCCGTCGGGTCTTCCAGCACCTCCACGGTTTGCGCGACGGCGATGTCGTCCCGGGCCAGCGCGCTGACTTTGATCGCTTCCGCCGCGCGGGCCGCGAAGACGCACAGCCACAAGGCCAGGCCGAGCAGCAGGCAGCTCGTCCATCGGGACAGGCGCGCCGGCTGCATCGCGCCTCAGGTGCCCGACCGGCCGGCGCCGGCCTGGCGGCAGGCAGAGGGCGTGCAATCGAAATACTCGCGAAATGCCGTCGCGAAATTCGCGGCGCTGGAGAACCCGACCGCCGCGGCGATCTCCTCGATGCGCATCGCCGATTCGAGCAGCAGGCGCTGCGCCTCGTGCAGCCGTGCTTCGCGCACGAACTCGAAGACCGTGCGGTCCGCAAGCTCCTTGAACACGCGCGACAGGCGCTTCTCGTGCGTGCCCACGCGCGCAGCCAGCTCGCGCAGCGGCGGCACGCGGCTCAGGTCGGCCAGGATCAGGCGCTCGGCTGCCTGCAGGAGCGCGTGGTCCATGCCCGCGCCCGCCGCACCGCCATCGTTCGCCGCGGGGCGGTCGGGCGGCGGCGCAGGTCGTGTCCCAGCGGCGGTGCGCGCCCTGCGGGATTCCGCGAGCGCCAGGTGGATTTCGATGCGGGCCATCACCTCGGCCGGCTCGAAGGGCTTCACGATGTAGTCGACCGCGCCGGCCCGCAGGCCCGTCAGGCGTTCTTCCAGGCTGGCCGACGAGCTGACAAAAATGACCGGGATATCCGCCGTGGTGGGGTTGGCCTTCAGCAGGCGGCAGACGCTGAAACCGTCGGTGCGCCCCAGGCGCACGTCCAGCAGCACCAGGTCCATCTGCAGCGTCGTCGCGCGTCGGTAGCCCTCCATCGCGTCGAAAGCGAGCGTGATGCGGTAACCGGTACCCCGCAGCGTTTCCAGCAAGAGCTTGAGCTCGTCAACGTTGTCGTCGACAACGAGAAGATGAGCTCTCCGGGGCTCCGGCGCGGACCAATAGGACATGGGCAGGAAGGGCGCGGACACGGCGTTTGCACGCCCGGTGACCGAAACAATGTAACCAAAATATTAATTAATCATTGTCACAAGAAATGCCATTTCAACCAATGACTGGTATTCAGTCCTTATTGGGTGACCTGCCATTCGCGCCGATGGTTCAAAAACGGGATGCCGCGCGCGGGTCTCCGAAACCGCCTCTGCCAGAGGGAAAACGGGGCGCTGGAGGAGGGCGAATCCAGCATTGCCGGTATTGCAGCAAAGAGCCGGCCAATGCCGTCCAGCAAAAGAAGCAGGCGCTCTTACAAAGCCCCAGAAGCCACCGGCCACCTTGGCCCGGCTGCATCTGCTTTCCTTAATGTGCAAATTGTTTGATTTCTTTTGCCATTTGTGTGAAGTATTCGACGTTTGCACACGTTTGTAAACAACTGTCCGCTGCGGAAAAAGCCACAGCCTTTCCAGCAAAAGTCCGGCCGACACCTCGCACCAAGAATCCCGCCCCATGCAAGCGCAAGCCGGCGTGGTCCACGCACCGGGCCTCGCTGCGAGTCCTCGAGAGACGCAAGCTGCGCTCGAGATTTCCCAATGTGCGACCCGGGCTGTTCGTCCAAGACGAAGGCTCGCCCGAGGTTCGAAGTCAAGGAGCAAGGACAAATCATGGAAGCTGTTTACAAGTCTGGTGGCGCCCCCCGCAAAGCGGCGGCTGAAGCCCCTCTGGTTCTGGATCGCCCGTCGATCGTCTCGCTGAAGGTTGCGCCCGAGAGCGTGCTCAAGTTCGAGCGCCGCGGCGGCGACCTCGTGCTCGTGCTGCGCGACGGCCAGGAAATCGCCGTGCGCGGCTTCTTCGCCGAGTACCCCGACGGCGGCCGCAACGACCTCGTGCTCGAAGACGGCGCCGGCGTGCAGTGGTGGGGCCAGTACACCGCGCCCTGGAAAGACTTCCACTTCACCGAAATCGAGTGGAACGACGCCGGCGGCGCGCTGCTGCCCGACGGTGTGCCGGGCTGGCTGCTGGGTGCGCTCGGCGTGTTGGGCGTCGGTGCGGCCGCGAGCGGTGGTGGCGGCGGCGGCGGTGGTGGCTCGGCCTTCATCCCGCCGTTGCTCCCGCCGCAGAACCGTGGCCCCGAAGGCAAGGCCGAGCCCGTCGTGACCGCGCAGGACAAGCCCGTGCAGGGCCAGGTGAACGCCACCGACGCCGATCGCGACGCGTTGAACTACACGGTCACCAAGGCCCCCGAGCACGGCACCGTCACCGTCGACCCGTCCACGGGCCACTTCGTCTACACCCCCCAGCCCGGCTACGAAGGCCCCGACAGCTTCGAAGTGATCGTCAGCGACGGCAGGGGCGGCACCACCACCGTCACAGTGCCCGTGACCGTCTCGCCCGTCAACGACGCGCCCACGGCGCCCGACTACACCGAGACCACGAACGAAGACACGCCCGTCAGCGGCCGCGTGACCGGCAGCGACCTCGACAGCAGCGACACGCTGACCTACATCAAGGGCACCGACCCGTCGCACGGCTCGGTGACGGTCAACCCTGATGGCACCTACACGTACACGCCAGACCCGGACTTCCACGGCACCGACAGCTTCACGGTGACGGTCAGCGACGGCCACGGCGGCACGACGACGAGCACCGTGACGGTGACCGTCGACCCGGTGAACGACGCACCGACGGCACCCGACTACACCGAGACCACCAACGAAGACACGCCGGTCAGCGGGAGCGTGGTCGGCACCGATGTGGAGGGTGACGCGCTGACGTACGTGAAAGGCAGCGATCCGTCGCACGGCACGGTCACGGTCAATGCCGATGGCACGTACGTCTACACGCCGAACCCCAACTTCAACGGCACGGACAGCTTCACAGTGACGGTCAGCGACGGCCACGGCGGCACGACGACGAGCACCGTGACAGTGACCATCGACCCGGCGAACGACGCACCGACGGCACCCAACTACAACGAGACGACAGACGAAGACACGCCCATCAGCGGCCAGATCGTCGGCACCGACGTGGATGGCGATGCGCTGACGTACGTGAAAGGCAGCGATCCATCGAACGGCACGGTCACGGTCAATGCCGACGGCACGTACGTCTACACGCCGAACCCCAACTTCAACGGCACGGACAGCTTCACGGTGACGGTCAGCGACGGCCACGGCGGCACGACGACGAGCACCGTGACGGTGACCGTCGACCCGGTGAACGATGCACCGACGGCACCCGACTACACCAAAACCACGAACGAAGACACACCCGTCAGCGGCCAGGTGACGGGCACTGACCTGGACGGTGACGCACTGACCTATGCGAAGGGCAGCGACCCCGCGCACGGCTCGGTGACTGTCAATGCGGACGGCACGTACACCTACACACCTGGGGCCAACTTCAACGGCACGGACAGCTTCACCGTGACGGTGAGCGACGGCCACGGCGGCACGACGACGAGCACCGTGACGGTGACCATCGACCCCGTGAACGACGCACCCACGGCGCCGAACTACACCGAGACCACGAACGAAGACACGCCCGTCAGCGGAAGTGTGGTCGGGACCGACGTTGACGGTGATGCGCTGACCTACGTGAAGGGCAGCGACCCCGCGCACGGCACCGTCACGGTCAACGCCGACGGCACGTACGTCTACACGCCGAACCCGAACTTCAACGGCACGGACAGCTTCACCGTGACGGTGAGCGACGGCCACGGGGGCACGACGACGAGCACCGTGACGGTGACCATCGACCCGGCGAACGATGCACCCACGGCGCCGAACTACATCGAGACCACGAACGAAGACACGCCCGTCAGCGGCCAGGTCGTCGGCGCCGACGTGGATGGTGACGCGCTGACCTACGCGAAGGGCAGCGACCCCGCGCACGGCACCGTCACGGTCAACGCCGACGGCACCTACACCTACGTTCCCGGAGCCAACTTCCACGGCACCGACAGCTTCACCGTGACGGTCAGCGACGGCCACGGCGGCACGACGACGAGCACCGTGACGGTGACCATCGACCCGGTGAACGATGCACCCACGGTGCCGAACTACACCAAGACCACGAACGAAGACACGCCGGTCAGCGGAAGTGTGGTCGGCAGCGACGTCGATGGTGACGCGCTGACCTACGCGAAGGGCAGCGACCCCGCGCACGGCACCGTTACGGTCAACGCCGACGGCACCTACACCTACGTCCCCGGCGCCAACTTCAACGGCACCGACAGCTTCACCGTGACGGTCAGCGACGGCCACGGCGGCACGACGACGAGCACCGTGACGGTGGCCATCGACCCCGTGAACGACGTACCGACGGTGCCCAACTACAACGAGACGACAGACGAAGACACCCCCGTCAACGGCCAGGTCATCGGCAGCGACGTCGATGGCGACGCGCTGACCTACGCGAAGGGCAGCGACCCGGCGCACGGCACGGTCACTGTCAATGCCGACGGCACCTACACCTACGTCCCCGGCGCGAAATTCAACGGCACCGACAGCTTCACGGTGACGGTCAGCGACGGCCACGGCGGTACGACCACCAGCACGGTGACCGTGACCATCGACCCGGTCAACGACGCCCCGGTGTTCGTCGACGCCGGCGGCACGCCGGTGGACACAAGCACCGGCTACGTCTTCGGCTATGAGGAGAACCGCCCCGCAGGCACCGTGCTCGGCACCGTCCACGCCACCGACATCGACAGTGCAACCGTCACCTACAGCATCCTCTCGGGCAACGACAACGGCTACTTCAGCATCGATCCGGCCACGGGCGAGATCAGCCTGACGGCCTCGGGCGCTGCGGCGTTCGTCAACGACTACGAAGCGGGCGCCAACGCACATGCGCTGGTGGTCGGTGCGAACGACGGCACGGTCACGACGAGCATCCCCGTCACGCTCAACGAGCAGAACCTCAACGAGGCACCCGCGGTGCCCGACTACAACGAGGTCACGAGCGAAGACACGCCCGTCAGCGGCCAGGTCGTCGGCAACGACGACGACGGCGACACGCTGACCTACGCCCAGGGCAGCAACCCATCGCACGGCACGGTCACGGTGAACGCCAACGGCACCTACACCTACGTTCCCGGCCCCAACTTCAATGGCACCGACAGCTTCACCGTCACGGTGAGCGACGGCCATGGCGGCACGACCACCAGCACGGTGAACGTGACCGTCAATCCGGTGAACGACGCACCATCGGCCACGGTGACCAATGCCGACGCCGTGTCCGAAGGCAGCCTGCCCGGCGGCATCGCGGGCGCGGGAGAGCCGCCGGTGCAATCGACCGGCAAGATATCGATCGCGGACCCGGACAGCCTGGCCGGCGACCTGTCGGTGTCGCTCAGCGGACCGGCCGGCGTCACCTCCGGCGGCCAGCCGGTGTCGTGGACCTGGGACGCGGGCACGCACACGCTCACGGGCAGCGTCACCGTCGGCGGTGTCACCACCGAGGTGATGACCGTGGCGGTGGGCAACGTCACCGCCGACGGCGCGGGATTGTTCGAGGCGGGCTACACCGTCACGCTGAAGGCACCGATCGACCACCCCGCGGGCAACGGCGAGGGCGTGTCGAACCTGCACTTCGAGGCGCATGTGACCGACGGCCAGGCCAGCGCCGCGCCGGTGGGCTTCGACGTGCCTGTCAAGGACGACGCGCCGGTGCTCGTGAATGGCGAGCAGGCCGTCGACGTGGCGCCGATCAACACGAACCTGATGGTGGTCCTCGACCTCTCCGGGAGCATGGGGCAGGAAACCCCGACACGCCTCAGCCGAGCGAAAGAGGCCGTTCAGAATCTGATCGACGGCTACGACCTGTACGGCGAGGTGCGGGTGCAGCTCGTCACCTTCAGCACGACCGGGGCGTCGCAGCAGGCCTGGATGACGGCGGCCGAAGCCAAGGCGCTGGTGCAGAACCTGCAGGCCAGTGGCAGCACCAACTACGACGCGGCCCTGGCTGCGGCGATGAACGGCTTCTCGGCCACCGGCAAGCTGGACGGGGCCCAGAACGTGTCCTACTTCCTCACGGACGGCGAGCCGACGCTGGGCGACGGCAACACGGAGCAGTTGGCGAACAGCAGCAACAGCAGTACGGCCGACAGGGGCATCCAGGCCGGGGAAGAAGCGATCTGGACGAACTTCCTCACCGACAACCACATCAACTCGTTCGCACTGGGCCTGGGTTCCAGCCTGGATGCGGCGGCGCAGGGCTTCATCGACCCCATCGCCTACAACGGCAACACCGGCGCGAACACCAACGGCCAGATCATCACCGACACCAGCCAGCTGAACGAAGTGCTGCAGGGCACGATCGGCGTGCCGCCGACGGTCAGCAACCTGCTGACCGGCGGCCTCGGTGGCTCGTCGGGCTTCGGCGCCGACGGTGGCCATGTGTCCACACTGAGCATCGACGGCACCACCTACGCCTTCGACAGCAGCACGGGACTGATGACGAAGACCGGCCCCGCCGCCGGCAGCGACTACAGCTACAACGCGGCGACACACGAGGTCACCATCGCCACGGCGCAGGGCGGCAAGCTGGTCGTGGACTTCGACTCGGGCGAATTCAGCTACCAGGTGGCACCGCGCACCAGCGGCTCGCAGAACTACGACGAGACCGTCAGCTACCAGGTGGTCGACCGCGACGGCGATGCGAGCAATCTGGCCAGCCAGACGCTGCATGTCAACTACACGCCCGCAGCCGGTGCGGCGGCAGCGCTCTTCACCTCGGCCGACTCGCTGGGGCTGGCCGGCGTCGACGAAGTGACGGTGTCGCTCGAGCAGCAGCAATCGCAAGATGCGCCGCATTCCCCCTACGGCGACAGCCCGTGGGGCGGCACGCAGCTGTCCGACATGCTGCATGCCTACAACGCGGCCGAGTCGCTGCAGGCGCTGCTGCAGGCCGCGTTCCCGCCGGCCTTTGCGAGCACGCAGCCATCGCCCACGGTGCCGGCCCTGGCGTCATCGGCCGACTCGCTCACGGCCTACGCACCGCCCGTGGTCCCTTCGCTCGACGACGAGCTTCACATGGGCCTCGCGTTTCACCACTGACCGACCGGGACGTCGGCGCCGCTTGCGGCGTCGACACCTTGTGGTTCACACGCTGTCCGCACGTTCTTACGCATGTCTGCTTCCCGTCTTCTTCCGTCCGCCGCCGCGGGCCTTTTCTTCCTGCTCGCCGGAACGGGGGCGTTTGCGCAAGCGAGCGCCGCCACCCCGCTGGGCATGACCGAGGCCGTGCGCCTGGCCGCCACATCGCACCCGACCGTGCGCAACGCCGTCGGGCAAGCGCTGCAGGCGGGCGAGGGCATTGCGGCGGCGCGCTCGGGCTACTACCCGCAGGTCAGCGCCGGCCTCAGCGCGCGCACGGGCAACCGCCAGCTGCAGACCGACGGGCGCCGCCAGGCGCACGAGGCCTCGCTGTCGGTGACCCAGATGCTGTACGACTTCGGCAAGGTCTCGAGCGCCGTGAACGAGGCCGAAGCCTCGGCCACGGCCGCGCGCGCCAAGCTGCTCATGGCGGTCGACGATGTGGTGCGCGACACCGCGCAGGCATGGATCGAAGTGCATCGCCAGCAGGCGCTCGGCGAAATCGCGCAGGCCCAGGTGAAGGGCGTGCAGTCGCTGGCCGGCCTGGTGGGCGAACGCCAGGCCAAGGGCGCCACCAGCCAGTCCGACGTGGCGCAGGCGCAGTCGCGCCTGGAAGCCGCGCGCGCCCAGCAACTCAACACCGCGTCGCAGGCCGAGCGCTGGCGCCTCAACCTCATGCATCTGACCCAGGGCCGCATGCCGGCCAATATTGCCGGCGAAGCGTCGCCGCCGCTCGCGAGCGCCTGCGCCGTGCAGCCGCAGGCGGCCCTGCCCGCGCCGGCCGTGCAGGTGGCGCAGGCCGAGCGCGACATGGCGCAGGCCGCGCTGCGCGGTGCCGATGCCCAGCTGCTGCCCACGCTGTCGCTGAACGCCGGCGTGAACCGGGGGCTCGAATCGGGCGCGCGGCTCGCCGGCCAGTCCGGCACCGAAAGCACGCTCACCGTGAGCTTCACCGCACCGCTGTACGAAGGCGGGCGCAGCCAGGCCCGCCAGCGCGCCGCCGCGCACGCCGTCGAGGCGGCCGAGGCCGCGCTGGGCTATGCGCAACTCAGCGTGCGGCAGCGCCTCGAAGACGCGCGCGTGCAATCGCAAGGCCACGCGCAGCGCCTGCCCGTGCTCGCCGCGCGCGTTCACAGCACGCAGCGCACGCGCGACCTGTACCGGGAGCAGTACCTGCAACTGGGCACGCGCTCGTTGCTCGACCTGCTCAATGCCGAGCAGGAGTTCCACGGCGCGCGCTTCGAGCAGGCCGAAAGCGCGCACGAAGTGCAGCGGCTGGCGGTCGAGTGCCTGTACCAGTCGGGCCGGCTGCGCGAGGCCTTTGGGCTGGTCGATGCGGGCGAGCTGGTCGCAGGAGGCCAGCCATGACCGCCACCACCGTGCCCGAGCTGTCCGCCGCGCGCGGCCCCGTGCTGCTCGGCAGCTGGGTCGACGCCGTGCTGGCCGTGGCCGCCCACTACCACCTCGACACCTCGCGCGAGCGCATCCGCGGCGCTGCCGCATGGAGCGACCACGAAGACATCGGCGAGCGCGTGCGCCAGATGGCCCGGCAGGCCGGGCTCACCGTGCGCCAGGTCGCGCCGCGCCTGGACACCCTGAGCCCCTGGCGCCTGCCCGTGGTGCTGCAACTGCGCGACGGGCAGGTGGCCGTGGTCACCGCCATCTCGGCGCAGGGCCTGCGCCTGATGCTCGGCGGCGACCAGGGCGCGGAAACCGTGCGCACGGCCGACGAGCTGCAACCCGCGCTCGAAGCCATGGCCGTGCTGCGGCCTGCGCAATCGGCGCCCGACTCGCGCGTGGACGCCTACATCCGGCCGGTGGAGCCGCATTGGCTGCGCCAGATCGTGCTGGCCGACTGGCGGCCCTATGCCCACATCCTCGTCGCGTCGCTGGCCTACAACCTGATGGCGCTGGCCGGCACGCTGTTCTCGATGCAGGTGTACGACCGCGTCGTGCCTGCGCAGTCGCTGCCCACGCTGCATGTGCTGTTCGGCGGCGTGCTGCTGTCGATCGCGTTCAGCTGGGTCATGCGCGGCGCGCGCATGCGCATCACCGACGTGGTGGGCAAGCGCGCCGACCTGCGCATTTCGGACCGCGTGTTCGGCCACGCGCTGCGCGTGCGCGGCTCGGCGCGCCCGCGCGCCACCGGCACTTTCATCTCGCAGTTGCGCGAGCTGGAGCCCGTGCGCGAGATGCTCACGTCGACCACCGTGGCGGCCGTGGCCGACCTGCCGTTCTTCTTCGTGTTCTGCGTGCTCTTCTGGTTCATTGCCGGATGGCTGGTGCTGGTGCCGCTGGCCGCATGCGTGCTGCTGCTCGTGCCCAGCCTGGTGGCGCAGCCGCGCCTGCGGGCGCTGGCCCAGGCGGGCATGCGCGAATCGTCGCTGCGCAACGCCATGCTGGTCGAGACCGTGCAGGGCATCGACGACATCAAGGTGCTGCAGGCCGAGCCGCGCTTCCAGAACCAGTGGAACCACTACAACGCCGTCAACGCCGACTCCGGCCTGCAACTGCGCGCGCTGCTCAACACCCTGAGCAACTGGACGCAGACCGTGCAGGGCGGCGCCTTCGCCTTCGTCGTGTTCTTCGGTGCGCCGCTGGTGATGGACGGCCACATGAGCACCGGCGTGCTGGTGGCCGCATCGATCCTGTCGACCCGCATGCTCGCGCCGCTGGCCGGCGTGACGCAGGTGCTCAACCGCTGGCAGCAGGCCAAGGTGGCCGGCGAGTCGCTGGACCAGCTCATGAAGCTCCCGGTCGACCATCCGCCCCACGAGACGCGCGTGCACCGGTCCGCCGTGCAGGGCGACTACACGCTGCGCGACGCCGTCTTCAGCCACGACGGCCGGACCACCGCGCTGCAGGTGAAGGCGCTGCACATCGGCGCCGGCGAGCGCATTGCCGTGCTCGGGCGCAACGGCGCGGGCAAGTCGACGCTTCTGCAGGCGCTGTCGGGCCTCCTCGAGCCGCGGGCGGGCAGCGTGCTGCTCGACGGCGTGTCGATGGCCCACATCGACCCCGCCGACGTGCGCCGCGACATCGGTCTGCTCGCGCAGGACGCGCGCCTGTTCCATGGCACCCTGCGCGAGAACCTGCAGATGGGCACGCCCCACGCCACCGACACCGAACTGATCGCGGCCCTGCAAGCGACCGGCGCCTGGGCCTTCGTGCGCGGCCTGCCCTCGGGGCTGGACCACCCGCTGCTGGAAGGCGGGCGCGGCCTCTCGGGCGGACAGCGCCAGAGCCTGCTGCTCGCGCGGCTCATGCTGCGCCGCCCCGGCGTGCTGCTGCTCGACGAGCCCACCGCCTCGCTCGACGAAGTGGCCGAGCGAGAAGTGATCGAACAACTGCGCGCGCTGCCTGCAGGCCGTACGCTGGTGCTGGCCACGCACCGCCCGGCCGTGCTCGAAGCGGTGGACCGCATCCTCGTGGTGGACGGCGGCGCCGTCGTGCTCGACGGGCCACGCGAACAGGTGATGGCGCGGCTGCGCCAGGGCGCGGCGGCATCGCGCGAGACGGCGGCTTCCGCAGGCCGTGGCAAGGAGGGGCAGGCATGAACGCCGTGACACGGACCGGGACACAAGTGCAGGCACCGGCCGCATCCACCGCCACCGTGTGGGGACCGGGCGGCGCCGACGACTTCGACGAGGCACGTGCCAGCGGTTCCGCCCGCGTGGTGTGGTTCATCGCGCTCTTTCTGCTCGCGTTCTTCGTGTGGGCCTGGTGCTTCGAGATCGACGAAGTGTCCAGCGGCATGGGCAAGGTGATTCCCAGCTCGCGCGAGCAGCGCATCCAGTCGCTCGAAGGCGGCATCCTCGCCGAGCTGCGCGTGCACGAAGGCCAGATCGTCGAGAAGGGCCAGGTGCTCGCGCAGCTCGACCCCACGCGCGGCGAATCGAACGTCGAGGAAACCGCCGCGCGCTACCGCGCCGCACTGGCCAGCAGCGTGCGGCTGCGCGCCGAGGTGGAGGGGCGAAGCACCCTGCAGTTCCCCGCCGAACTGCAGGCGCACGCGCAACTCGTCGATTCCGAAAGCGCGCTCTTCCGTTCGCGGCAGGGCAGCCTGCGCGACACGGTGTCCGGCCTGGGCCAGGCGCTTGCGCTCGTGCGCAAGGAGCTCGACATCACACGCTCGCTGCAGGTGAGCGGCGCTGCCAGCAACGTCGAACTCATCCGCCTGCAGCGCCAGGCCGCCGACCTGGAGTTGAAGATAGCCGATGCGCGCTCCAACTACATGGTGCGCAGCCGCGAAGAACTCGCCAAGGCCGATGCCGAGGTGAAGTCCTTGTCGTCGGTGGTGCGCGGGCGCACCGACTCGCTCGAGCGGCTCACGCTGAACTCGCCCGTGCGCGGCATCGTCAAGAGCTTGCAGGTCACCACCATCGGCGGCGTCGTGCCGCCCAACGGCTCGCTCCTGACCCTCGTGCCCCTGGACGACCAGCTGCTGGTCGAGGCGCGCATCTCGCCGCGCGACATCGCCTTCATGCGGCCTGGGCAGGAGGCGCAGATCAAGATCACCGCGTACGACTACGCCGTGTACGGCGGCCTCAAGGGCCGCGTGGTGACCATCGCACCCGACACCCAGCGCGACGAGGTCAAGCCCGAGATCGTGTACTACCCCGTGCTCGTGCGCACCGAGTCCGACGCACTCACCGACAAGGCCGGCCGCCGCATGCCCATCGTGCCCGGCATGGTGACCACCGCCGACATCCGCACCGGCCGCAAGACCGTGTGGGACTACTTGACCAAGCCGCTGAACAAGGCGCGCGAAGCCATGCGCGAGCGTTGAACCGCGCGCTCATTCCCCAAGAAACCCATCTGACCAAAGAGGACGCTAGCCATGAACCAGACCCTGCATGCATCACCCGCCGCTGCCACCTTCGTGCTTGTCGCCGCGCTGCTCGGCGTCGCCACCACGGTGGCAGCCCGCGACAACCCCGTGGACCCCGTGAGCAACCCCGACAAGCTGAGCTATCGTGACGTCGAGGCGCGCCGCCCGGACTTCAAGGAACCCTTTCTGCGCGACGGCGTGGTGTCGCGGCCCGAGCGTTTTCGCGAGATCAAGCCCGGCATCAGCCAGGCCCAGGTGCTCGCCGTGCTCGGCCAGGCCCTGAAGGAGCAGCGCGGTGCGCTCGGCACCGAGTGGGACTACCACTTCAAGTTCCAGATGCCCCAGTCGGCCAACTACCTCGTGTGCCAGTACAAGGTCGTGTTCGACGACAGCCAGGCCGTGCGCAGCGCCGTGTGGCGCCGCCGCCAATGCCTGGACCTGGTTCCTCGTTAGGCCCTGCTTCGATCCCACGAACGCCGGGCCCCAGGGGGGCCGCATTCGAGCGGAACGGTGCACGCGGAGAATGCGGGCTGTTCCAGGAGAAAGCGATGGACGAAGAAGGTGGTGTCGCGGAAGACTTGATGCTGCTCGTCGCGGTGATCGAGGCGGGCGGTTTCAGTGCGGCGAGCCAGCGGGTGGGTATCCCCGTGTCGCGCCTGAGCCGCCGCATCGCTGCGCTCGAGAAGCGGCTGAACGTCCGCCTGATCGCGCGCAGCTCGCGCAGCTTCAAGGTGACGGACATCGGCCAGCGCATGTACGAGCATGGCGCAAGCATCCGGGCCGCGACCCAGCGCGCGGTGTCTGCGGCGCATGACAGCCTCGGCGAGCCATCGGGGCCGCTGCGCATCTCCTGCCCCATGGCACTGAGCGCATTTCTCGTCGGCCCTCTCGCCATCGGTTTCAGTGCGCGCCATCCCGCCGTGGCGATCACGCTCGACGCGACCGATGGCCGGGCGTCGGTGTTCAGCGAGCCCGTGGACCTGTGGATCCGCCCCAGCGACCAGTCGCTGCGGGATTCGAGCTGGGTGATGCGCAAGCTGATGGACGTCCCCTACATGCTGGCCGCATCGCCCCGGGTCCGCGACGCCTTGCCCGATGCCGCGACGGCCGCCGGCCTGCGCGGGTGCCCCGCGATCGGCTGGACCTTCAAGCCGCGGCCCGCCGCCTGGCTGCTGCGTCATGCGCGCGACGGCGAACTGGAGATCGATGTGCGCGTGCAGTTCACCAGCGACAGCCTGATGCAGATCAAGGAGGCCGCCATCGCCGGCCTCGGCGTGGCGCAACTGCCGGCGATGATGTGTGTCGCGGACCTCGAGGCGCACCGCCTGGTCGCCGTTGCACCGGGATGGGCGCCGCCGTTGATGTCGCTCTATGCGCTGTACCCCTCGCGGCGCGACCTGACCATCGCGGGGCGCATGTTCCTGGACGAACTCTGCAAGGCCGCGGCCGGCATCGCAGGCCCGCCGGCGCCGCCGCAAGCCTCGCATTCATAGAAAGCTGCGTTGCACGGATGGCGCTGTCGTCCGCGGGCCATCGTTCATAGACTCGCCTGCGTTTCGGGCCTCTTCAGGCCCGGCGATCAGAGGATGCGGCCATGAACCCGAGCGCTTCACGCGAACCCCTGGCGGCCGACCGGCGCCGCTTCGTCCTGGCAGCCGGCGCGCTGGCGGCGCTGCCGCTGGCAGGATGCGGCGGTGGTGGTGGCGGCAGCGGCGGCTTCCCCGCGGTCGCGGTGCCGCCCCCTGCACCGGCACCCGCACCGGCCCCGGCGCCCGACACGCGGCCCGTGGCGGACACGAGCTCCGGAAAGCTCCGGGGGCAGCGCAGCGCCGACGGCAGCATCGTGTCCTTCCTCGGGGTGCCGTATGCGCAGCCTCCCGTCGGCGCACTGCGCTTCCGATCGCCGCAGGCCTACCGGGCGGCGGCCGGCACTTTCGAGGCCTCGGCCTTCGGGGCCGCGGCCCTCCAGACGCTGCCTCCCTATGTCACATGGATCTATCCGCGGCCGGACCGCCAGGACGAGGACTGCCTGAGCCTGAACGTCTGGGCACCCAGCCAGGACGGCCGGCTGCCCGTGGTGGTGTGGCTGCACGGCGGCGCATGGCGCACCGGCGCGACGAGCATGCCGCTGATGCATGGCGAGGCATTGGCCCGCAAGGGCGTGGTGGTGGTCACGGCCAACTTCAGGCTGGGCGTCCTCGGCACCCTCTCGCACCCCGATCTCGCCGATCCCGACACCGGCATGCAGGCCAACTGGCAGCTGCAGGACCAGATCGCCGTGCTGCAATGGGTCCGGGAGAATGCGCAAGCCTTCGGCGGCGATCCTGGCAACGTCACGCTGATCGGACAGTCGGCCGGCGGCACGAGCGGTGCCATCCTGGCGCAGAACCCCGTGGCCCGGGCGTGCTTCCACAAGGCCCTCCTGATGAGCCCGGCAGGCGTCCCGCCGCCCACCGCCTTCACGCTGGCCGACGCGGCCACCTATGCCCAAGCGCTGGCGGCGCGCCTGGACACCACCCCCGCCGGCCTGCGCAACATCCCGGCGCAGACCCTGCACAACGCCGAGCTGGCGCTCAATGCGCTGCCGCTGCCCGCCGGCATCACCTCGGGCCGGGGTTTGCGCGCCGCACCCGTCATCGACGGGAGGACCTGCCTTGGCGACTGGACGCGCACGGCATGGCCGGCCGACATGCCGCTGATGCTGACCAACACGCTGACCGAGGGCTCGTTCTTCCTCGATGCGTACGACCCGGCCACCCAGGCCATGCTGACGCCGCCGCTGCCGGCAAGCCGCTCGGAGCTGCTCGCGCTCGTCACGCCCCAGGCGGGCGGCTCCCAGGCGAATGCCGATGCCGTGATCGACGCCTACGCGTCAGCCGCGGCGAGCGACAACCGCCCGTCCACGCCGGGCGACCTCTGGATCGAGATCTACGGCGACCGGGTGCTGCGCAACTTCGGCGTCAGGTACGCCGCCCGGGTCGCCCAGGCCGGCGGCAACGTCCGCTACGCCACCTATGCCCACGAGATCGTGGCACCGGGCCGCGGCGTGCCGCACTGCGCGGAGCTTCCGATGCTGTTCGGCAGTTACGGGCTCGACTACTACCGCGACAAGGTCGGGGCCGGACCGGCCGAAGCGCAGCTCGCGGACATCCTCATGAACGCGGTGGTGTCGTTCGCGCGCGGCGGCAACGCGCAGCTCGGTGCCGGCGCGGCCTGGCCGGGCCTGGCCGACCTCGCCACCAGCGCCGTATCGCTGGGCGCAGCCGGCGATGCGGCGGGCTTCAGCATCGGCGCGGTGCCGAAGCTCGCGCAGCTGGGCATCTGGGATTCCATCCTGGGCTACTGAAGCGGCATGGGGTCCGCGGGCGCTGCAGAAGCGCTACATTGCATGCGCCATGGACCGCCTCGAAAACATTGAGACCTTCGTACGGGTCGCGCAGACCCAGAGCTTCGCGGAGGCCGCACGCCAGCTGCGGGTCTCCAAGTCCGTGGTGACCAGCCGCGTGAAGCAGCTCGAAGACCATGTCGGCGCGCCGCTGTTCCACCGCAGCACGCGCGTGGTGCGCCTCAGCGACGTGGGACAGGCCTTCCTGCGCGACTGCGTCGAGCTGGTCGGCCGGGCCAACGACATCATGGACCAGATGCGCGACGCCAGGGACGGGCCCACCGGCACCTTGCGCGTGCATGCGCTCACCGGCTTCGTGCTCGGGCATTTCGCCACGCTGCTGCGGGCCTTCCAGTCGAGCTTTCCCGACATCCATCTCGAACTCATCGTGAGCGATGCGGTGGTCGATCCGGTGAAGGCGGGCGTGGACTGCGCGCTGCAGATCTTTCCGGCGGCGTCGACCGAGCTGGTGTCGCGCTCGCTGTTTCCGGTGCGGCGGGTGTTCTGCGCCACGCCCGAATACCTGCGCGCGCACGGCCGGCCCGCGAGCCCGCGCGAGCTGCACAAGCACACGCTCGGCCTGTACTCGGGCTACCCGACGCGCGACCGCTGGACCTTCCACCATGGCGGCGAGCAGGTGACGATGTACATGAGCGCCGCACTGCTCACCAACAGCGTCCACCTGCTGCGCGAATACGCGATGGAACATGCCGGCATCGTCTGCCTGCCGACGCTGGTGGCCGGCGAGGCGATCCTGCGCGGCGAGCTGGAAGTGGTGCTGCCGTCGCACCAGCTGTCGTCGTTCTCGCTGAGCGCGGTCTATGCGGGGACCTCGCGCAATGCGTTCAAGCTGCGGCTCTTCATCGAGCACCTGACCCAGGCCTTCTCGAAGATGCCGCCATGGGATGCGGCCATGATCGAACGGGGCCTGCTGCCGCCGGGCCTGATCTGGGACGCTTGAGGCGGACGCGGGCCGTTCGCGGGTAAACCCTGCGCATTGGACGGAATTGCCGAACAATGCGGACCGCGTTTCGGGCCTACCGCCCGTGCGGCGCGTTTCCTACAGTGCGTACATCGCAGCGCCACGCTGCATCGCCCAGCACCTCAGGAGACATCCATGACCGTTGCCTACCAGACCCGCTTCGGGTCGCTCAAGCACTTCGAGAAGGGGCACGTCGAGCCGATCGACGACGACGTGCGCCACTACGCGTTCTCCAACTGCTTCGAGATCGCCAGCATCAGCCGCCCGTACGAGAAGGTCGTGTTCGGCCAGAACCAGATCTACGTGCTGGAAACGCTGCGCGCCGAAGGCACCTCGCCCTGGTACACCAGCGCGCACGACGAGTTCGCGCTGGTGATGGATGGCGAGGTGGAAGTGCACCTCGTGCAGCTCGATGCCGCCCAGGCCGTCGCCGACAAGGACAAGAACGGCGCCGTGCTCGTGGAGGGCGAGCCCAAGGGCAGGAAGATGGGCTGGATGAAGCTCTCGCGCGGCCACCAGGGCCTGCTGCCGAAGAACGCGGCCTACCAGTTTCGCGTCGCCGGCGACCCGGGCGTGATCGTGCTGCAGACCTGCAAGGGCGACCTCTCCGTGGAGAAGTGGGCCGACATCTGCCAGACGCAATGAACGCATCCAGGAGCCACACCATGAACGCACCCGCAGAACTCGCCAAGGTCCTCGCCTCGCAGCCCGACGCCACGCTCGGCTACAAGGACTTCTCGCTCGGCAGCTTCGGCTTCCGCCGCGACGAGTACTTCGCCCACATCACCTGGAAGACCCGCGACGGCCGTCCCATGAGCCACACCATGGACGCCGGCAGCTACCTGCGCGCGCTGATGCGCGACGTGGCCTGGGGCTTCTTCTACGGCTGGGTCAACTTCGACGACGTGTTCGGCACCATCAACCACTACGACTCGGTCGACCTGTATGCCGGCAGCTTCAACGGCACGATGAAGGACGCGGGCATCGACCTGCTGGAGAACTTCCCCACGGCGCAGATCCGCGCCACCTTCGAGGCCATGCTCGACGACTGGACCAACGAGAGCTTCGACCCCTTCGCCGCGCCGCAGGAAACCGGCTCGCCCTACGGCCGCAAGAGCGGCAACAACACCGCCAAGATCACCCGGGCGCGCGAGCTGGCCAAGCGCTGCGTCGGCCTGAAGGGCGACCTCGACCTGCGCAGCGACGAGCGCGGCGCGCCGGTCAACCGCGCCTTCGCGGACGTGCCGCAGGGCCAGCCCGAACTGCACCCCGAGCCCGGCTTCGAGAACGAGGTGCACGCCTTCAACCTGTTCGGCTTCCTGAGCCGTTCGCAGGTCACGTGGAACCCGAGCTTCACCTCGGTGGTCAAGCACAGCTTCATGTGCCCGACGACCGAGGAGCACATCCTGCCGATCATCCACGGCAACGACCGCGTCGAGTGGTTCTTCCAGATGACCGACGAGATCCACTGGGACTGCGGCGACAAGAACACCGGCCGTCCCATGGCCCGCGTGATCATGAAGGCCGGCGACATGGCCGCCATGCCCGCCTACTGCCGCCACCAGGGCTTCAGCCCCAAGCGCTCGATGCTGCTGGTGTGGGAGAACGGCTCGCCGAGCCTGGTGTACGAGATCCAGAAGGGCGAGAGCCCCGAGATCCCGGTGCAGTTCTGAACTGACTTGCTCCCTCCCCCGCTGGGGGAGGGCAGGGGTGGGGGCCCTCCGAGCCCGCGCCCTCCTTGATGAAGCCCCCACCCCAACCCTCCCCCAGCGGGGGAGGGAGAGGAACGCCCATGCCTATTTCTTCCATCCGCCACCAGCTCTTCATCGACGGCCGCTTCGTCGACGCCGAATCCGGCGAGACCCTCGCCACGCTCAATCCGCACGACAACACGCCCATCGCCCAGGTCGCGCTGGCCGGCAGGGCCGATGTCGACAAGGCCGTGGCGGCCGCCAAGCGCGCGTTCCCGAAGTGGAGCCGCATGGCCGCCGCCGACCGCGGGCGCATCCTGCTGAAGCTCGCCGACCTGATCGAGGCCAACGCCGAAGAACTGGCGCGGCTCGAGTCGCTCGACACCGGCCATCCGATCCGCGACTCGCGCCGGCTCGACGTGCCGCGCACCGCTGCGTGCTTCCGCTACTTCGGCGGCATGGCCGACAAGTTCCAGGGCGAGACCATACCGGTGGAAGAGGGCTTTCTCAACTACACGCTGCGCGAGCCCGTCGGCATCGTCGGGCAGGTGGTGCCGTGGAACTTTCCGCTGATGTTCACGAGCTGGAAGATGGCGCCCGCGCTCGCGGCCGGCAACTGCATCGTGATGAAGCCGGCCGAGATCACGCCGCTCAGTTCGCTGCGCATCGCCGAGCTGATGGCCGAGGCGGGCGTTCCGCCCGGCGTGGTCAACATGCTGCCGGGCCTGGGCAGCGTGGCAGGCCAGTCCATCGCCGAGCATCCGGAGATCGCCAAGATCGCTTTCACCGGCAGCACCGCCACCGGCCGGCGCATCGTGCAGGCCAGCGCGGGCAATCTCAAGAAGGTCCAGCTCGAACTCGGCGGCAAGGGCCCCAACATCGTGTTCGAGGATGCGAACCTGCAGGCCGCCGTGAACGGCAGCGCCTGGGCCATCTTCCACAACCAGGGACAGGCCTGCATCGCGGGCTCGCGGCTGATGCTGCACGAGAAGATCGCCGACGCCTTCCTCGAGCAGTTCATTCCGCTCGCGCAGTCGATCCGCCTGGGCAACCCGCTCGACGAGGCCACCGAGATGGGCCCGCTCACCAGCGCCCAGCACCGCGACCGCGTGCTGGCCTATGTCGAGGTCGCGCAGGGCCAGGGCGGCGAGGTGCTCGCGGGCGGCATCTCGCCCGGTGGCGATCTTGCGCAGGGCTGCTACGTGGCGCCGACCGTGGTGCGTGCGAAGTCCTACCAGGACCGCGTCGCGCAGGAAGAGGTGTTCGGCCCCTTCGTCACCGTGCTCACCTTCAAGAGCGACGAGGAGGCGATGCAGATCGCCAACGGCACCGACTACGGCCTGGGCAGCGGCCTGTGGACGCGCGACCTGCAGCGCGCCCACAAGGTGGCGCGCGACCTGCACGCCGGCATGGTCTGGATCAACAGCTACAAGCGCGTGAACCCCGGCTCGCCCTTCGGCGGCGTGGGCCAGAGCGGCTACGGCCGCGAGATGGGCTTCGACGCGATGCGCGAGTACACGCAGGTCAAGAGCGTGTGGGTCAACGTCGACGCGCAGATTCCGCCGCACTTCGCGCGCTGAGTTTCCTTTTCTTTCAATCCACCGGGCACACACGATGTCTTTTCCGATCCTTTCCCGGGCGCTGGCCGCCTGCATGCTGTTGCTGCTCGGCGCCGCGGCCCAGGCCCAGGTGCCGGCCTGGCCCGCCAAGCCCGTGCGGCTGGTCGTCGGCTTCCCGCCGGGCGGCATCGTCGACACGGTCGCGCGCCAGCTGCAGCCGCGCCTGCAGGCCGCGCTCGGCCAGACCGTGATCGTGGACAACCGCAGCGGCGCCGGCGGCACCCTGGCGGCGGCCGAGGTGGCGCGCGCGGCGCCCGACGGCCACACGCTGCTGATGGTGTTCGACAGCTACGCCACCTATCCGCTGGTCTATCCGAAGCTGAGCTTCGACATCGCAAAAGACCTGCAGCCCGTGACCCAGGTCGCGAGCAATCCGCTGGTGCTGGTGGTCAACCCGAAGGTGCAGGCCAAGGACTTCCAGCGCTTCGTCGGCCTGCTCAAGGCGCAGCCGGGCGGCCTCAACTACGCGAGCGTCGGCCCGGGGTCGAGCAACCATCTCACGGCCGAATACTTCAAGGCCGTGAGCGGCACCTTCGTCACGCACATCCCCTACCGCGGCGGCGGCCCGGCCCAGCAGGACCTGCTGGGCGGACAGGTCGAGATGAGGTTCCTCTCGGCCGTGCTGGCCCAGCCGCACGTCAACGCGGGCCGGTTGCGCGCCCTGGCCCAGACCGGCGCGCAGCGCGTGGCCGCCTATGCCGAGGTGCCGACCGTGGCCGAGAGCGGCTATCCCGGCTTCGAGGTGAATTCCTGGGTCGGCCTGCTGGCCCCGGCCGGCACGCCGCGCGCCGTGGTCGACCGGCTGCAGGCCGAGGTGCGCAAGGCGGTGACCGAGCCGGCCTTCCAGCAGCGGCTGCGCGAACAGGGCCTGACGGGCATCGCCAACACGCCCGAGCAGTTTGCCGCCGTGCTGCGCACCGAGCAGGACAAGTGGACCCGCCTGGTGCGCGACCGCCGCCTGAGCCTGGAATAGGCAGACCGAAGGAACGCGCCATGCACGACTTCATCCACACCACCCATCCGCAGCGCGTGGTGTTCGGCGCCGGCTCGCTGCGCCACCTGGCGCGCGAAATCGACGCGCTGGGCGCGAAGAGGGCGCTGGTGCTCTGCACGCCCGAGCAGCGCCCGCAGGCCGAGCGCGTGGCGGCTTCGCTCGGCGCGCAGGCGGCCGGCCTGTTCGACCGCGCCGTGATGCACGTGCCCGTCGAGACCGCGCGCGAGGCGCGCGAGCTGGCGCGCCGGCTCGGCGCCGACTGCGCCGTGGCGCTCGGCGGCGGCTCCACCACGGGGCTGGGCAAAGCCATCGCGCTGGAAGGGGGGCTGCCGATCGTCGCCATTCCCACCACGTACGCAGGCAGCGAGATGACGCCGATCTACGGCCTCACCGAGAACGGCCTGAAGAAGACCGGCAAGGACCCGCGCGTGCTGCCGCGCACGGTGATCTACGACCCCGAGCTGTCGCGCACGCTGCCCGTGGGCCTGAGCGTGACCAGCGGCATCAACGCCATCGCCCATGCGGCCGAAGGCCTCTATGCGCAGGACAGCAATCCGGTGATGGACCTGATGGCCGAGGAGGGCATCGCCGCGCTCGCACGCGCGCTGCCGGCCATCCGCGCGCAGCCCGGCGATCTCGCGGCGCGCTCGGACGCGCTCTACGGCGCCTGGCTCTGCGGCAGCGTGCTCGGCGCGGTGGGCATGGCACTGCACCACAAGCTGTGCCACACGCTCGGCGGCAGCTTCAACCTGCCGCATGCCGAAGTGCACACGGTGGTGCTGCCGCACGCGCTCGCATTCAACGCGCAGGCCGCGCCGCGCGCCATGGCGCGCATTTCGCGCGCGCTCGGGGGCATGCCGGCGCCGGCGGCGGTCTATGCGCTGGCGCAGGGCAACGGCGCGCCGGTGGCGCTCAAGGACATCGGCATGCGCGTCGCAGACCTCGACCGCGCGGCCGACATCGCCGTCGCCAACCCGTACTGGAATCCGCGGCCCTTCGGCCCGGCGGAGCGCGGCGAGATCCGCGCACTGCTGCAGCGCGCCTTCGACGGCGAGCCACCGGCATAGGCGCAGCACGCGCACGGAGAAACACGCACGGACAACGAAGGAGACAGCCATGACATTCAACCGCAGACAGTTCACGCAGGCCGCCGCCGCGCTCGCCGCCACGGGCGCCGCGCCGCGGGTGTTCGCCGCCGACACGCTCAAGATCGGCTACGTGTCGCCCCAGACCGGGCCGCTCGCGCCCTTCGGCGAGGCCGACAAGTGGGTGATCGAGCAGATGAAGGCCGCCTTCAAGGACGGCATCGCCGTCAACGGCAAGAAGTACGCCGTGCAGATCGTGCTCAAGGACAGCCAGTCGAACCCCAACCGCGCGGGCGAGGTCGCGAATGACCTGATCCTCAAGGACAAGGTCGCCCTGGTACTCACCGCCGGCACGCCCGAGACCGCCAACCCGGTGAGTGACGCCTGCGAGCTCAACGAGGTGCCGTGCATCTCCAGCGTGGTGCCGTGGCAGCCCTGGTTCTTCGGCCGCAAGGGCGACCCGGCCAAGGGCTTCAACTGGACCTACCACCTGTTCTGGGGGCTGGAAGACGTCATCGCCAACTTCACCAACGGCTGGAAGTCCGTGGCCACCAACAGGAAGGTCGGCGGCCTGTTCCCCAACGACGGCGACGGCAATGCCTGGGGCGACAAGGAACTGGGCTTTCCCAAACCCCTATCGCAGATGGGCTTCACGCTCACCGACCCGGGCCGCTTCCAGAACGGCACGCAGGACTTCAGCGCGCAGATCGCGGCCTTCAAGCGCGACAACGTCGAGATCGTCACCGGCGTGGTGATCCCGCCCGATGCCAAGACCTTCCTCACGCAGGCGCGGCAGCAGGGCTTCAAGCCGAAGCTCATCACGCTGGGCAAGGCACTGTTGTTCCCGGGCGCGATCGAGGCGCTGGGCGATCTGGGCGACGGGCTGTCGACCGAGGTGTGGTGGAGTCCCTCGCATCCGTTCACGTCGAGCCTCACGCAGCAAAGCGCGAAGGCGCTGGCCGAGGCCTACGAGGCCGGTGCGAAGAAGCAGTGGACGCAGCCCATCGGCTTCGCGCATGCGCTGTTCGAAGTGGCGGCCCATGCCCTGTCGCGGTCGAAGTCGTTGAAGGCGGCCGACGTGCGCGATGCGGTCGCATCGACCTCCATCGACTCCGTGGTCGGCCCGGTGAAGTGGGGCGGGCAGGGCCCGTTCAAGAACGTCAGCAAGACGCCGCTGGTGCTCGGCCAGTGGGGCAAGGGCAAGAAATACAAGTACGAGCTCGACATCGTGAACAACGAAGCGGCCAAGGGCATTCCGGCCGGCGGCGCGCTGCGGCTGCTCTGAAGAACGCCATGGCACTCCTGGCATTGCATGCGGTGAGCAAGTCGTACGGCGCGCTGCGGGTCACCGACGACATCTCGCTCGAAGTCGCCGAGGGCGAGACGCTCGGGATCCTCGGGCCCAACGGGGCGGGAAAGACCACGCTGTTCAACCTGATCTCGGGCGACGCGCGCGTCGATGCGGGGCGCGTGGAGTACGCGGGGCGCGACGTGACGCGGCTGCGGCCGCACCAGCGCTGCCATGCCGGCATCGGGCGCAGCTACCAGGTGCCGCAGCCCTTCGGGAACATGAGCGTGTTCGAGAACCTGGTGACCGCGGCCTGCTTCGGCGGGCAGCAGACCGAGCGCGAGGCGTGGCGGACGGCGCACGAGGTGCTCGCGCAGACGGGGCTGATGCCGCATGCGAACAAGCCGGCGGGCGGGCTCACGCTGCTCGACCGCAAGCGGCTGGAACTCGCGCGCGCGCTCGCGACGAAGCCGCGCCTGCTGCTGCTCGACGAGATCGCGGGCGGGCTCACGGAGCCCGAGGCCGCGGTGCTGGTGGCGGAACTCCAGCGCATCAAGGCGCGCGGCGTGACCATGATCTGGATCGAGCACGTGGTGCATGCGCTGCTGTCGCTGGCCGACCGGCTGTTCGTCATCAACTTCGGGCAGAAGCTGGCGGAAGGGGCGCCGCTGGAGGTGATGAACGATTCCGAGGTGCGTCGGGTGTACATGGGGATGGAAGCATGAACGCTCTGCTCGAAACCCACGGCCTCCAGGCCTTCTACGGCGACGCCCAGGCCCTGTTCGGCATCGACTTCTCCCTGGCCGCCGGCGAGCTCGTCGCCATCATCGGCGCCAACGGCGCGGGCAAATCCACTTTCCTCAAGAGTCTCGCCGGCCTCGTCCGCGTCCCGCGAGAAACCGTCCGCTTCAAGAGCGAACCCATCGGCGGGCTTCCTCCCGGCGAGATCGTGCGGCGCGGCCTGGCCATGGTGCCCGAGGGCCGCCGCCTCTTTCCGAGCCTGAGCGTCGAGGAGAACCTGCTCATGGGCACCACCGCGGCCCGCAAGGGCCCGTGGAGCCTGCAGCGCCTGTACGCCCTGTTCCCCATCCTCGCCGAGAAGCGCCACGCGCCCGGCACTTCGCTGTCCGGTGGCCAGCAGCAGATGGTCGCGCTTGGCCGCGCGCTCATGAGCAATCCCGAAGTGCTGCTGTGCGACGAACTCTCGCTCGGCCTCGCGCCGATCGTCATCCGCGAGATCTATGCGGCCATGCCCACCATCACGGGCGAGGGCATGACCGTCGTCATCGTCGAGCAGGACGTGACGATGGCGCGGCAGGTCTCGCAGCGCATCTACTGCTTCCAGGAAGGCCGCGTGTCGCTCGAAGGAAAGTCGGGCGAGCTCACGCGCGAACAGATCTCGCAGGCCTACTTCGGCATCGAGGCCGCCCATGCTTGAAACGGTCATCCAGGGCGTGCTGCTCGGCGGCCTCTACACACTGTTCGCGCTCGGCCAGTCGCTGATGTTCGGCGTCATGCGGCTCACCAACACGGCCCAGGGCGACTTCATCATCCTCGGCGCCTTCGCCGTCATCGCGGGCGTGTCGGCGGCGGGCGATGCCACGCCGGGGCTTGTTGCCATGGTCGCGCTCGCGGTGCTGCCGGTGGCCTTCGCGTTCGGCTACGCGCTGCAGCGCTGCGTGCTCAACGGCACGCTCGGCAAGGACCCGCTGCCTTCGCTCGTCGTCACCTTCGGCTTGTCGATCGTCATCCAGAACCTGCTGCTCGAACTGTTCTCGGCCGACCCGCGCGCCATCGAGACCGGCGGGCTCAGCACGCAGGGCGTGGCGCTGGGCGACACGCTTTCGCTCGGTGTGCTGCCGCTCGTCGTGCTCGCCGTCGCGCTGGTTGCAACGGCCGCGCTGCAATGGCTCTTCGCGCGCACGGCGCTGGGCCGCTCGTTCCGCGCGGTGTCCGACGACCGCGAGATCGCCGAACTCATGGGCCTGGACGCGAAGAAGGTCTATGCCTTCGCGACCGCCATCGCCTTCGTGCTGATCGCCATCGCCGGTGCGCTGCAGGGCATGCGCACCACGGTGTCGCCGTCGGACGGTCCGATGCTGCTGCTGTTCGCCTTCGAGGCCGTGATCATCGGCGGCATGGGCTCGTTCTGGGGCACGCTGGCCGGCGCGATGATCCTGGGCATCACGCAGCAGGTCGGTTTCCGGCTCGATCCGGGCTGGGGCATCTGGTTCGGCCACATCGTGTTCCTGGTCGTTCTGGTGCTGCGGCCACAGGGCCTCTTTCCGAAGACACGTGGATGAAGCGGATGACGAACATGCCCCCACCCCTCATCGCCGTCGAGCGTGCCACCGCCGCGAGCCGCGTCGCGCTTGCCGCCGGCATCGCGGTCGTGCTGATCGCCGCCAGCCTGCCCTTCTGGGGCGAGCCGAGCTGGATGCGCGAGTTCGTCGAGATCGCCTGCTACTTCATCTTCGCGATGATGTGGAACCTGCTCGCCGGCTACGGCGGCATGGTGAGCATCGGGCAGCAGGCCTTCTTCGGCTTCGGCGGCTACGTGATGCTGATGCTCGGCAACTTCGCGGACATCAACCCCTTCGTGGCGGTGCCGCTGGGCGCGCTGGCGGCGGGGCTCATCGCCGTGCCCGTATCTTTTGTCGCGTTCCGGCTGTCGGGCGGCTACTTCGCCATCGGCACCTGGGTGATCGCCGAGGTGTTCCGCCTCAGCTTCGCCAACGTGTCGGCGCTGGGCGGCGGCTCGGGCACCACGCTCACGGCGCTGCGCGGCATCGAGCGCGCCACGCGCGAAAGAACCACCTACTGGATGGCACTGGCCTGCGTGGTCGCGGCCGTTGCGCTGGTCTACCTGTTCCTGCGCAGCAAGCGCGGGCTCGCGCTGCTGGCCATCCGCGACAACGAGGTGGCCGCGGAGTCGCAGGGCATTCCGGTGGCGCGCATGAAGCTCGCGGTGTATGTGGTGGCGGCCTTCGGTGCAGGGCTCGCGGGCGCGCTCTACTTTGTCGGCAACCTGCGCATCAGCCCCGACGCAGCCTTCAGCGTCAACTGGACGGCGTTCGCCATCTTCATGGTGGTGATCGGCGGCATCGGCCGCATCGAGGGGCCGCTGGTGGGCGCGCTCGTCTTCTGGGCGTTGAACAAGTTCCTCAGCGACTACGGCACCTGGTACCTGCTCGGGCTCGGGCTGCTGGCCATTGGTGTCACGCTCTTCTTCAAGCAGGGACTGTGGGGCTGGGCGCAGCAGCGCTGGGCCTGGTCCCTGTTCCCGACACAACGGCGGCTCTTGCCGCCCGCGCTTTCTTCTTCTTCCGACCTGGAGCGAGGCTTCCATGCGAAACATCGATGAACACACCATCACCGCCGCCGTGCTCGAACGCATGGCCGGCTGCGAGGACGCGCGCCTGAAGGAAGTGATGTCGGCGCTCGTGCGCCATCTGCACGACTTTGCGCGCGAGGTGAAGCTGACCGAAGCCGAATGGAGCGCCGGCATCGAGTTCCTGACCGCGACGGGCCAGAAGTGCGATGCGCAGCGCCAGGAGTTCATCCTGCTGTCGGACACGCTGGGCCTGTCGATGCTGACCGTGGCGATGAACCACGCGAAGAGCCCGCAGGCCACCGAGGCCACCGTGTTCGGCCCCTTCCACGTGGCGGGCGCGCCGCAGCTGCCGCTGGGCAGCGACATCTCGGGCGGCGCGGTGGGGGAGCCGCTGTTCGTGCAGGCCAGCGTGCGCGGGCGCGTCGGCGAGCCGCTCGCCGACGCGGTGGTCGATGTCTGGGAGGCCGACGCCGAAGGCTTCTACGACGTGCAGCGGCCCCTCGCGCAGCCGCAGGGGCGGGCGGTGCTGCGCACCAACGCCGAGGGCCGGCTGTGGTTTCGCGGCGTGGCGCCGGTGGCTTATCCGATCCCGACCGACGGCCCCGTGGGCGCGATGCTGCGCGCGACCCGGCGCCATCCATGGCGCCCCGCACACGTGCACTTCATGATCCAGGCGCCGGGCTACGAGACGCTGATCACGCACGTCTTCCGCGAGGGCGATCCCTACCTCGACAGCGACGCGGTGTTCGGCGTGCGCAGTTCGCTGATCGGCGACTTCGTGCCCCATCCCGCGGGCCGCGCGCCCGACGGCAGCCAGCAGGAGGGGCCGTTCCACACGCTGGAGTTCGCGTTCGTGCTCGAGCCCGCCGGAAGAGGCTGAGCGGCTGCAGGGGCTGTCGAGCTTGACTGCCAGGCCAAACCCGAAGCCCTTCGAGATTACCTACTTGCGCGCGAGTCGATCCTTGGCGTTGGCAGCGGCGTTTCACCTGGAGTGGAAGTTCTCGGGGTTTGCGTCACCAATCTTGGAATTGAGCGGCTAATTTGCGGACTCGGCACCAGCGTCACAGGTCGTTGTGGTGATGCGGTGCCCAACAAGAGGATTGCAATCGGCCAGGAGTCGGCCGTTCATCACAAATTCTCTGTTTCACTGTCAACAAGCTTGGCGACGTGCGACCTCATGGTTAAAGTGAGCCGGGCGCAAGACATCCATATTGCTGCGCGTGGGGCAGAGGTTCACGCGGCCTTTGTCATTACATATTTTTCGGCCCAAGGAGAGCCGACCGATGAAACAACAAATTGAACGATTTTCCCCTCACCAGAATGCCAAGGTCTTCGGCGTCCTGATGGCTGTGAGTTCGCTGATCATCATGCTGCCGTTCTCACTCCTGCTCTTCGCCACGGCTCCCACACAAGCTAGACCACCAGTCTTTTTTCTTCTGCTTGCACCGCTGATGTACTTAGTTATGGGCTACGTCATGGTCGCGGTGGGATGTGCAATCTACAACTTCATGTTCAAGTACATCGGCGGCATCGAGTTTCAAGCCAAGACCGACGACGCTTGAGCGCCGTCGGCTACACAGTCGGCCAAGACCGGCTCGGACAGCAATCGGCCGAGGCCGTGTGAAAACGGGTTGAATAACTGACGGTGCTCGCCTAGATTGTGGCAACGCTACTGAAGGGCAACCACATGAAGCGATTCATCGAAGGCGAGGATCGACAGCAGGTCACTCTGCTGCCAGAGTGCCTTGACGACTATATCGGCGAAGACAACCCGGTGCGAGTTGTCGATGCCTTCGTCGAAGAACTGGATCTTCATGCACTGGGTTTTGAAGGCGTCGATCCGGCAGCCACCGGTCGACCCTCGTACCACCCCTCGGTCCTGCTGAAGCTCTACATCTACGGCTATCTGAACCGCATCCAATCGAGCCGCCGCCTGGAGCGCGAGGCGCAGCGCAACGTTGAGCTGATGCGGCTCACCGGCCGCCTTGCCCCGGACTTCAAGACCATCGCCGACTTCCGTCACAACAACGGCGCTGGCATCCGCAATGTCTGCAAGCGCTTCATCGCCATGTGTCGAGAGCTCAAACTGTTCACGCAAGCCATCGTGGCCATCGACGGCAGCAAGTTCAAGGCGGTCAACAGCCGCGACCGCAACTTCACACCCGGCAAGATCGATGCGCGTCAGCGCCAGATCGAGCAGAGCATCCAGCGCTACCTCGACGCCCTGGAGACGGCCGACCGCACGCAGCCTGCGGAGGTCGAGGCCAAGACCGAGCGGTTGACGGAGAAGATCAAGAAGCTGCGCGAGCAGATGAAGCAGCTCGGTCGCACAAAGGAACAGCTGAAGAAGGAGCCAGATGGGCAACGCTCGCTCACCGATCCCGATGCGCGTTCGATGAACTCGCAAGCCACCGGCTCGGGCCTGGTGGGCTACAACGTCCAGGCGGCGGTCGACGCCAGGCACCACCTGATCGTGGCGCACGAGGTCACCAACGAGGGCAACGACCGCGCGCAGCTCAGCAACATGGCCAAGGCAGCACGCGAGGCGATGGGCAAGACCA
>NZ_JACVBS010000018.1:0-160306 GCF_014852545.1 Variovorax sp. VRV01
CCTTCGGCCGGTTCGGTGCGCTCATTCGGCTGCGGCGCTCCCGCCGCCCTCGCCGCCACCACCTCCGGTGCGCGGCTTGCGGCGACGGCGGCGCTTGCGCGGCGCGGCCGGCTCGCCGTCGGGCGGCACGGCGCCGGCTTCGACTTCGACTTCCTCGGCCTCGTCGCCCTGACGCGTGTCGGCATCGGGCTGGCGCTGGCGCGGCGCCGGTTCGCCGCGGGAGGGCTTGGGAGCGACCGGGTCGCGCGTTCGCACGCGCTGGCGGGTCTTCTGCTCGTCGCGCACCTGCTCCAGCAGGTCTTGCTGGCGCACGTCGTCGGCGATGCTGAACTCCTGCCACCACTCGGCAATGGCCTCGCTGACCTCGCCCACGTCGGCGCGCAGCCGCATGAAGTCGAAGGCGGCGCGGAAGCGCGCCTGGTCGACCAGGCTGTAGGGGGTGGAGCCGGTGCGCTTGTCGAAGCGCGGCTGCATCATCCAGATCTCGCGCATGTCGGCAGCGAGCTTGCCGCGGCCCGAGACATCGCCGATGCGGGCGTTGAACACGTCGTCGATCGCGTCCTGGAGCGCCGGGAACGGCGGCTGCGGGCGCTGGCCATGCCGGCCCTCGACACGCTGCGCCCAGCCGTCGCGCACGTCGGCCCACAGCACGCAGGCCAGCAAGAAGCTCGGCGCCACGGGCTTGCCTTCGCCGACGCGGCGGTCGGTGTCCTGCAGCGCCGCCTTCACGAAGGGCTGGTCGGCCCGCTCCACCACCACGTCGAGCAGCGGATAGATGCCCTTGGCGAGCCCCAGCTTGCGCAGCTGCTCGACGGTGGCAATGGCATGGCCGGTCTGCAGCAGCTTGAGCATTTCGTCGAACAGGCGGCTTTGGGGCACGTCGGCCAGCAGCTTGCTCGATTCGACCAGCGGCGCGGCCGTCTTGGCTTCCATCTTGAAGCCGAGCGCCGCGAGCTTGGCCGAGAAGCGGATCGCGCGGATGATGCGCACCGGGTCCTCGCGGTAGCGCGTGGCCGGGTCGCCGATCATGCGCAGCGTGAGCTTCTGGGCATCGCGGATGCCGTTGTGGTAGTCGACCACGACCTGGTTGGCCGGGTCGTAGTACATGGCGTTCACGGTGAAGTCGCGGCGCGCCGCGTCTTCTTCCTGCGGGCCCCAGACGTTGTCGCGCAGCACGCGGCCGCTGGCGTCCACCGCATGCTTCATGCTCGCGAGTTCGCCCTTGCTGGTGCGCTCGTTGCCGGCTACCTGCTCGGCGGCGGCGTTGTCCATGTAGGCGCGGAAGGTCGAGACCTCGATCACTTCGTGCTCGCGGCCGCGGCCGTACACCACGTGCACGATGCGAAAGCGCCGCCCGATGATGAAGGCGCGCCGGAAGAGCGACTTGACCTGCTCGGGCGTGGCGTTGGTGGCCACGTCGAAGTCCTTGGGGCGCAGCCCCAGCAGCAGGTCGCGCACTGCGCCGCCCACCACGTAGGCCTCGTAGCCCGCCTGCTGGAGCGTGGTGACGACGTTCCTGGCACGTTCGTCGACCAGGGCTGGATCGATCTTGTGAACCTCTGCCGGCACCTCCTGGCGCTTGCCGAAGCGGCTCTTGCCCTGTGCGCCGCCGGCCGATTTGCCGAGCAGCTTGTCGATGAATTTCTTGATCATTGTTGGTTGAAGCTCTTCTCTATTCGTTTTCGAGCATGGATCGGATCAGCGGGATCGTGATCGCGCGCTGTGTCTGAAGGGCGTAGCCGTCGAGCTGCGTGAGCAGCTCCATCAGGCTGCCCAAGTCGCGGCTGAAGCGGTGCAGCATGTAGTCGAGCACCTCGTCCGACAGCATGACGCCGCGCGTGTCGGCGGCCTGGCGCAGCACCGCGCGGCGTTCGCTTTCGCTCAGCACCTGCAGGTGGAACACATGGCCCCAGCCCAGCCGGGTGCGGAGGTCTTCGCGCAGCGGCAGGTCGGCCGGCGGCAGCGCGCCCGCGGCCACCACGCCGCGCTGCAGGGTCTGCGCATTGACGAACCAGTTGAAGGCCGCGTGCTGCTGCACGGCGGTGTAGAGGTGCACGTCGTCGAGCAGCACGGCACCCCAGCGCTCGTCGAATTCGGGCGGCTCCAGCAGGCCGGCATGCAGCCAGCCCACGCTCGCGCCCTGCTCGCGCAGCGCGACACGCACCGATTCGAGCAGATGGGTCTTGCCGCTGCCGCCTTCGCCCCAAAGATAGGTGGGCACGGGAGAGTGGGGCACGGCGCTGCCGGCGCCGCCCACCCACAGTTGCAGGTGCCGCAGCGCCGCCTCGTTCGGGCCGGCAAAAAAAGCGTCGAAGCTGGGGCCCGTCGCAATGCCGATATCGAGCGCGAGCTGTTTCATCCCGGGAAGGTTCATGGAGGGGGCCCGGAGGGCCCTTAAAATCGTGAGGAATTCTATCGGCCCGGCCGCTTCGGTCGCCGGCGCCTCCACCTTCCCGCCCTTCTCGACACCGTCCGACCATGACTTCCCCCACGCCCACCCCGCTCAGCTACAAGGATGCAGGTGTCGATATCGATGCCGGCGACGCACTGGTCGACCGCATCAAGCCGCTGGCCAAGAAGACCCTGCGCGAAGGCGTGCTGGCCGGCATCGGCGGCTTCGGCGCGCTGTTCGAGGTGCCCAAGCGCTACAAGGAGCCGGTGCTGGTGAGCGGCACCGACGGCGTGGGCACCAAGCTCAAGCTGGCCTTCGAATGGAACATGCACGACACGGTCGGCATCGACCTGGTGGCCATGAGCGTCAACGACGTGCTGGTGCAGGGCGCCGAGCCCCTGTTCTTCCTCGACTATTTCGCCTGCGGCAAGCTCGACGTGGACACGGCCGCGGCCGTGATCGGCGGCATCGCCCGCGGCTGCGAGATCTCCGGCTGCGCGCTGATCGGCGGCGAAACCGCCGAAATGCCCGGCATGTACCCGGCCGGCGAGTACGACCTGGCGGGCTTCGCGGTCGGCGCGGTCGAAAAGTCGAAGATCCTCACGGGCCAGAACGTGAAGCCCGGCGACGTGGTGCTGGGCCTGGCCTCGGCCGGCGTGCATTCCAACGGCTTCAGCCTGGTGCGCAAGGTGATCGAACGCGCGGGCGCCGATCTGCCCGCCACGCTCGACGGCAAGCCGTTCCGCGAAGCCGTGATGGAGCCCACCCACCTTTACGTGAAGCCGGTGCTCGAGGCGCTGGCCAGGCACCCGATCAAGGCGCTGGCCCACATCACGGGCGGCGGCCTGCTCGAGAACATTCCGCGCGTGCTGCCCGAAGGCACGGCCGCCCACCTCAAGAAGGGCAGCTGGCCGCAGACCGAGCTCTTCGCCTGGCTGCAGAAGGTGGCCGGCATCGACGACCTCGAGATGAACCGCACCTTCAACAACGGCATCGGCATGGTGGTGGTGATCGATGCGGCCGAAGCGGCCGCCTGCGCCGCCACGCTGCGCGCGGCCGGCGAGTCGGTGTTCGAGATCGGCACCATCGCCGAACGCGGCGCGGGCGCCGCCGTCGTGGTTGGCTGATCTCCCCGCTGCCAGGCTCGCAAGCGCAGCACCCGGAACCTGATGGCCAAACCCTCCCTCGCCACCTTCGAGACCAAGCCCCAGGCCGCCTCGCGCAACGTGGTGCTGGCCAGCTACCTGCTGATGCCGGCCGCCCTGCTGCTGGTGATGTGGCAGCACCTGCTGCCCGGCCTGCTGTGCGTGTGCATCGGCTTCCTGGCCACCCGCTGGTTCGCGCGGCTGATCGGCGCCGGCCTGGCGCGGCTGAAGCTGCCGTCCGGGCGTGCCGACGTGCTGGCCCGGGTGCTGGCGGTCACGCTGGTGCTGCTGGCGCCCATTGCGCTGATCTCGCTGGGCCTGTCGCAGGCGCGCGAGTACATCCTCGACGCGCCCGACCAGTACCGCGAACTGCTCGACTACACGGCGCGCACGGTGCTCGAACTGCGGCTCAAGCTCCCGCCCGAGATTGCGGTCTACCTGCCCGAAGGCGCGGCCGAGGTGCAGCGCGTGGTCGCCAACTACCTGCGTGCCCAGGCCGGATCGCTGGCGCTGGCCGGACGGGCGTGGCTCGGCGGCCTGCTGTTTGCCTACGTGGGGCTCATCGTCGGCGGGCTGGCGGCCATCGCACCCTCGCCGCTGCAGCGCCGGCCGCTCGCCGCGCAGCTGCACCGCCGCATCGCCATCTTCGGCGAGGCCTTCGGCCAGATCGTGGCCGCGCAGTTCTGGATCGCCGCCTTCAACACGCTGCTGACCGCCATCTTCCTGCTGTTCCTGATGCCGCTCTGGGGCCGCCACCTGCCCTACACGCCGGCGCTGATCACGCTGACCTTCGTGGCGGGCCTGGTGCCCATCGTCGGCAACCTGGTCTGCAACTCGGTGATCACGCTGGTGGCGCTGTCGGTGTCGCCCGTGACGGCGCTGGCTTGCCTGGCGTTCCTGATCATCATCCACAAGGCCGAATACGTGATCAACGCCAAGGTGGTCGGCAGCCGCACGCAGATGCGGGTGTGGGAGCTGCTGGCGGTGATGTTCGTGGCCGAGGCGGTGTTCGGCCCGGCTGGACTGGTGGCGGCGCCGCTCTTCTACGCGTACCTCAAGAAAGAGCTGCAGGCCGCGGGGCTTGTCTAGATGTCCTGATTTGATCGGTTCTGGTCCGCTTCGGCGCGGACCGTGCCCTGGCGGCGCAGAAGAATAGGCGGCATCATCCACTTCGCCGTTTCGAGCCAACGCCATGAAATCCTGTCTGATTGTGATCGACGCGCAGGAATCGTTTCGCCAGCGCGCGTACTGGTCCGAGCGCGTTGCGCAGCCCTATTTCGCTGCCCAGAACGCGCTGATCGAGGGCTGCCTGGCCGCCGGTCTTCCGATCGTGCGCGTCTTCCACGTCGACGGTCCCGCTGCCGCAAGCCATCCCTTCGCGGTCGAGTCGGGCTTCGTGCGGCCGATCGACGGCCTGGCGCCATTTGAGGCAGCGGCCACCTTCACCAAGCACCGCCACAGCGCGCTGGTCAACAGCGGGCTCGACATCTGGCTCACGCAGCAGGGCATCGGCCGGCTGATCGTGAGCGGCATCCGCACCGAGCAATGCTGCGAAACCACGGCGCGCCACGGCTCGGACCTGGGCTGGGAGGTCGACTACGTGACCGAGGCCACGCTGACCTTCGACATGCCGCAACCCGACGGCCGGCCGCTTGCCGCCGCCGATATCAAGGCGCGCACGGCGGCTGTGCTGGATGGCCGGTTCGCCACGGTCTGCAGCGTGGCGCAGGCGCTCGAGCGCGCCGGCGCCCACGCCACGGAAAGCCTGGCCGCATGAGCCTTCGCGTACTGATCCTCGCCTACGACGGCGTCGAGGCGCTCGACTTCGCGGGGCCGTTCGAGGTGTTCACCACCGCGAGCCGCGTGAGCCAGCGCATGGATCCCGGTACGCCGGCGCCTTTCGAGGTGGCTTCGGTGGCGGCGAGCGCCAGCCAGCCCGTGCAGGCACGCGCCGGCCTGCGCCTGCTGGCCGACCACGACCTGGACGCGGATCCGAAGGCCGACCTGCTGATCGTGCCCGGCGGCGTGGTCGATGCGCCCATGGCAAGCGCCGCCACCCTACGCTGGATCGCCGGTTGCGCGGCCGGCGCGCAGCTCGTCGCCTCGGTCTGTACCGGCGTCTTCCTGCTCGCCAAGAGCGGCGTGGCCACGCGCGAAGCCGTCACCACGCACTGGGAAGACATTGCAGACTTGCGCGAGCAGTTCCCCTCGCTCGACGTGCGCGAAAACGAGCGCTGGGTCGACAGCGGCCGCATCGTCAGTTCCGCGGGCATCAGCGCGGGCATCGACATGAGCCTCTACCTGGTCGAACGGCTGGCCGGCCGCACGCTGGCCGAACGCACGGCGCGCCAGATGGACTACGCATGGACCTCCAACAGCAGCAGCCCATCCGCGTAGTGTTCGTGCTGCTGCCGGGCAGCCTGGTGCTCGACTGGGCCGGCCCGGCCGAGGCGCTGCGCATCGCGAACCAGCGGCTGCACGCGGCCGGCCAGCCCGAGCGCTTCGAGATCGAATTCGCGGGCCCGCGTCCCACCTCGATCGGATCCGTGGGCGTTGCGCTCGCCAACATCGCGCCCTTGCCGACGCAATGGCCGAGCCCGGCCTGGCTCGTGCTGGTCGGGCTGCCCGGAGACGCCATCCCGATCGACAACGCCGAGACGCAGGAGCTGCTGCACTGGCTGCGCGGCCAGCGCTTCGAACCCGGCCGGCTCGAGCTGGTCACCGTCTGCGCCGGCGCGCTGCTGGCCGCGCACGCCGGTGCGCTCTCCGGCCGGCGCGCCACCACGCACCACCATCACCTCGACGAACTGCGCGCGGTGGAGCCGCGCTGCGAGGTGGTGGCCAACCGCGTGTTCGTGATCGATCCGCCGGTGTACAGCAGCGCGGGCGTCACCACCGGCATCGACCTGGTGCTGCACCGCATCGCCGATGTGTGCGGCGAAGCACTGGCCGCCCAGGTGGCGCAGACGATGGTGGTGGCGCAGCGGCGCGGTCCGCACGATCCGGAGCTGTCGCCCTTCCTGGCCTACCGCAACCACCTGCACGCCGCACTGCACCGCGTGCAGGACGCCGTCAGCGAGCAGCCGCAGGCCGACTGGAGCGTGCCGCGGATGGCGGAAGTGGCCCACACCTCGGCACGGCACCTGACGCGGCTGTTCGTCGAGCATGCGGGCGTGGCGCCGCTGGCCTACCTGCGGCGGCTGCGGCTGGCGGCCGCGCAGCTTGCGCTGGCCTCGGGCGCGAGCGTGACGCGGGCGGCGGAAATCTCGGGCTTCGGCTCGGACACGCAGCTGCGGCGCGCCTGGCACCAGTTCGGATTGCCCGGTTCGCCTTCGGCCTCGGCGTTGAAGGGGTAGCGGCGGCCGGCTTCTTGAGGAACCTCAGCCCTGCGCAGCCGCACAGGCCCGCGCACGCGCCAGCAGCAGGGTCCGCTCGCGCGTGTTGCGCGTGAGCGAGGCGGCGCGGTCGAACTCCTTCTGCGCCTCGTCGCGGCGCCCGAGCTTCAGCAACAGGTCGCCGCGCACCGCCGGCAGCAGGTGGTAGGCCCGCAGCGCCGGCTCGCCCACGAGCGCATCCACCACCTCGAGCCCCGCGGCCGGCCCGAAAGCCATCGACAGCGCCACCGCGCGGTTCAATTCGACGATGGGCGATGGCGACAGCTCGGCCAGCGCGTCGTACAGCGCAGCGATGCGCGGCCAGTCGGTGTCTTCTGCCGTGCGCGCGCGGCCATGGCAGGCGGCAATGGCCGCCTGCAGCGCATACGGGCCGAAGGCGCCGCCAAGCGCCTCGGCACGCGCCAGTGCCGCCAGGCCGCGCCGGATCAGCATGTGGTCCCAGCGCGCGCGGTTCTGCTCGAGCAGCAGCACCGGCTCGCCCGAGGCGCCCACGCGCGCGGCGGTGCGCGAGGCCTGGATTTCCATCAGCGCCACCAGGCCATGCACTTCCGAGGCATCGGGCATCAGCTCGGCCACGATGCGGCCCAGGCGCATGGCTTCCTCGCACAGCGCGGGGCGCATCCAGTCGTCGCCGGCCGTGGCCGAGTAGCCTTCGTTGAAGATCAGGTAGAGCACCTCGAGCACCGAGGCGAGCCGCGCTTCGAGTTCATGCCGGCGCGGCACCTCGAAGGGCACGCGCGCTTCGAGCAGCGTGCGCTTGGCGCGCACGATGCGCTGCGCCACGGTGGCTTCGGGCACGAGAAAGGCACGGGCGATCTCGTCGGTGCCGAGGCCGCCCATCAGGCGCAGCGTGAGCGCCACGCGCGCCTCGGTCGAAAGCACGGGATGGCAGGCGGTGAACACCAGCCGCAGCAGGTCGTCGCCGATGTCGTCGTCGATGGCCGCATCGACGGCCTCGGCGAAGTCGGCCTGGGCCATCTCGTGCTGCGCGTCGAGCTCGCGGCCGATCTCGGGCGCCTTGTGCTCGGCCAGCTGCCGGTGGCGCAGCCGGTCGAGCGCGCGGCGCTTGGCCACGGCGGTGAGCCAGGCGGCGGGGTTGTCGGGCACGCCTTTTTCGGGCCATTGCTCGAGGGCCGACACCAGCGCGTCCTGCGCCAGTTCCTCGGCCAGGCCCACGTCGCGCACCATGCGCGCGACGGTGGCGATGATCCTGGCGGATTCGATGCGCCATACCGCCTCGATGGTGCGGCCGACCGCTTCCTGGTTCCTGCCATTGCTCATGCGTGCGCTTCCTCATTGTCCAGGAGGTGCAATAGCATCCGCACATGAAGCAGTGCTGCCTCCTGATCCTGGCCATGGTCCTCGGCGGTGCCCAAGCCGCCGAGGTCGAACGCAACAGCCTCGGCATGGCTTTCGTCAGGCTGCCGGCCGGCGAGTTCCTGATGGGCAGCGACGAACCGCCCGAATCGCTGGCCGCCGCCTATGGGCAGCTGCCGAGAGAGCGATTCGCGCAGCTGGGCGACGAGGGGCCGGTTCACCGGGTGCGCATCACCCACTCCTTCTGGATGGGCCGGCACGAGGTGACGGTCGGCCAGTTCCGGCGCTTCGTCGAAGCCTCGGGCTACGTGCCCGAGTCGGTGGCCGACGGAACCGGCGGCTACGGCTGGCGCGCCGACTACGACCCGGCCACCACGAAGCGCGGCGACGCCTTCGAGGGCCGCGACCCGCGCTACTCCTGGCGCAACCCCGGCTTCGCGCAAGGCGACGACCATCCGGTCGTCAACGTGACCTGGAACGACGCCCAGGCGCTGGCGGCCTGGCTGAGCAAGACCGAGGGCCGCCGCTACCGGCTGCCGACCGAGGCCGAATGGGAATACGCCTGCCGCGCCGGCACGCGCAGCCGCTACAGCTCGGGCGACGACCCGCACTCGCTGCTGGGCGCGGCCAACGTGTTCGATGCGAACAGCGCCCGGTACTGGCCGCGCTGGCAGCCGATGGCGCTGGACGGCGACGATGGCTACGCGTTCACCGCGCCGGTCGGCAGCTTTGCGCCGAACGCCTGGGGCCTTTACGACATGCACGGTAATGCGTGGGAATGGGTGGCCGACTGGCATGGCGAGAAATACTACGCGCAGTCGCCGCTCGACGACCCGCAGGGCCCCGCCCAAGGCGGAGTGCGGGTACGCCGCGGCGGCTCCTGGCACACCTGGGCCTTCTATGCCCGGGCGGCCTATCGCAACTGGAACGCGCCGGACACGCGCTACACGCTGGTGGGCATCCGGCTGGTGCGAGAGGACTGACCAGCGGATCCTATTTCTTGACGGCCTGCATCGACGCGAATTCGGTCGTCAGCGCCTGCACCTCGGGCGGGAAGTCGGCAATTTCCTGGATCTGCCGGACCTCGATGACCTCGTTCTCGCTGCCGGGGCAGCGCGTGGCCCATTCGATGGCATCGGCGCGCGAGGGCACGTCGATGATCCAGTAGCCGCCGAGCACTTCCTTGGCCTCGGCGAAGGGGCCGTCGACCACCTTGGGCTTGCGGCCCGGAAAGCTCACGCGCGCACCCATCGAGGGCGGATGCAGGCCGTCGCAGCTGATCAGCACGCCGGCCTTCTGCATCGACTCGTTGTAGGCCATCATGGCCGCCACCGCATCGACGTCGTCGGGAATGGTGCCGGGCGCGGCGGTTTCGTAGCCGTGGGGAATCATCAGCAGCATGAATCGCATGGCGGTCTCCTTCTCTTCAAGGTCTTGTCAGCTGCCGGCCTTAGCCAAGGCCTCTGCGCGCAGGCGCTCTTCCTGCGCCAGCAGTTCGGGCGTCATCGAGTCGCCGAAATCGGAGGCTTCGAACACCTGGCGGATCTCGATCTCGCCCTCCTGGAACGGGCTGCGCTTGATCCACTCGATGGCTTCCTCCTTAGATTTGACCTGAAGCAGCCAGAAACCCGCGAGCAGTTCCTTCGTTTCGGCAAAAGGACCGTCGATGACGGTGCGCTTGAGGCCTTCGCAGCGCACGCGCGCACCCCTGGAAGACGGATGCAGCCCTTCGCCCGCCAGCAGCACGCCGGCCTTGACCAGTTCCTCGTTGAACTTGCCCATGGCGGTGAGCACCTCGGTGCTCGGCATCACGCCGGCTTCGGAATCCTTGTTGGCCTTGACCAGAACCATGAATCGCATGTCGTTTCTCCTGAAGGTTGATGAAGTCGGGAGGTGCTGGAATTTGCGCGCTCCTGTTCACACGTCGCGCGAGCGCAAGCCTGATCGACACGCCCGTCTCGATCTATTTGTAATTTTATGTATCAGAATTCAGGGCAGATAGCCGCAGAAGCGCAGCACATGCCCGTCGGGCTCGCGGATGGCGAATTCGCGCAGGCCCCAGGGCTGCGAGACGGGCGGCTCTATCACCGTGACGCCGCGCTTCGCATAGGCCGCGTACAGGCCGTCGATGTCCTTGCCCACGTGGATCACGATCTCGCCGCGCCAGGGCGGCGCCCCGCGGGTGTTGCACTGCCACAGCCGCAGGTAGACCGGGTCGCCGTAGCTGCGGTCGCCCTTCTTGACCCGCGCGTAGCTCGGCGGCTCGCCGGCGATGAAGTCGATCTCGAAGCCCAGCACGTCGCGGAACCAGCGCGCGGCGCGCGCGGCGTCGGACACCGGCAGCACGGGCTGCACGCCGTGGAATTCATGCAGGGTGCCGAGATCGGGGGCGTCGGCCACGCCGGTGCTGGTGGCCATCAGTCGGATTCGCGCCGCAGCGCCGCGACGCGCTCCGCAATGACGTCGACGTCGAGCGCGTCTTCCGCATGCTCGAGGTAGGTTTCCAGGTCGCGCACGGCGGCCGCCGTGTTGCCCTGCTCGGCATGCGCGATACCGCGGTCGCGGTACTCGCCCCAGGCGTTGGGCAGCAGCGCGATGAGGCGGTCCTGCACGGCGATGGCGCGCTGCCAGTCTTCCTGCGCGCGGTGCACTTCCTTCAGGTTGCGCAGCATGCGCCCGATGATCTCGCGCGAGCTGGCGGGCTGCAGGTACAGGCCCAGCGGCACGTCGAAATCGCCGACCAACCCGTTGCTGCGCTTGTAGGGTTCGAGCCGCTCGCCGAGCTCTTCGCGCGAGAGCGACTTGCCGGTGAAGGGGTCGATCACCACCTGCCCCTTGGGCAGCGTGACCTTGAGCATGAAGTGGCCCGGAAAGCCGATGCCGCGCGCCTGCAGGCCCAGCCCCTGCGCGAGCTCCATCCACAGCACCGCCAGCGAAATGGGAATGCCGCGGCGCGTGCGCAGCACGGCGTTCAGGTAGCTGTTGTCGGGGTCGTAGTAGTCGTTGACGTTGCCGCCGAAGTTCAGGTCGTTGAAGAAGAACTGGTTGAGCGCGCGCAGCCGGGCCAGCGGCGCGGCATCGGCCGGCAGCCGGCGCTTCAGGCGCGCGAGCAGCTGGTCGACGTCGCCCAGCACCTGCTGCACGTCGAGGTCGGGGTATTCGTCCTGCGCGAGGCTGGCGGCAGCCTCCAGCAGCGGAAAGTGCTCGTCGCTCTGCACCAGCGATTCGAAATACGCCAGGGCCGTGGGAACCTGAAAGCTGAACGTCATGTGTCTTTGTAGAGGAGCATTCGGGGAGCGTCAAGGCGGTGTTTTCAGCTTGCGCAGTTCGAAAACGGCTGCGTTGCGGAAAGCCGCAACGCAAGGCCTCTTACCGGCGCATGAAACTGCGAAGCCGCACGCCCACGGCCGCGAGCACCGCGAAATACAGCAGCGCCGCGCCGGTGATCAGCGCGGCCAGCAGGCCGATGCGCAGGAAGCGCTGCTCGCGCAGGCCGATCCAGTCGAAGTGGCGCGAACCCCATGCCAGCAGGGCCGCGAGCACCAGCATTCCCGCCAGCACCTGCAGCGCGAACTTGCCCCAGCCGGGTTCGGGCTTGTAGCTGCCGCGGCGGATCAGCCCGACCAGCAGCCAGACCGCATTGACCAGCGCGCCGATGGCAATGGTCAGCGTGAGCGCCGCATGCTGCAGCACCGGCACCAGGAAGAAATTGAGGACCTGGGTCAGCACCAGCACGCCCACGGCGATCAGCATGGGCGTGCGCGTGTCCTGCCTGGCGTAGTAGCCGGGCGCGAGCACCTTGATGGCCACCAGGCCGATCAGCCCGACGCCGTAGCCCATCAGCGCCACGGTGGTGCGCTGCACGTCCTCGCCCTGGTAGGCGCCGTTGTGGAACAGCACGGCCACCAGCGGCTGGGCAAAGAGCAGCAGCGCGACGGCGCACGGCGCCGACAGCAGCACCACCAGCCGCAGGCCCAGGTCGAGCAGCGACGAGTAGCGCGCGTCGTCCTTGGCCGCGCGGGCGCCGGCCAGCTGCGGCATCAGCACCACGCCGAGCGCCACGCCGAGCATCGCGGTCGGAAACTCCATGAGGCGGTCGGCATTGCCGATCCAGGTCACGCTGCCGACCGCAAGATGCGAGGCGATCTGCGTGTTGATGAGCAGCGAGATCTGCGCCACGCTCACGCCCAGCAGGGCGGGCAGCATCAGCTTCAGCACCTGGCGCGTGGCGGGATCGCGCCAGGCGTCGCCCAGGGCCTTGAAACTCGCACCGATGCGCGGCAGGAGGCCCAGCGCACGCAACGCCGGAATCTGGATGGCCAGCTGCAGCACGCCGCCGACCAGCACGCCCACGCACTGGGCATAGATCGGCTCGATGCCGTAGCGGCGGAACAACGGCGCCCCGACGACGATTGCCAGGATCAGCGCGATGTTGAGCAGCACCGGCGAGGCGGCCGGCACCGCGAACTTGCGCCAGGTGTTCAGGATGCCGCCCGCCAGCGCCACGAGCGACATGAAGCCGATGTAGGGGAACATCCAGCGCGTCATGACCACGGCGGCGTCGAAGCCCGCCAGCCCGCTGGCCATGGCCCACACCAGGAGCGGCGCGCCGGCCACGCCGGCCACGCAAACCACCACCAGCGCCCAGGTCAGCAGCGTGGCGACATGGTCGATCAGCGCCTTGGCGCCCTCCTGGCCGGCTTCGGTCTTGCGCGCCGCGAGCACCGGCACGAAGGCCTGGCTGAAGGCGCCTTCGCCGAAAACCCGCCGGAACAGGTTGGGAATGCGGAAGGCGACGTTGAACGCGTCGGTCAGCGCGCTGACGCCGAACACCGAGGCAAAAAGCACGTCGCGCACGAGGCCCGTGATCCGCGAAGCGAGGGTCAGCAGGGATACGGTGGAAGCGGATTTGAACAGGGACACGGGGGCGAGTGTAGGGCCCGGCAAGCGCCGATTCGGCGAAAAAGGCAACCCGGCCTATAATGGAGGGCTTTGCTGCATCATCCTCAGACACCTAAGGAACCAAACCATGGCATCCGCCAAGCCCAAGAAAAAGAACCCGCGCCTCGCCTCCGGCCGTAAGCGCGTCCGCCAGGACACCAAGCTCAACGCTGCGAACACCTCGCTGCGCTCCAAATACCGCACCGCCGTGAAGAATGTCGAAAAGGCCGTCCTGGCCGGCGACAAGACCAAGGCAAGCGAACTCTTCGCGAAGGCCCAGAGCATCGTCGACACCGTCGCCGACAAGGGCATCTTCCACAAGAACAAGGCTGCTCGCGACAAGAGCCGCCTGTCGGCGAAGGTCAAGGCCCTCGCCCTCGCGCCTGAAAAGGCCGCCGCCTGACACCTGTCAGGCAAGCCCGGACCGGAATTCTCCGGTCCGCCGTTTGATCGGGGTGCGCTGCAGCAAAGTGTAAAAAACCGCCTTCGGGCGGTTTTTTCATGTCCGATCGCTTCTGTCCTGCCGGAGGAGGCCGCCCGCTCAGGCCTTGGGCGGCACGTCGGGCACCAGGCAGGCCTCGGCCACCTGCAGGTCGTTGTCGCGCGCGAAATTCACACAGAAGTCCCAGGCCATGGGTTCGGCGTCGCGCAGGGCGCGGTTCACCACCACGCACTTGACCCCGTTGATGGTGGTTGGAATGCACCAGGGCGAATAGCTCAGGTGGCTGCCCGGATAGGCGCCGCCGGGGCGGAAGGAGCACATCACGCCGGCCAGCCGCTCGGCCCAGTCGCTGGGGCGGAAAGTCCGGCCATCGCGGGTGATGCCCTGGATGAAGATTTCTTTGGCAGTGGGGGAAATCATCGTTGAATGAGGCGCCCGCAGCAGGTGCTGCGGTGCAACAAGCGATTCTATCCGGGCGCCTTTCGCCTCCCGGGCAGCGGGCATTGCTGTAATGCGGAATCCTCAACGAAGCCGTCAAGGCGCACGCCTAGAATCCGCGGTTCCCTATCTGGAGAACCGAATGAGCGCTACCGCCCAGCCCACCTCGCCCCACGTCATGAACACCTACGGTCGCCTGCCGATCGCGCTGTCGCACGGCCAGGGCTGCCGAGTCTGGGACACCGCGGGCAAGGCCTACCTCGACGGCCTCGGCGGCATTGCCGTGAACACGCTGGGCCACAACCACCCCGAGCTGGTGCCCGCGCTGCAGGACCAGCTCAGCAAGCTGATCCACAGCTCCAACTACTACCACGTGCCCGGCCAGGAACAGCTGGCCGCCAAGCTGACCGAGCTCTCGGGCCTGACCAATGCCTTCTTCTGCTGCACCGGGCTGGAGGCCAACGAGGCCGCCCTGAAGCTCGCGCGCAAGTTCGGCCACGACAAGGGCATCGAGCGGCCCGAGATCGTGGTGTACGAAGCCGCTTTCCACGGCCGCAGCATCGCCACCCTGTCGGCCACCGGCAACCCGAAGGTGCAGGCCGGTTTCGGCCCGCTGGTCGAGGGCTTCATCCGCGTGCCGCTGAACGACATCGAGGCGCTGAAAAAGGCCACCGAAGGCAACCCCAACGTGGTCGCCGTGTTCTTCGAGACCATCCAGGGCGAAGGCGGCATCAACCCGATGCGCTGGGAGTACCTCAGGCAGGTGCGCGCCCTGTGCGACCAGCGCGACTGGCTCATGATGATCGACGAAGTGCAATGCGGCATGGGCCGCACCGGCAAGTGGTTCGCGCACCAGTGGGCCGGTATCAAGCCCGACGTCATGCCGCTGGCCAAGGGCCTGGGCTCGGGCGTGCCGATCGGCGCCGTGGTGGCTGGCCCCAAGGCCGCCCACATCTTCGGCCCGGGCAACCACGGCACCACCTTCGGCGGCAACCCGCTCGCGATGCGCGCCGGCATCGAAACCATCCGCATCATGGAAGAGCACAAGCTGCTCGAGAACGCCGCCGCCGTGGGCGAGCACCTGAAGGCCGCGCTCGAACGCGAAATCGGCGGCCTGGCGGGCGTGAAGGAAATCCGCGGCCAGGGCCTGATGCTCGGCATCGAGCTCGACCGGCCCTGCGGCGTCATTTTGAACCGCGCCTGCGACGCCGGCCTGCTGCTGAGCGTGACGGCCGACAAGGTGATCCGCCTGGTGCCGCCGCTCATCCTGAGCATTGCCGAAGCCGACGAGATCGTCGCGATCCTCGCGCCCATCGTCAAAACATTCCTGTCGGAGCCTGCAGCGCAATGACGACCGCCACCACGCCCAACGCCATCCGCCACTACCTGCAGTTCTCGGACTTCACGGCCGACGAATACGCCTACCTCTTCGATCGCATGGCGATCATCAAGAAGAAGTTCAAGACCTACGAGAAGCACCAGCCCCTGACCGACCGCACGCTGGCCATGATCTTCGAGAAGGCCAGCACGCGCACCCGCGTGAGCTTCGAGGCGGGCATGTACCAGCTCGGCGGCAGCGTGGTGCACCTGACCACCGGCGACAGCCAGCTCGGCCGCGCCGAGCCCATCGAGGACAGTGCCAAGGTCATCAGCCGCATGGTCGACCTCGTGATGATCCGCACCTACGAGCAGACCAAGATCGACACCTTCGCCGCGCACTCGCGCGTGCCCGTCATCAACGGCCTGACCAACGAGTTCCACCCCTGCCAGATCCTCGCGGACATCTTCACCTACATCGAGCACCGCGGATCCATCCAGGGCAAGACCGTGGCCTGGGTGGGCGACGGCAACAACATGGCCAACACCTGGCTGCAGGCCAGCGAGATCCTGGGCTTCAAGGTGCACGTGAGCACGCCCAGCGGCTACGAGGTCGACCAGTCGGTGGCGGGCCTGCGCTCGGCCGACAGCTACCAGGTTTTCAAGGACCCGATGGAAGCCTGCCGCGGCGCCGACCTGGTGACCACCGACGTCTGGACCAGCATGGGCTACGAGTCCGAGAACGAGGCCCGCCGCAAGGCCTTTGCCGACTGGTGCGTCGACGAGGACATGATGCGCATCGCCCAGCCCGACGCCCTCTTCATGCACTGCCTGCCCGCGCACCGCGGCGAGGAAGTGCAGGCCGAGGTCATCGACGGCCCGCAGTCGGTGGTGTGGGACGAGGCCGAGAACCGGCTCCATGCGCAGAAGGCGCTGATGGAGTTCCTGCTGCTGGGGCGGCTGTAGGCATCTGACCGAAGGCGCGGCCACGTGTCCCATTGCCAGCAATGCGGCGCCTGCTGCGCCAGCTACCGCGTCGACTTCAGCATCCACGAACTCGACGAGAACGGCGGACAGGTGCCGTCCGGCCTTGCCGTCGAAGTGAACCACACCCTTTGCCGCATGCGCGGCACCGATCACACGCCGCCGCGCTGCGCCGCGCTCACCGGCAAGATCGGCCAAGCCGTGGCCTGTGGCATCTACGAATGGCGCCCCAACCCCTGCCATGAGCTGCAGGCCGGCAGCGACGCCTGCGAGCGGGCCCGTGCGCGGCACGGGCTGCCTGGCCTGTCTTCCTGAGACACATCATCTGGTCACGCGATGTGTTGGAAATAACCGACACCACGACCTCTCGCCCGGCGCTAACTTCGCGCCATGCGTTCCCTGCAACCCCAACCCCGCCTCTGGGACATCTCGCCGCCCGTGCATGAAGGCACGCCGGTGTTCCCCGGCGACACGCCCTACCAGCAGCGCTGGGCGGCCACCATTTCGCCGGATTGCCCGGTCAACGTCAGCGAGATCAAGCTCTCGCCCCACGTCGGCGCGCATGCCGACGCGCCGCTGCACTACGACCCCGAAGGCCAGGCCATCGGCCTCGTGGACCTCGCACCCTTCCTCGGCCCCTGCCGGGTGATCCATGCCATCGCCAAGGGGCCGCTGATCGAGTGGGAGCACATCGCCCACGCCATCGACAGCACCCTGCCCGCGCGCGTGCTGGTGCGTACCTACACCGCCATGCCCGTCGCCCACTGGGACCCGCAGCTCGCGGCCTACGCGCCCGCCACCGTCGAAAGGCTCGCGGCCATGGGCGTGAAGCTGATCGGCATCGACACCGCCAGCATCGACCCGGCCGACAGCAAGACGCTGGAAAGCCACCAGCGCATCCGCCGCCTCGACCTGCGCGTGCTCGAGAACCTCGTGCTCGACGAGGTGCCCGAGGGCGACTACGAACTCATCGCGCTGCCGCTCAGGCTGGTCAGCGCCGATGCCTCCCCGGTTCGCGCCGTGCTGCGCGAGCTTCCCCGCTGAAAACCTCCATCATGACGACCCTCGAAGACTGCCGCGCGCTCGACGCGCAAGACCCGCTGCGCGCCCTGCGCGACCAATTCACCATTCCCGAGGGCGTGCTCTACCTCGACGGCAACTCGCTCGGCGTGCTGCCGAAGGCCGCGCCGGCACGCATTGCCGAAGTGGTGGCCAAGGAATGGGGCGAAGGCCTGATCCGCTCGTGGAACACCGCCAGCTGGTTCGACCTGCCGCAGCGCCTGGGCGACAAGGTGGCTCGCCTGATCGGCGCCGCGCCCGGCGAAGTCGTGTGCACCGACAGCACTTCGGTCAACCTTTACAAGGTGCTGTTCGCGGCGCTCTCGCAGCAGACGCACAGCGGGCGCAGGCTGGTGGTCAGCGAGCGCAGCAACTTCCCGACCGACCTCTACATTGCCGAGTCGCTGTGCCGCGAACGCGGCTTCACGCTCAAGCTGATCGATGCGAGCGAACTGCAAGGCCCGGATTCGGTGCTGACCGACGAAGTGGCCGTGCTGATGCTCACGCACGTGAACTACCGCACCGGCGCCATGCACGACATGAAGGCCATCACCGCCGCCGCGCACGCCGCCGGCGCGCTCACGGTGTGGGATCTGGCGCACAGCGCGGGCGCGGTGCCGGTCGCGCTGAACGACAGCAATGCCGACTACGCCATCGGCTGCGGCTACAAGTACCTGAACGGCGGCCCCGGCGCGCCGGCCTTTGCCTGGGTGCATACGCGGCATGCGGGCAAGTTCGAGCAGCCGCTGTCGGGCTGGTGGGGTCATGCGGCGCCCTTCGAGTTCACGCCGCACTACCGCCCCGCGCCGGGGGTGGGCCGCTATCTCTGCGGCACGCAGCCGGTCATCGCGCTGGCGGGGCTCGAATGCGGGCTCGACACCGTGCTCGCGGCCGAAGTCTTCAACGGTTCAAACGGCGCGATGGCCGCGCTGCGCGCCAAGTCGCTCGCGCTCACCGACCTGTTCATCGCGCTGGTGGAAGAACGCTGCGCGGGCCAGGGCCTCGCGCTCGTCACGCCGCGCGAACACGCACGCCGCGGCTCGCAGGTGTGCCTGAGCCGCGACGAAGGCGCCTACGCCATCGTGCAGGCGCTGATCGCGCGCGGCGTGATCGGCGACTACCGCGCCGGCGATTCGCAGATGCCCGACATCCTTCGCTTCGGCTTCACGCCGCTGTACCTTGGCTTCGAGGATGTGTGGAACTCGGTCGAGCATCTGGTGCAGGTGCTCCGGACGGGCGAGTGGCAACGCGCCGAATTCAACCGCAAGAACGCAGTGACATGAGCACCGAAAAGAGCACGGGCCAGAGCCCCGAGAAGACCGTCCACGAGGAAAAGGCGCAGCTGGATTTCAGCGCGTCGATGAGCTACGGCGACTACCTGCACCTCGACGAGATCCTCAACGCCCAGCATCCGCTTTCGCCCGCGCACGACGAGATGCTGTTCATCGTGCAGCACCAGACCAGCGAGCTCTGGATGAAGCTGATGCTGCACGAGCTGCGCGCCGCCACCACCTGCATCGCCGAGGAGAAGCTGGCCGACGCCTTCAAGATGCTCGCGCGCGTGAGCCGCATCATGGAGCAGCTGGTGAGCGCATGGACCGTGCTCTCGACCATGACGCCGCCCGAGTACACGGCGATGCGCCCCTACCTTGCCAACTCCAGCGGCTTCCAGAGCGCGCAGTACCGCTGCATCGAGTTTGCGCTCGGCAACAAGAACGCCGCCATGCTCAAGCCGCATGCGCACCGGCCCGATCTGCTCGCGCAGGTGGACGCGGCCTACCGCTCGCCTTCGCTCTACGACGAGTCGCTGAAGCTGCTCGCACGCCATGGCCTGCCGGTGCCCGCCGATCACCTGGAGCGCGACTGGACCCTGCCCTATGAAGCCAGCGACGGCGTGGAAGCGGCCTGGCTCACGGTGTACCGCAACCCGCACGACCATTGGGACCTGTACCAGCTCGGCGAAAAACTCACCGACCTCGAAGACGCCTTCCGCCTCTGGCGTTTTCGCCACGTGACCACGGTGGAGCGCGTGATCGGCTTCAAGCGCGGCACGGGCGGCACCGGCGGCGTGAGCTACTTGCGCAAGATGCTCGATGTGGTGCTGTTCCCCGAAATCTGGAAGCTGCGTACCGACCTGTGAGCTATCGCTTGCCCCGCTTGCCCCATCTGCCTGAAGCGCTACATTGGTTGGCAACAACAACGGAGGCCCCGCCATGAACGATGTCCAGTTCTCGCCCGACGAGCTCGCAACCCTGCGCGAGCATGGTGTGGTCCTGTTCGCGGACCGCGTGATCTTCGAGGCCCAGCCGCCCATGCCGGCGCAGCGGATCGCCGCCATCGAGGCACTGTGCGCCGGCCCGCTGCCCGAGGCGCTGGCCGCGCTGTGGCGGCAGACGGCGGGCGGGCGGCTCGATTACGACCTGTCGCTGCCGATGGGCGGCAACGTGGAATCGATCAGCTGGTCGGAGCTGTTCTGGGACGGCAGCGACGGCTACCGCGACCTGCAGGGCTGGATCGAACATGAACAGGAGCTGGCCGAAGAGGCCGCCAAGGAGGAAGGCCGCGCCTGGAGCGGCAAGCTCACGCACCTGCCCTTCGGCGGCTTCGAATACTGCGACCGCGTCTATGCGGTGGTCGAGCCCGGCCCCGAGCACGGCCGCATCGTCGCGTGGAAGCACGGGCTGCCGCCCGCCTGGACGCATGCGCTGCACGAAGACAGCGTGAGCACCATCGCGCCCGACCTGCGCGGCGCCTTCGCGGCGCTGCACCTGGACGAGGATCCGCTGGCGCCCACGGGGGACTATTTCTCGGGCCAGGATCTACTGCAATACCTCGACGACCGGCACCAGGACCACGGACTGGACCTCGACCTGATGGACAAGCTGGTGGCCTTCTATTGCCGCGCCGTGGTCGACTGGCGCACGCCGCTGGCAGACGGCACGCTGCGCCGGCTGCCGGCCATCGCGCGTGCCGCGCTGCACCACGCCATCGGCACCGACGACGCGGAGCTGGTGGCCGAACTCGCGGCCGCGGGCGTGAGCTTCGACGGCCCGCAGCAGGGCAGCGCGCTGGCCACCGACGTGGCCATCGGCCAGGGCGCCTTCGCCGCGGCCATGGCGCTGGTGCGCGCGGGCGCGCCGGTGGCGCGCGATGCGCTGGGCAATGTCGACGGCCAGATCTCGCCGGAGCTCACGAGCGCGCTGCTCGCCAACGGGGCCGAACCCAGCGTGGCGGCCATCGTCAAGTGCGCGGCCTGCGGTGCGCCCGCCAGCGCGCACCTGATCGCCGACGCATGCGCCGAGGCGGGCATCGACGTGCCGCCCGCCTTTGTCATCGACCGCGATGCGACGCTGGCCGAACTCGAAGCCACACTGCTCGAGGTCCGGGAAGGCACGCATGGCCACTACCTGGGTGCCGAGGGCCTGGCCGAACGCATCGAGCACCTGCAGACCTTCAGGCTCTGAACCGCCCCTGTGGCGCGGCCGCTCTCAGCCGCCATACAGCCAGGGCTGGTCCAGCAGCCGTGCGCCGAGCGTGCGCATCGCCAGGTCGCGGCCGATGCGCACCGCGCCGGCCGCATGGAAGATCTGGCCGTTGCGCCGGGCCTTGGCCTGCACGAGCGCATTGCGCTGCCAGCGCGCCTCGGCGTAGCGGGCGAAGGCGGCCGGCACGTCGGCGGCATCGCCTTGGCCCAGCGCCTCGGCCAGGGCCACCGAATCCTCGATGGCCATGCCTGCGCCCTGCGCCAGGTAGGGGACCATCGGATGCGCGGCATCGCCCACCAGCGCCACGCGCTCGTGGGCCATCTCGGCCGCGGAAGCCAGCGGCGGCCGGTCGCTGAGCGTCCAGGCGCGCCAGCCGGGCATGGCTTCGAGCAGTGCCTGCAAGGCGCCTCCACTGCGGCCCGTGGCCTTCTGCAGCGCGGCGAGGCTGCTGGCCTGGTCCCAGTCGCGTGCATCGCCGGCCGGTGCCGATTCCGCGATCACCACCACGTTGAGCCAGGCGCCGCCGCGCACCGGGTACGCCACCGCATGCAGCTGCGGGCCGAGCCACACGTCGATCCGGCCGCGGCGCAGGGCCTGCGGCAGCGCGGCCTGCTCGGCCATCGCGCGCCAGGCCGTGTGGCCGGTGGCGCGCGGCGGCTCGGCTGCGGACGGCACATCGAGGCGTTGCCGCGCCAGGCTCCAGAGGCCGTCGGCGCCAATCAGTGCCTCGCCCTCCCAGGCCCGCGCGCCGCTGCTCGAGATGCACACGAGATCGTCGCTGGTCTCGACCTGCGCGATGCGCGCATCGGTCACCAGGGTGCCCCGGCCGCGAGCGCGCACCGCTTCGAGCAGCAGCGCATGCAGGTCGGCGCGGTGCACGCAGAGATAGGGAGCGCCGTAGCGCTCGCGCATCGCGTCGCCCAGTGGCAGGCGGGCCAGCTCGGCGCCGCTGCCCGCGCTCTGCACCACCAGCGCATCAGGCCGCGCGGCGATGGCCGCCAGGCCTTCGGCCAGACCCAGTTGCGCGAGACGCCGCGTGACGTTGGGCCCCATCTGGATGCCGGCGCCGATCTCGGCGAACACGGGCGCCTGCTCGAAGACATCGACGCGGTGGCCGCCGCGGGACAGCGCCAGCGCAGCAGAAAGCCCCCCGATGCCGCCGCCGACGACGAGGACGTGCGTGGGCATCGGCCTCAGCGGCTGTGCGTGGACAGCGGGCTGTGGCCGGCTTTTTCGGATTCGGATGGTTTGTTGGCGGGCGTCTTCGGACCGCAGCTGCCGCAGCTGTCGCAGGAGCCGCAGCCCGAGGTCTTGGCAAGCGAAGCCGCCAGCTGCTCGGCGCGCTGCTGGTCGACCAGCCCGGCGCGGTGCGTGCCGGCCGCGAGCTTGTGCGCGGCACTGCGCCGCCAGCCCGCGGGCATCCAGCGCCAGACCGCATAGAACGCGGCGGCCGCGACGATCAATCCGACGATCAATTGCTGTGTCATGTCCGTTTACTCCAAGGCGCGTTCGAGACTAACCCAGAAACATCGCGCAAACCTTGCGGCAGGTCATCCGGCGCCCAGCGCCAGCGCCACGTGGTAGGTGATGAAGCATGCCAGGTAGGCCAGCGCGAACAGGTAGCCGGCCATGATCCAGACGTACTTCCATGAGCCGGTTTCGCGCTTGACCGCCGCCAAGGTCGAGATGCACTGCGGCGCAAACACGTACCAGACCAGCAGCGACAGCGCCGTGGCGAGCGACCAGCTGCCCGCGATCAGCGGCTCGAGCTGGCCGGCCACGTCGTCGCCGCTGGCCGAGAGCGCATACACCGTGCCGAGCGCACCCACCGCCACTTCGCGCGCCGCCATGCCCGGCACCAGCGCGATGGAGATCTGCCAGTTGAAGCCGATGGGCGCGAAGATGTGCTCCAGGCCGCGGCCGATCATGCCCGCCAGGCTGTACTGGATGGCCGGCCCCGTGGCGCCTTCGGGCGGCGACGGGAAGGTCGACAGGAACCACAGCAGGATCGTGAGCGTGAGGATGATCGTGCCCACGCGCTGGATGAAGATCCACGCCCGCTCGTAGAGCCCCAGCGCCAGGTTGCGCACATTGGGCCAGCGGTAGGCCGGCAGCTCCATCATCAGCGGCGAGTGCTGCTTGTTGTCGCGGAAGCGCTTCATCACCCACGCCACCGCCATGGCCGACACGATGCCGAAGACATAGAGCGCGAACAGCACCACGCCCTGCAGGTTGAACACGCCGCCCACGGTGCGCGCCGGAATGAAGGCCGCGATCAGCAGCGCATAGACCGGCAGGCGCGCCGAGCAGGTCATGAGCGGCGCGATCATGATGGTGGTGATGCGGTCGCGCCAGTTGCTGATGGTGCGCGTGGCCATCACGCCCGGAATGGCGCAGGCGAAGCTCGACAGCAGCGGAATGAAGGAGCGGCCCGACAGGCCCACCGTACCCATCACGCGGTCCAGCAGGAAGGCCGCGCGCGGCAGGTAGCCCGAGTCTTCCAGCGCCAGGATGAACAGGAACAGGATCAGGATCTGCGGCAGGAACACGATCACGCCGCCCACGCCGGCAATCACGCCGTCGACCAGCAGGCTCTGCAGCATGCCTTCGGGCATGTGGGCCTTCAGCAGGTTGCCCAGGCCCTCGGTCGCGGCCTTGATGGCGTCCATGGGCACGTTGGCCCAGCTGAACACGGCCTGGAACATCAGGAACATCGTGACCGCGAGCACCAGCAGGCCCCACACCGGGTGCATCACCACGCGGTCGATGCGGTCGCTGGTGGCCAGGCTGCCGACCGGCTCGCGCACGGCCAGCGCCAGGATGCGGCGCACTTCGCGCTGCGTGGCCAGCACGTCGTCCAGCCCCGGCGCCTGCCAGGGCAGCGGCGCCGCGGCGGCCACCGGCGCATCGAGGGCTTCGAGCAGGCCCTGCGCGCCGCCCGACTGCACGCCCACGGTCTCGATGACCGGCACGCCCAGTTCGCGCGACAGCACGGCCGTATCGACCGCGATGCCCTGCTTCCTGGCCATGTCGGTCATGTTGAGCGCCACCACCATCGGCAGGCCCAGGCGCTTGGCTTCGAGCACGAGCCGCAGGTTGAGCCGCAGGTTGGTGGCGTCGGTCACGCACACCAGCAGGTCGGGCAGGGGCTCGCTGCTCTTGCCCGTGACCACGTCGCGCGTCACGGCCTCGTCCACGCTGAGCGCGTTGAGGCTGTAGGCGCCCGGCAGGTCGAGCACGAACACGCGCCGGCCCGACGCGGTGCGAAGCGAGCCTTCCTTGCGCTCGACCGTCACGCCGGCATAGTTGGCCACCTTCTGGCGGCTGCCGGTGAGCAGGTTAAACAGCGCTGTCTTGCCGCAGTTCGGATTGCCCAGCAGCGCGATGCGCGCCGGCTGCGCCGTGGCCGCAAGGCGCCCCGGTCCCTGGATGACGGCCTCAACCATGGCTTGCGCCCTCCGCCAGACCCGGCGCCACGTGGATCAATGCGGCCTCATGGCGCCGCAATGCAAAGGTGGTGTGGCCCAGCCGCACCGCCAGCGGTTCACGCCCCGGCAGGCCGCGGGCAACGATGCGCACGGCCTCGCCCGGCACGAAGCCGATCTCGGTCAGTCGCAGCACGAGCTCGCGGTCGTCCGCCCCCTCGGGCCGTGCCACGTCGAGCACGGTGGCCCACTGGTTGTCGGGAAGCTGGTCGAGCCGCAGGCCGGAAGATGCCGGCGCGGCCCCGAAATGGTTGGTTTGCACGGTAAGAAAGTGCGCCGGATTCCAGGCGCGCCAATGGAGCAAAAGCTAGATGCTATCAATTCTCAATCGCAGAAACCTGACGAAGCCCCTTTGACCTCGCGGACCGGGTTCTTTTTTGGCCGGATTCCGGCTGCTCACGACGCATTCAGCCCAGTTCAATGATGCGCGCCGACACGGCATCGCCATCGACAATGAGCTCGGCCATTGCAATTGGCAATTTGAATCGGCGCGGCCCGGCGCTGCCCGGGTTGACGTAGAGCACGCCACCGCGCTCCTCGATCTTCGGCTTGTGGGAGTGGCCGGAGACCACCACGCGAACCCCGGCGGGGGCAGCGGCGAGCCGGGACAGGTCGTGTGTCGCATGCACGAGCACGCCGCCGGCGTTCAGCAAGGCCGTTTCCGGAATGCGCTCGGCCCAGGGCTCGCGGTCGTTGTTGCCCCGCACCACCGTCAACGGCGCGATGGCGGCCAGCGCCTCGAGGATGCCGGCATCGCCGATGTCCCCGCCATGCACGATGAAGTCGCTGCCCTGCAGCGCCGCCACGGCCTCCGGGCGCAGCAGGCCGTGGGTGTCGGAGATGAGGCCGACGCGGGTCAAGCCGCGAGCAGCTGCCTGAGCACGAACGGCAGGATGCCGCCGTGCTTGTAGTAGTCGACCTCGATCGGCGTGTCGATGCGCAGGCGCACCGTCACTTCCTGGTGGCTGCCGTCGGCGCGGTGCACCACGAGCTTCACGTCCATCTGCGGCTTGAGCTCGCCGCCGATCACCACGTCGATCTTCTCGTCGCCCACGAGGCCCAGCGTCTGCCATGAGTCGGCGCCGCGGAACTGCAGCGGCAGCACGCCCATGCCGACCAGGTTGGCGCGGTGGATGCGCTCGAAGCTGCGCGCCACCACGGCCTTGATGCCCAGCAACTGGGTGCCCTTGGCGGCCCAGTCGCGCGACGAGCCGGTGCCGTATTCCTCGCCGCCGAAGACCACCGTCGGCACGCCCTGCTCCATGTACTTCATGGCGGCGTCGTAGATGAACATCTTCTCCGGCTCGCTCGGCGAGCCGTTGCTTGCCCCGGGCTGGAAGTGCAGCGTGACGCCGCCCTCTTCCTGCGTGCCGTTGACGTCGGGCGGGATCATCAGGTTCTTGATGCGCACGTTGGCGAAGGTGCCGCGCATCATCACGTCGTGGTTGCCGCGCCGCGAGCCGTAGCTGTTGAAGTCGGCCTTGGCCACGCCGTGCGCCTTGAGCCAGATCCCCGCGGGCGAGCTTTCCTTGATGGAGCCGGCCGGCGAGATGTGGTCGGTGGTGATCGAGTCGCCGAACAGCGCCATGATCCGCGCGCCCTTGAAGCCTGCGTCCGAGGCGTGCGGCTCCATCTTGAAGCCCTCGAAGAACGGCGGCTCGGCGATGTAGGTCGACTTGGGCCAGTCGTAGACCTGCCCCGTCGTGCCCTTGATGCTGCTCCAGAACTTGCCCGGGTCGGTCTTGACCTTGTCGTAGTTGGCGCGGAACGACTTGGCGTTCATCGCATGGCGCAGGTTCTGGTCGATCTCCTTCGGGCTGGGCCAGATGTCGCCCAGGTACACGTCCTTGCCGTTCCGGCCCTTGCCCACGGGCTCGGTCATGAGATCGACCATCACGTTGCCCGCGATCGCGAAGGCCACCACCAGCGGCGGAGAAGCCAGGAAGTTGGCCTTCAGGTTCGGATGGATGCGCGCCTCGAAGTTGCGGTTGCCCGAGAGCACGGCCGCGCCGACGAGGTCGTTCTTGACGATGGCGTCGTTGATCTCGGGCGTGAGGTCGCCCGCGTTGCCGATGCAGGTGGTGCAGCCGTAGCCGGCCAGGTAGAAGCCCAGCTTCTCGAGGTACGGCAGCAGGCCCGCCTTCTCGAGGTATTCGGTGACGATGCGCGAACCCGGCGCGAGCGAGGTCTTGACGTGCGGCTTGACCGTGAGGCCCGCCTCCACCGCCTTCTTGGCCAGCAGGCCGGCCGCGAGCATCACGCTCGGGTTGGAGGTGTTGGTGCACGAGGTGATCGCCGCGATCAGCACGTCGCCGTTGCCGATGGTCACGCCGTTCTTGGGCGACGATGGCGCCGTGGCGCTCACATGGGCGGCCGCCTTGGTCGAGCGGTTGGCCACCATCTCGACCACGTCGCGCGGCGCGCCCGGCGGCGGCGGCGCGGCCTCCTCGTCGTCGCCCTGGCCGTTCACGGCGAGCGGATAACGCAGCTTCAGCCGCTCGGCCGGCTGGTTGAAGCCGTTGGCGTCGTTGGGCTTGCTGAAGAGTTCGGCGAACTTGGTCGACAGGTGGCCCAGGTCGATGCGGTCCTGCGGCCGCTTCGGGCCCGCCAGGCTCGGCGACACCGTGCCCAGGTCGAGCTTGACGATCTTGGTGTAGTCGATGTCGCCGGGCGCCGGCATGCCGAACAGGCCCTGCGCCTTGTAGTAGGCCTCGAAGCGCTCGACCTCCTCCCGGGTGCGGCCCGTGCCCTCGAAGTAGGCCACGGTCATTTCATCGACCGGGAAGAAGCCCATGGTGGCGCCGTACTCGGGCGCCATGTTGCCGATGGTGGCGCGGTCGGGCACCGCGATGGAGGCGGCGCCGGGACCGAAGAATTCGACGAACTTGCCCACCACTTTTTCGGCCCGCAGGATGGCCGTGACGTACAGCACCAGGTCGGTGGCCGTGACGCCTTCGCGCAGCTTGCCGGTGAGCTCGAAGCCCACCACGTCGGGCGTCAGCATGTACACCGGCTGGCCCAGCATGGCGGCCTCGGCCTCGATGCCGCCCACGCCCCAGCCGACCACGCCCACGCCGTTGATCATGGTGGTGTGGCTGTCGGTGCCCACCAGCGAGTCGGGGTAGTACACCGGCACCTCGGCGTTGTCGCTCGAGCTCTTGTAGACGCCGCGCGCAAAGTATTCGAGGTTGACCTGGTGCACGATGCCGAAGCCCGGCGGCACCACGCCGAAGGTGTCGAAGGCCTGCATGCCCCACTTCATGAACTGGTAGCGCTCGTTGTTGCGCTGGAATTCCAGCTTCATGTTGAGGTCGAGCGCCTTGGGCGTGCCGTAGTAGTCGACCATCACGGAGTGGTCGACCACCAGGTCGACCGGCACCAGCGGCTCGATGGTCTTGGGCGACTTGCCGAGCTTGGCGGCCACGCTGCGCATGGCGGCCAGGTCGGCCAGCAGCGGCACGCCGGTGAAGTCCTGCAGCACCACGCGGGTGACGACGAACGGGATCTCGTCGATGCGGTCGGCATTGGGCGCCCAGCGGGCCAGCTCTTCGACATGCTTGGCCGAGACCTTCTTGCCGTCGCAGTTGCGCAGCACCGACTCGAGCACGATGCGGATCGACACCGGCAGCCGTTCGACGCTGGGATATTGCTTGGCCAGCTCCTTCAGCGACCAGTATTTGCCGGACTTGCCTGATGCGGTCTTGAAGGTCTTGAGGGTGGACGCAAAGGCGTGCGCCGGTGCTTTGGCCATTGAGGAACTCCTGATTGTTCGTGGAAGCTCTTCAAGGATAGCGGGGAACGATGTCAGTTGCTGTAATCGGTCTTCCATCGCACGCCTTCGACACACGACGTTCCTCATCGCGAAAAATGCCGGATGAATGGGCGTTGCCGGCATCCCGCGCACTCAGGCCAAGGCCATGCCCGCACCGCCGCGCGTGCGGCGCAGGCCGGTCCATTGCAGCTCGGCCAGCACCACCACGCACAGCGCCTGCGCCAGCACCCAGGCCGTGCCCAGCGCCGTGACCGCGAAGGCGCCGCTCACCAGCAGCGCGATGCAGGCCACGGCCCAGCCGAAGTTGCCGGCCACCACAAGGCCGATCAGCGTGCGCGGTGGCGTGCGGCGGCTGGCCATCCAGGCCGCAGCGGCGGCATAGGCCAGCAGGAACACACCGGTTCCCATGAGCAGCGGCGCCGGCAGGCCGGTCAGCCCGGCAAGCGCGCCGGTGAACCCGACCTGCAGCGCACCGGTCGCGGCGCAGGACGCGGCGTCGGCCCACATCACGTTGGGCAGGAAGCGGGGGGATGCAAAGACGGACATGAGAATCTCCTTCGGGTGGTACGCCGCAAGCCAGTCCTGCCGCGTTGGAGCCGATGATTCCGCGCCGCCTGCGTCGCGTCGATGACCTCGGAGGTCATGGCGCGGCATCGGCACCGCGCCAGAATGCCGTCCATGAACACCACCCGCACCCACTCCACCCCGGCCGGCCAGCCCGGCGCGCGCGATCCGGTCGGCGCCCACCTGCGGCACTGGCGCACCCGCCGCCGGCTCAGCCAGCTCGACCTGGCGCAGGAAGCCGAGGTCTCGACCCGCCACCTGAGCTATGTGGAGACCGGCCGCGCCGCGCCCAGCCGCGAGATGGTGCTGCGCCTGGCCGAGCGGCTCGACGTGCCGCTGCGCGAGCGCAATGCGCTGCTGGTGGCCGCGGGCTTCGCGCCGATGTACCGGCAGCGCTCGCTCGACGATCCGGCCATGGCCTCGGCCCGGCGCGCGGTGGACCTGGTGCTCAAGGGCCATGAGCCGTTCCCTGCGCTGGCCGTCGACCGGCACTGGAACCTGGTGGCGCACAACGCGCTGGTGCCGATGCTGATGGCCGGCGCCGCCCCCGAACTGGTGAAGGCGCCCATCAACGTGCTGCGACTGAGCCTGCATCCCGAGGGCCTGGCTTCGCGCATCGCCAACTTCGCGCAGTGGCGTGCCCATCTGCTCGAACGGCTGCAGCAGCAGATTGCGGCCACCGGCGACGCGGTGCTGCAGGCCCTGCACGACGAGCTCGCAGCCTATCCCGCGCCGCAGGTGAGCCACGACACGCCCGCTGCCGACACGGAGCTTTCGGGCGTGGTGGTGCCCTTTCAGCTGGCCACGCCGAGCGGCGTGCTGAGCTTCATCAGCACCACCACCATCTTCGGCACGCCGGTGGACGTCACTTTGCAGGAACTGGCGGTGGAGTCCTTCTTTCCGGCCGATGCGCAGACGGCCGCGGCGCTGGCTGCACTGGCGGCGCAGCCGGCCGGCTGAGCGCCGCGCGCGCCTGCCGCTGCGCGGGACCTTCGAAGTCGTCGACCTGGATCACCTTGTCGGCGGCCTTGAGATAGGCGAGCGCCAGTCCCGGATCGGGTGCCGAGCATGCGGCCTCCTCGAACGAGCGGGTACGCCGCAGCGCCTTGTTGAGCACGGCCGCGGTGTCGCCACCGAGCTGCTCGCCCAGTTCCATCGCGCGCATCAGGTCGCGCAGGCCGCCGGCCGCGGGCTCGCTGAGGTCCGGCGCCAGCCGCTGGACGATGCGCGGATTGGTGCGCAGCAGCTCGGCCAGCGCCATCAGCTGCACGTCGCGCAGCGGCGCCAGGTGCGCGGTGCGGCGCAGCACCAGCGCACCGATCACGCGCCGGCCGGCGGTCGGCAGGTTGGCATACAGGTCGCGCAGGATCTTCCCCGCCTCGTCCAGCTGCAGCCGGATCGCGGCCTGCGCAAAGGGCAGCAATTCGGGCGCCGCATCGACCCGATAGCGCCACACGCTGGCACTGGCCAGGTACAGGTGCGCGAGCACGTCGCCCAGCCGCGCCGACAGCAGTTCCATGCGCTTGAGCCGGCCGCCGAGCAGGCCCATGGCCAGGTCGGCGGTGAGCGCGTACTTGGCGCTCATGCGCGCGATCAGCCGCGCCTCGCAGGCCAGCGCCTCGGGCGGCTCGCCCAGCACCGGCGCACCGAACAGGCTGTGCCACAGATTGGCGGCCACGTGCTTGCCGTGCGCGATCAGCGCCCGGCCCAGCGCCGTCTCGTCCCGCGCCTGCACGGCCGCCATTTCGTCGAGTACATGCGGATGGCAGCGGATCGCGCCCTGGCCGAACACGATGAGTGCGCGCGTCAGGATGTTGGCGCCCTCCACCGTGATGGCGATCGGTGCCTGCCGGTACGACACGCCGAGCAGGTTCGACGGCCCCGCGATGATGCCCTTACCGCCGAGGATGTCCATGCCGTGGTTCACGGCCCGCCGCCCGGCCTCCGAGAGCTGCACCTTGAGGATCGCGCTGGCCACGCTCGGCCGCTCGCCCTTGTCCAGCGCGGCCGCGGTGAAGCGCCTCGCCGCATCGCTCGCATAGAGCTCGGCCGACGTCTGCGCGACCAGCCCCGCAACCGCATGGAACTTGCCGATCGGAAGGCCGAACTGCTCGCGGATCTGGCCATAGCCGTTGCTCACGTAGAGCGCGGTCTGCTGCATGGCCGAGCCGAGCGCGGGCAGCGAGATGGCGCGGCCCGCCGCCAGGCACTCCATCAGCATGCGCCAGCCCTGGCCCACCTGCTTTTCGCCGCCGATCACCCAGTCCACCGGCACGAACACCTGGCGGCCATGGATCGGACCGTTCATGAAGGCGCTGTCCATCGGGCGGTGGCGCCGGCCGATCTCCATGCCTTCGTGCGGCACCGGGATCAACGCGCAGGTGATGCCGAGTTCGCGCTCGCCTTCGAGCCTGCTCTCGTCCACCGCATGGAAGGCCAGCCCCACGACGGTGGCGACGGGCGCGAGCGTGATGTAGCGCTTGTCGAAATCGACCAGGAAGCCGCGCGTGCGCCGCCCGCCGAATTCGCGCTCGACCATGACGCCCCGGTCCGGAATGGCCGCCGCATCGGAGCCCGCGTAGGGCGAGGTCAGCCCGAAGCACGGAAGCTCGCGGCCATCGGCCAGGCGTGGCAGGTAGCGCGACTTCTGCGCGTCGGTGCCGTAGCGCAGCAGCAGCTCCGCCGGGCCAAGCGAGTTGGGCACCATCACGGTCACGGCAGCGGCGATGTTGACGGTGGCGATGCGCGCCACCACCGTGGCGTGCGCGTAGTGGCCGAACCCGAGGCCGCCGAACTGCTCGGGAATGATCATTCCGAAGAAGCGCTTGTTGCGCAGGTAGCGCCACACCTCGGGCGGCAGGTCGCGCGCCTGGTCGATGGCGTGGTCGTCGAGCATGCGGCACAGCTCGCGCACCTCGCGGTCCAGAAAGGACTGCTCGCGCTCGCTGAGCCGGTTGGGCCCCATGGCCGAGAGCACGTCGAAGTCCGGGCGCCCCGCAAAAAGCAGGCCTTCGAAGCCGACGGTGCCGGCCTCGAGCGCGGCGCGTTCGGTGTCGCCGAGCGGCGGCAGCGCCCTGGAAAACCGCTGCATGGCCCATCGGCCGATCAGAGAGGCCAAAGGCATGGCGTGTCTCCTTGTTCTCCGCGACAAGCGGCGGAGACAGGCCATTCTTGTCGGAGAGACCCGCTCTCCCGGCCGGCCGAGGGCGCCCTTGCGTGTCGGAGACGGCCGGGGAGGCAGTCAAAAGCGGCACCCCAGACGCAAGAAAGCCCCGCCGAAGCGGGGCCCCTGTCCAATGCGCGGACCGCCTGAGGATCAGGCCGCGACGGCGGCGCCGGCCTCGGTCTTGTAGTCGTCGATCTTGTCGAAGTTCAGGTACTGGTAGATCTGTGCGCTCGATGCGTCGAGCACGCCCGTGGCGGCCATGTACTCCTCGCGCGTCGGGATGCGGCCCAGGCGCGAGCAGATCGCGGCCAGCTCGGCCGAGCCCAGGTACACGTTGGTGTTCTTGCCCAGGCGGTTCGGGAAGTTGCGGGTGCTGGTGGACATCACCGTGGCGCCTTCGCGCACCTGTGCCTGGTTGCCCATGCACAGCGAGCAGCCCGGCATCTCGGTGCGTGCACCGGCATTGCCGAACACGCCGTAATGGCCTTCCTCGGTGAGCTGCTGCGCATCCATCTTGGTGGGCGGTGCGATCCACAGCTTGACCGGGATGTCGCGCTTGCCTTCGAGCAGCTTCGACGCGGCGCGGAAGTGGCCGATGTTGGTCATGCACGAGCCGATGAACACTTCGTCGATCACGGCGCCGGCCACGTCGCTGAGCGTCTTCACGTCGTCAGGGTCGTTCGGGCAGGCCACGATGGGTTCGTGGATCTCGGCCAGGTCGATCTCGATGACGGCGGCGTAGTCGGCGTCGGCATCGCCCTTGAGCAGTTGCGGGTCCGCGAGCCAGGCTTCCTGCGCGGCGATGCGGCGCTGCAGCGTGCGGGCGTCGGCGTAGCCTTCGGCAATCATCCACTTCATCAGCGTGATGTTGCTGTTGATGTACTCGATGATCGGTTCCTTGTTCAGGTGCACCGTGCAGCCGGCGGCCGAGCGCTCCGCGGACGCGTCGCTCAATTCGAAGGCCTGTTCCACCTTCAGGTCCGGCAGGCCTTCGATCTCGAGGATGCGGCCCGAGAAGATGTTCTTCTTGCCCTTCTTCTCGACCGTGAGCAGGCCGCTCTTGATGGCGTACAGCGGAATCGCGTTGACCAGGTCGCGCAACGTGACGCCGGGCTGCATCTTGCCCTTGAAGCGCACGAGCACCGACTCGGGCATGTCCAGCGGCATCACGCCGGTGGCGGCCGCGAAGGCCACGAGGCCGGAGCCTGCGGGAAAGCTGATGCCGATCGGGAAGCGGGTGTGGCTGTCGCCGCCGGTGCCGACGGTGTCGGGCGTCAGCAGGCGGTTGAGCCAGGAATGGATCACGCCGTCCCCCGGGCGCAGCGAGACGCCGCCGCGGTTGGCCATGAACTCGGGCAGTTCGTGGTGCATCTTGACGTCGACCTTCTTCGGGTACGCCGCCGTGTGGCAGAACGACTGCATCACGAGGTCGGCCGAGAAGCCCAGGCAGGCCAGGTCCTTGAGCTCGTCGCGCGTCATCGGGCCGGTGGTGTCCTGCGAGCCGACCGAGGTCATCTTGGGTTCGCAGTAGGTGCCGGGGCGCACGCCCTGGCCTTCGGGCAGGCCGCAGGCGCGTCCGACCATCTTCTGCGCGAGCGAGAAGCCCTTCTTGGTGTCGACCGGGCTTTGCGGCAGGCGGAACAGCGTCGAGGCCGGCAGGCCCAGCGCCTCGCGCGCCTTGGCCGTGAGGCCGCGGCCGATGATCAGCGGAATGCGGCCGCCGGCGCGCACTTCGTCGAACAGCACGTCGCTCTTGACCTTGAATTCGGCGATGACCTTGCCGTCCTTCAGCGCCTTGCCTTCGTAGGGGCGCAGCTCGACCACGTCGCCCATGTTCATCTGGCTCACGTCGAGCTCGATGGGCAGCGCGCCCGAGTCTTCCATGGTGTTGTAGAAGATCGGCGCGATCTTGCCGCCGAGGCAGACGCCGCCGAAACGCTTGTTGGGCACGAAGGGAATGTCCTCGCCGGTGAACCACAGCACCGAGTTGGTGGCGCTCTTGCGCGAGGAGCCGGTGCCGACCACGTCGCCGGCATAGGCCACGAGGTGGCCGCGCGCGCGCAGGTCCTCGATGAACTTCACCGGGCCGCGCTTGCCGTCCTCTTCAGGGACGATGCCGGGGCGGGCGTTCTTGTGCATCGCCAGGGCGTGCATCGGAATGTCGGGACGCGTGGTGGCGTCGGGTGCGGGAGAGAGGTCGTCGGTGTTGATTTCACCGGCCACCTTGAAGATGCTGACCGTGATGCTCTGCGGCACTTCGGGGCGGCTGGTGAACCATTCGGCGTCGGCCCAGCTCTGCAGCACGCCCTTGGCGTGGGCGTTGCCCTTGTCGGCCTTTTCCTTCACGTCGTGGAACTGGTCGAACATCAGCAGGGTTTTCTTCAGGCCCTCGGCTGCCACGGCGCCCACTTCGGCGTCGTCGAGCAGGTCGATCATCGGGCTGATGTTGTAGCCGCCGAGCATGGTGCCGAGCAATTCGGTGGCACGCGCACGCGAGATGAATGCGTTCTTCTCGGTGCCGTGGGCCACGGCCGCCAGGTAGCTCGCCTTGACCTTGGCCGCGTCGTCGACGCCGGCGGGCACGCGATGGGTGAGCAGATCGAGCAGGAAGGCGCCGTCCTTGGCATTCGCGCTCTTGAGGAGCTCGATGGCTTCGGCGGTTTGCTTCGCGCTCAATGGCAGCGGCGGAATACCGAGCGCGGCGCGTTCGGCAACATGGTCAACGTAGGCTTGCAACATCTTCTTTTCTCCGGAAACTGGGCTTGCGGGTGTGCGGCACGGCAAGCAAGAGCCGCGCCGCACCCCGTGTGTGGGACTCTCTTACTTCTTGGCCGGGTCAGCGCCTTCGAACAGGCTCTTCGGCGGGTTCTTCTTCATTTCTTCGGAAAACGCGACCTGCTCGGCCGTCTGGCATTCGTCGGCAATGCGCAGGCCAGCCTTCTGGTTCATCAGCATCGACTTGTTGCCCAACTGCAGCCACATGGCGCCGGCACGGGGGTCTTCGAGGCGGATGGCGCCGGTGCGGCTTTCGACCGGGTGCATGCGGTACTTCACGCCCTTGGTCGACACGTTGAAGAAGCCGGGCTTCTTCTCGTCGGCCGTCACGGTCACGTCCGCGCCGAGTTCGCACTGGGCCTTGCCGACCGAAACGCGCTGGGCCACGGCCAGGTCGGCGTCGGTCAGCACGATGTTGGTTTCATCGGCAATGGGCGTCACTTCCTCGACGGCCTTGGCGGCCTTGCGGGTGACCTGCTTCTTGGCGGGCGCCTTCTTGGCTTCGGACTTGGCGGGGGTGGTCTGCGCGCTGGCAGCGAACGGAAGCGCCAGGGCCAGGGCGGCGATCAGGGCAATTTTCTTCATGGGTGTGTTTCCTTGAGGCTGGATTCGGAAGTTTCAGGAGGCCGCGAGTGCAAACCACGTTTTGGCTTCTGGCGGCAGCGCGCGCCCTGTTGCGTGGGCACGCGTCAGCACTTGCCAGAAATGGCGATAGCTCGCGCGGTCGTGCAATGTGCCATCAATTTGCGTCGGCGCCCAATTTGCGAGGGCCGCATTTGTAATGATTTTTGTGGCAACTTGAATCTGCGCCTCATCGGGCGCAAAAGCCTCCAGAATGGGCCGGATCTGGTTCGGATGGATGCTCCACATGCGCGTGTAGCCGAATTCGGCGGCGGCCTTGCGGGCCGCCAGGCGCATGGCACCGGTGTCGTTGAACTCGGTGACCACGCAATGCGAAGGCACCTTGCCATAGGCATGCGCGGCGGATGCGATGGCCAGCTTGGCGCGCACCACCAGCGGATGCGTGAACTGGCCGACCGCACCCATGCCATCGGCGGGGATGGCGCCCGCATGGGCGGAAACGAAGTCCATCAGGCCGAAACTCAGCGATTGCACGCGCGGATGCGCCGCGATCTCGAACGCGTTGTGCACGGCCAGCGGCGATTCGATCAGCACATGCAGCGGCAGCGCATCGGCATCGGCCGCCTCGAGCGCCGCCACCGCCTGCGCCACGTCGGCCACGGACTCGACCTTGGGCACCATCAGGTGGCTGAGCCGGTGGCCGGCGCGGCCGGCGATGGTGATCACGTCACCGGCAAAGGCGGGATGGTCCACCGGGTGGACGCGCACGCCCACGCGCATGCCGGGCTTGGCTGCCAATGCCAGTTCGGTCACCAGCACGGCATGCTCCGCCTCGCCGCCCACGGGGGCGCCGTCTTCGCAATCGAGGGTGACGTCGAACACGCAGGCGCCGAATTCGTCGGCCATCTCGGCCTGCAGCGCGAGGCTCTTCTTCATGCGCGCCTCGACGCCGCTGTAGTGGTCGCACACGGGCAGGCTCACCGCCCCGGCCTGCGCGCCGAGCAGCACTTCGGCGGGATGAACGGCTTTTGTCATGCTTTTCTCTGCGCCACGATGAACATGCGCGGGAAGGCCAGCAGCCGCTTGCCGTCGGTGCGCGCCGGATAGGCCTGGTCCACGCGGCGCTCGTATTCGGCCAGGTAGCTGGCCTGCAGGTCGGCCGGCAGGCGGTCGACGAAGGGCTTCAGCCCGGTGCCGCGCACCCATTCGACGATGGCGGCGGCATCGGCCATCGGGTGCTGGTAGATGGTGTGCCACACATCGACTTTGGCCGCGGCGGGCGCGAGCAGGTCGTAGTAGCCGCCCAGCGGCAGCAGCAAGGTGCGCAGCCGGTCGGCATTGCCGATGGGCTCGGCCCAGGGCGCCTCGGCGGCCACGGCGCGCATCAGGCGGTGCGTGGGCTCCTCGCGGTTGTCGGGCATCTGGATGGCGAGCACGCCACCGGGGGCCAGCGCAGCGAACAGGCGCGGGATCAGCTGCTCGTGATCCGGCACCCACTGCAGGGCTGCATTGGCGTAAATGAGGTCGGGCGCTTCGTCTTGCGGCGCCCAGGTCGCGATGTCGCTCAACTCGAAGCGCGCCTGCGGCAGGCGCTCGCGCGCGCTGACCAGCATGGCTTCGGAGTTGTCGGTCCCGACGACTTGCGCCTGCGGGAACCGATTGGCCAGCAGTTCGGTGGAATTGCCCGGGCCGCAGCCGAGATCGACCACGCGGGCCGCCTCCGGCAACGGCACCCGCGCCAGGAGTTCCTGTGCGGGGCGGGTGCGCTCGTCCTCGTAGCGACGGTAGAGCGCGGGGTTCCAGTCGAGCATGCCGGCCGGTCCTGCTTAGATCAGGTGCGCAACGCCGGCTTGTTCGCCTTGCAGCTCTTCGAGCGTCTTGTTGATGCGTTCCTGGCTGAATGCGTCGATTTCCAGGCCTTCGACCAGCTTGTACTCGCCGTTTTCACAGGTGACGGGGAAGCCGAACATCGTGTCCTTCGGAATGCCGTACTGGCCGTCCGACGGGATGCCCATGGTGACCCACTTGCCGTTGGTGCCCAGGGCCCAGTCGCGCATGTGGTCGATGGCGGCGTTGGCGGCCGAGGCGGCCGACGACAGGCCACGGGCCTCGATGATGGCCGCGCCGCGCTTGCCGACGGTCGGCAGGAAGGTGTTGGCGTTCCATTCCTGGTCGTTGATCATCTTGGCGACGCTCTCGCCCTTGATGGTGGCAAAGCGGTAGTCGGCGTACATCGTGGGCGAGTGGTTGCCCCAGACGACGAGCTTTTCGATGTCGGCCACGGGCTTGCCGGTCTTGGCGGCGATCTGGCTGGCGGCGCGGTTGTGGTCCAGGCGCAGCATGGCGGTGAAGTTCTTGCGCGGCAGGTCGGGTGCGCTCTTCATGGCGATGTAGGCATTGGTGTTGGCCGGGTTGCCGACCACCAGCACCTTGACGTTGCGGCTGGCCACGGCGTTGAGTGCCTTGCCCTGCGCCGTGAAGATGGCGCCGTTGACGGCCAGCAGCTCGGCACGCTCCATGCCCGGGCCGCGCGGACGCGAACCGACCAAGAGGGCGTAGTCGGCGTCCTTGAAGGCGGTCATCGGGTCGCCATGGGCTTCCATGCCGGCCAGCAGCGGGAAGGCGCAGTCGTCGAGTTCCATCATCACGCCCTTGAGCGCCTTCTGGGCCTTCTCGTCGGGGATCTCGAGCAGTTGCAGGATGACCGGCTGGTCCTTGCCGAGCATTTCGCCGGACGCGATACGGAACAACAGGGCGTAACCGATTTGGCCGGCGGCACCGGTGACGGCAACGCGGACGGGTTTTTTGCTCATGGGAAGACTCCAGAAGGTGGTGAAACGGTATCGGCGGGCGCGCGTGGCGCCGATGGTCCTGCAGGGCGGGAATCCTTCCCGCGGCGCAGGCCGGCCCGCATTTTAAGCCGATTCAGCAGGCCTCGTCTTATGTCTTATATAAGATATGCTCCAGGGTTCCGCCACGGCGCCTCCACCGCTGCCATGAATGTCCCCACCGTCCTCGAAGATTCTGCGACGCCCTCCTTCAGTCCGCTCTACCAGCAGATCAAGACGCTGATCCTGCAGAGCCTGCAGGCCGGCGAGTGGAAGCCGGGCGAGCCTATTCCCAGCGAGATGGACCTGGCGGTACGCTACCGCGTGAGCCAGGGCACGGTGCGCAAGGCCATCGACGAACTCTCGGCCGAAAACCTCGTGGTGCGGCGCCAGGGCAAGGGCACCTTCGTCGCCACGCATGCCGAGCAGCATGTGCAATACCGCTTCCTCAAGCTCGTGCCCGATGTCGGCACGCCAAGCACCGAAGGCCCCGCCGAGCGCACCATCGTCGACTGCCGCCGCCAGCGCGCCTCGGCCGATGTGGCGCGCGCCCTGGGCCTGCGCACGGGCGACGCGGTGCTGCAGGTGCGGCGCGTGCTCGCCTACGGCGGCGTCCCGACCATCCTCGAGGACCTCTGGCTTCCCGGCGCGCCGTTCAAGGGTCTCACGGCCGAGCGGCTGCGCGCCTGGCCGGGCCCGATGTACGCCATGTTCGAAACCGAATTCGGCGTGCGCATGGTGCGCGCCGAAGAAAAGATCCGCGCGGTGCTGCCCGATGCCGAGCAGGCCGCGCTGCTCGACGTGCCGCTGCAGATGCCTTTGCTGAGCGTGGAGCGCCTGGCCCACACCTACCACGACACGCCGATGGAACTGCGCCGCGGCCTCTATCGCACCGACACGCACCACTACCGCAACCAGCTCGGCTGAGCGCGCATCCAGATGGCATCACGACCCCACCGCATCGCAGCGCCAAAGATTCGTGCGCAACACGCCGCGAACTCCCTAGCATCCGACTGCAGCGCTGCGCCGACACGGGCACCTCCGCCACGCAATGGTGCATTGCAATAGAATTTTGCGTTGTTTGCATTCCCCGAGAAGAAACAAAAGCGTTCGCTCTCAGAACAAGCCATCAAGCCACGAAAGCCTTCCCCCCAATGACAGAGCTTGCAACTCCCCCCCGGCCGCCGCGCCGCGAATTCCGGAACATCAATGCCTTCACCGATCTCACGACCTACCGGCTGCCGCCGGCCGGCATCGTGTCGATCCTGCACCGCGTGAGCGGCGTGCTCATGTTCCTGCTGCTGCCGTTCATCATCTGGATGTTCGACACCTCGCTTTCGTCCGACTACTCCTTCGCCAGGTTCAAGGCCGCATTCAACAGCGGCCTTGGTTTCGTTCCGGGCTGGTTCATCAAGCTGGTGGCGCTCGCGCTGATCTGGGCCTACCTGCACCACTTCATCGCCGGCCTGCGCCATCTCTGGATGGACGTGAGCCACGCCGCCGTCACCAAGGAGTTCGGCCATACATCCGCCATGGTCACGCTGGCCCTGAGCATCCTGCTCACCCTGGTGCTCGGCGCCAAGTTGTTCGGCCTGTACTGAGAAGGAGCCAACCATGTCTGTGAATTACGGCTCCAAGCGCATCGTCGTCGGCGCGCACTACGGTTTGCGCGACTGGCTCAGCCAGCGCATCACGGGCGGCCTGATGGCGCTCTTCACGATCATCCTGCTCGCGCAGCTGATCTTCACGCGCGGTCCCATCGGCTACGACCTCTGGGCCGGCATCTTCGCGGCGCAGTGGATGAAGGTGCTGACCTTCTCGGTGATCGCCGCCCTGCTCTATCACGTGTGGGTCGGCATGCGCGACGTGTGGATGGACTACGTCCAGCCCGTCGGCATTCGCCTTGCCCTGCAAATTTTCACCATCGTCTGGCTTGTCGGTTGTGCGGGTTGGGCCATTCAAGTGCTTTGGAAGATCTGACCCCACCATGACCTACACAAAAGAACAAATCACCAAGCGCAAGTTCGACGTCGTGATCGTCGGTGCCGGCGGCTCCGGCATGCGCGCCTCGCTGCAACTGGCCCGTGCCGGCCTGAACGTGGCCGTGCTCTCCAAGGTGTTCCCCACCCGTTCGCACACCGTCGCTGCCCAGGGCGGCGTGGGCGCCTCGCTCGGCAACATGAGCGAGGACAACTGGCACTACCACTTCTACGACACGATCAAGGGCTCCGACTGGCTCGGCGACCAGGATGCGATCGAATTCATGTGCCGCGAGGCCCCGAAGGTCGTGTACGAGCTCGAGCACTTCGGCATGCCCTTCGACCGCAACCCCGACGGCACCATCTACCAGCGCCCCTTCGGCGGCCACACGGCCAACTACGGCGAGAAGCCCGTGCAGCGCGCCTGCGCCGCGGCCGACCGCACCGGCCACGCGATGCTGCACACGCTCTACCAGAAGAACGTCGAAGCCCGCACCCAGTTCTTCGTCGAGTGGATGGCGCTCGACCTGATCCGCGACGCCGAAGGCGACGTGGTCGGCGTGACCGCGCTCGAAATGGAAACCGGCGACCTGCACATCCTGCAGGCCAAGACCGTGCTGCTGGCCACCGGCGGCGCAGGCCGCATCTTCCAGGCCTCGACCAACGCCTTCATCAACACCGGCGACGGCCTGGGCATGGCCGCACGTTCGGGCATCCCGCTGCAGGACATGGAGTTCTGGCAGTTCCACCCGACCGGCGTGGCCGGCGCCGGCGTGCTGCTGACCGAAGGCTGCCGCGGCGAAGGCGCCATCCTGCTCAACAGCAACGGCGAGCGCTTCATGGAGCGCTATGCGCCCACGCTGAAGGACCTGGCGCCGCGCGACTTTGTCTCGCGCTCGATGGACCAGGAAATCAAGGAAGGCCGCGGCTGTGGCCCCAACAAGGACTACGTGCTGCTGAAGCTCGACCACCTCGGTGCCGAGACCATCCACAAGCGCCTGCCCTCGGTGTACGAAATCGGCGTGAACTTCGCCAACGTCGACATCACCAAGGAGCCGATCCCCGTGGTGCCGACCATCCACTACCAGATGGGCGGCATCCCCACCAACATCAACGGCCAGGTCGTGGTGCAGCAGGGCGACCAGAACAGCGCCGTGGTGAACGGCCTCTATGCGGTGGGCGAATGCTCTTGCGTGAGCGTGCACGGCGCCAACCGCCTGGGCACCAATTCGCTGCTCGACCTGCTGGTGTTCGGCCGCGCGGCCGGCAACCACATCGTCGAGTTCAACGACAAGCACAAGGAGCACAAGCCGCTGCCGGCCGATGCCGCCGACCGCACGCTGGAGCGCCTGAACCGCCTCGAAGCCGCCACCGGCGGCGAGTACGCGCAGGACGTGGCAGGCGAGATCCGCGCCGTCATGCAGCAGCATGCCGCCGTGTTCCGCAAGCAGGCCTCGATGGACGAGGGCGTGGTCAAGATCGCCGCCGTGCGCGAGCGCGTCAACGCCATCGGCCTGAAGGACAAGTCGAAGGTGTTCAACACGGCACGCATCGAGGCGCTCGAAGTCGACAACCTGATCGAAGTGGCGCAGGCCACCATGGTTTCGGCCGCCGCCCGCACGGAATGCCGCGGCGCGCACACGGTCGAGGACTACGAGCGCCCGGCCGACGACCCGGTCGCGCCGCTCGGCCGCGACGACGCCAACTGGATGAAGCACACGCTCTGGTACAGCCAGGACAACCGCCTCTCCTACAAGCCGGTCAACCTCAAGCCGCTGACGGTCGACTCCGTTCCTCCCAAGGTCCGTACGTTCTAAACAAGAACAACATCACAAGGTTTCACGATGAAGCGCACATTCCAGATCTACCGCTACGACCCAGACAAGGACGCCAAGCCCTACATGCAGACGGTCGAGATCGAACTCGACGGCCATGAGCGCATGCTGCTCGACGCCCTGATGAAGCTCAAGGCGCAGGATCCGACCCTGTCGTTCCGCCGTTCCTGCCGCGAAGGCGTCTGCGGCTCCGACGCGATGAACATCAACGGCAAGAACGGCCTGGCCTGCCTGACCAACATGCTCACGCTCAAGGGCACGATCGTGCTCAAGCCGCTGCCGGGCCTGCCCGTCATCCGCGACTTGATCGTGGACATGACGCAGTTCTTCAAGCAGTACAACTCGATCAAGCCGTACCTGCAGAACGACAACGTGCCGCCCGAGAAGGAGCGCCTGCAGTCGCCCGAGGAGCGCGACGAGCTCAACGGCCTGTACGAGTGCATCCTGTGCGCGAGCTGCTCCACCAGCTGCCCGAGCTTCTGGTGGAACCCCGACAAGTTCGTGGGCCCGGCCGGCCTGCTGCAGGCCTACCGCTTCATTGCCGACAGCCGCGACGAAGCCACCGCCGAACGCCTGGACAACCTCGAAGACCCGTACCGCCTGTTCCGCTGCCACACGATCATGAACTGCGTCGATGTGTGCCCGAAGAACCTGAACCCGACCAAGGCGATCGGCAAGATCAAGGAACTGATGGTGCGCCGCGCCATCTGATCCTTTTCCGAGAGAAACCATGCAAACCGCCGCCGACCCGTCCGAGCTGATCAGCGAACGCGCGCTGAGCAAGCTGAAATGGCGCTGCCGGCGCGGCCTGCTCGAGAACGACCTGTTCATCGCCCGCTTCTTCGAGCGGCACGAATCCCGCATGACCAACGGCCAGGCGGGAGCGATGGAGACCTTGATGGACCTGTCGGACAACGATCTCCTCGATCTTCTCCTGCGAAGAAAGGAGCCCGAGCCCGCATGGGCCGGGGCCGAGGTGGTCGAGTTGCTGCAGCTGATGCGCACCGACGGCGCGCAGCGTCCCGCAACCTCCGTTTCCTCTTCGCCCTCCTGAATACTCCTCTGAAAGAAACCCGAAATGAAAGCTTCCGATACCAAGGCCACGCTGTCGTTCAGCAACGGCGGAGACAGCGTCGAACTGCCGATCTACAAGGGCACCGTCGGCCCCGACGTGATCGACATCCGCAAGCTGTATGCGCAGACCGGCATGTTCACCTATGACCCGGGCTTCATGTCGACCGCCGCCTGCCAGTCGGCCATCACGTACATCGACGGCGACAAGGGCGAACTGCTGTACCGCGGCTACCCCATCGAGCAGCTCGCGACCAACTGCGACTTCCTCGAGACCTGCCACCTGCTGCTCTACGGCGAGCTGCCGGACCAGGCCAAGAAGACCAACTTCACCAAGCTCGTGACCAACCACACGATGGTCAACGAGCAGATGCAGTTCTTCCTGCGCGGCTTCCGCCGCGACGCGCATCCGATGGCCATCATGACCGGCCTGGTGGGCGCACTGTCGGCCTTCTATCACGACAGCACGGACATCAACAATCCCGAGCACCGCGAGATCGCCGCGATCCGCCTGATCGCGAAGATGCCCACGCTCGTGGCCATGGCCTACAAGTACACGATCGGCCAGCCGTACATGTACCCGAAGAACGACCTCAGCTATGCGGGCAACTTCCTGCACATGATGTTCGCCACGCCGTGCGAAGAGTACAAGGTGAACCCGGTGCTCGAGCGCGCGCTCGACCGCATCTTCATCCTGCACGCGGACCACGAGCAGAACGCCTCGACCTCGACCGTGCGCCTGTGCGGCTCGTCGGGCACCAACCCCTTCGCGGCCATTGCGGCCGGCGTGGCATGCCTGTGGGGCCCGGCCCACGGCGGCGCCAACGAAGCGGCGCTCAACATGCTCTACGACATCCAGAAGGAAGGCGGCGTGGAGAAGATCGGCGAGTTCATCAAGAAGGTCAAGGACAAGAACTCGAACGTCAAGCTCATGGGCTTCGGCCATCGCGTGTACAAGAACTACGACCCGCGCGCCAAGCTGATGCAGGAAACCTGCAACGAAGTGCTGACCGAGCTGGGCCTGGAACAAGACCCGCTGTTCAAGCTCGCCAAGGAACTCGAGAAGATCGCGCTGGAAGACGAGTACTTCGTGTCGCGCAAGCTCTACCCGAACGTCGACTTCTACTCGGGCATCGTGCAGCGCGCCATCGGCATCCCGGTGCCGCTGTTCACCGCGATCTTCGCGCTGGCCCGCACGGTCGGCTGGATTGCGCAACTGAACGAAATGATCGGCGACCCCGAGTACAAGATCGGCCGCCCGCGCCAGCTGTTCGAAGGCTCGCCCAAGCGCGACGTGCAGCCCATCGGCAAGCGCTGAACGCGCGCTGCTTGCGCTCAAGCCGGAAAGCTGCCCTCGGGCAGCTTTTTTGCGTCTTGGCTGACATCCGGCGCCGCGAAGCCGGCGATAGCCTGCAGAGCACTTAGTCGAAGGAGTTTCATCATGAAATCGCTTGTCGCATTGTTCGCTGTCGCATTTGCTCTTGCCGTGCCACTGTCGGGTTGCAACACTTGGAGGGGAGCCGGCCAGGACGTGCAGAAGGCAGGTGAAAAGATGGAGGATTCGGCCAAGAAGCGCCAATGACGCCTCTTTTGCTCATCGCGCGCCGACAGTAATGTCATCGCGCATGACGATGACTCAGGCCTGAAAACAAGGGGAAAATACGGGCTTCCATCTCCATACGAGATGCCAAGACCCGTATGACCTCTTCCGAACGCAATTTCGCACGGCGCATCGACCTCACGTCGCTGCAGCTGTTCGTGGCTGTTTGCGAACTCGGCAGCATCGGGCGCGCCGCGGAGCGCGAATTCATTGCCGCTTCGGCCATCAGCAAGCGGCTGTCGGACCTCGAAGCCACGCTGGGCACCACCCTCCTCTACCGCCATGCGCGCGGCGTCGATCTTTCCCCTGCGGGCGAAAGCCTGCTGCACCATGCGCGCTCGGTGCTCTACAGCCTCGAGAAGATGCAGGGCGAGCTCAGCGAATACGCCGAGGGTGTGCGCGGCCATGTGCGCGTGCATGCCAACATCTCGGCCATCGTGCAGTTTCTGCCGGAAGACCTCGGCGCCTTCACGCGCGAGCACGATGCGATCAAGATCGACCTCGAGGAGCACCTGAGCAACGAGGTGGTGCGCGCAGTCCAGGAGGGTGCGGCCGACCTCGGCATCTGCCACATTCCCGACGGCACCAACGAGCTGCAGACCCTGCCCTACCGCCACGACCGGCTCGTGCTGATCGCGCCGGCCGGGCACCCGCTGGCCGCCCAGGGGCCGATCGACTTCGCCGCCTCGCTCGATTTCGACCACGTCGGCCTGCACACCAATAGCTCGATCTACGTGGCGATGCACCAGGCCGCGCTCGAGGCCGGCCGCAGCGTCAGGCTGCGCATCCACGTGACCGGGCTCGACGCGATGTGCCGCATGATCGACAACGGGCTGGGCATCGGCGTGATGCCGCAGCGCGCCTTCGAACTGCTGCAGGCGGGCATCGGCAGCCGCCTGCGCAGCGTGGCGCTGAACGACGCCTGGTCCCGGCGCGAGATTCGCCTGGTGGCGCGCGACTTCTCCACCCTGCCGGTGGCCGCGCGCACGCTGGTCAACCATCTGCACACGCCCACGGCCGCCCACGATGCTGCCGAGCCGCTCGCCGCCTAGAACGCAAGACAATCCACCTCCCCACGAAAGACAAGAGAAGAGAACGACATGGCACGCACGCTCTACGACAAGATCTGGGACGAACACGTCGTCCACACCGAGGAAGACGGCACCGCGATCCTCTACATCGACCGCCATCTGGTGCACGAAGTCACCAGCCCGCAGGCCTTCGAGGGCCTGCGCGTGGCCGGCCGCAAGCTGTGGCGCATCAGCTCGGTGGTGGCCACGGCCGACCACAACACGCCGACCACCGGCTGGGAGCGCGGCTATGAAGGCATTGCCGACCCGACCAGCAAGGAGCAGGTCACCACGCTCGACAAGAACATCGCGGAATTCGGCGCCGCCGCGTTCTTTCCGTTCCTGAGCAAGCGCCAGGGCATCGTGCACGTGATCGGGCCCGAATCGGGCGCCACGCTGCCCGGCATGACCGTGGTCTGCGGCGACTCGCACACCTCCACCCACGGCGCCTTCGGCGCGCTCGCGCACGGCATCGGCACCAGCGAGGTCGAGCACGTCATGGCCACGCAGACGCTGCTCGGCAAGAAGGCGAAGAACATGCTCGTGAAGGTCGAGGGCAAGCTGCCCTTCGGCTGCACCGCCAAGGACATCGTGCTGGCCATCATCGGCAAGATCGGCACGGCCGGCGGCACGGGCTACACGATCGAGTTCGCGGGCTCGGCGATCCGCGACCTGAGCATGGAAGGCCGCATGACGGTCTGCAACATGGCCATCGAGGCCGGTGCGCGCGCCGGCCTCGTGGCGGTCGACGAAAAGACGATCAGCTACGTCAAGGGCCGGCCGCTCGCACCCACGGGTGTGGAGTGGGACCAGGCCGTGGCCTACTGGCGCACGCTGCAGTCCGACCCCGGCGCCACGTTCGACGCCGTGGTCGAACTCGACGCCACGCAGATCCAGCCGCAGGTCACCTGGGGCACCTCGCCCGAGATGGTGGTCGACATCAACGGCCGCGTGCCAGATCCCGACAAGGAAAAGGACGCCAGCAAGCGCAGCGCCATCGAGCGTGCGCTGGTCTACATGGGCCTGGAGCCGAACAAGGCGATGAACGACATCTTCGTCGACAAGGTGTTCATCGGCTCGTGCACCAACAGCCGCATCGAGGACATGCGCGAAGCCGCCGCCGTGGTGAAGAAGCTGGGCCAGAAAGTGGCCAAGAACGTCAAGCTCGCGCTGGTGGTGCCCGGATCGGGCGTGGTGAAGGAGCAGGCCGAGCGCGAAGGGCTCGACCTGATCTTCAAGGCCGCGGGCTTCGAATGGCGCGAGCCCGGCTGCTCGATGTGCCTGGCCATGAACGCCGACCGCCTGGAGCCCGGCGAGCGCTGCGCCTCCACCAGCAACCGCAACTTCGAAGGCCGCCAGGGAGCCGGCGGCCGCACCCACCTCGTGAGCCCGGCCATGGCCGCCGCGGCCGCGGTGCACGGCCACTTCGTCGACGTGCGCACCTTCGCCTGATCCGGATCTGGAGCAACACATGCAGAAATTCACCGTGCACAAGGGCCTCGTGGCCCCCATGGACCGCGAGAACGTCGACACCGACGCGATCATTCCGAAGCAGTTCCTCAAGTCGATCAAGCGCACCGGCTTCGGCCAGAACCTGTTCGACGAATGGCGCTACCTGGACGCCGGCTTTCCGGGCCAGGACCCGGCCAGCCGCAAGCCGAACCCCGACTTCGTGCTGAACCAGCCGCGCTACGCCGGCGCCTCGATCCTTTTGGCGCGCAAGAACTTCGGCTGCGGCTCGTCGCGCGAGCATGCGCCGTGGGCGCTCGACCAGTACGGCTTCCGCGCGATCATCGCGCCGAGCTATGCCGACATCTTCTTCAACAACAGCTTCAAGAACGGCCTGCTGCCGATCGTGCTGCCCGAGGCGCAGGTGGCGCAGCTGTTCGATGAGACCTTCGCCTTCCCCGGCTACACGCTCACCATCGACCTGGAACGCCAGGTGGTCGTGAAGCCCGATGGCGGCGAGTTCGCGTTCGACGTGCAGGCCTTCCGCAAGTACTGCCTGATCAACGGCCTGGACGACATTGGCCTCACGCTGCGCCACAAGGACAAGATCAAGGCCTTCGAGGCCGAGCGGCTGGCGCAGAAGCCCTGGCTCGCGCACACGATGATCTCGTGATCGACCGCATTTCCTTTTTCAAAAAACCTCAGACCCAATCATGAAAATCGCAGTTCTCCCGGGCGACGGCATCGGCACCGAAATCGTGGCCGAAGCCATCCGCGTGCTCGACGCGCTCGACCTCTCTTTCGAGATGGAAACGGCGCTGGTCGGCGGCGCGGCCTACGAAGCGCACGGCCACCCGCTGCCCGAAGCCACGCTCAAGCTCGCCAAGGAAGCGGACGCGGTGCTGTTCGGCGCGGTCGGCGACTGGAAGTACGACAAGCTCGACCGCCCGCTGCGCCCGGAGCAGGCCATCCTGGGCCTGCGCAAGAACCTCGGCCTGTTCGCGAACTTCCGCCCGGCCATCTGCTACGAGCAGCTGGTGGGTGCCTCGAGCCTCAAGCCCGAGCTGATTTCGGGCCTGGACATCCTCATCATCCGCGAGCTGACCGGCGACATCTACTTCGGCCAGCCGCGCGGCCGCCGCACGGCCGTCGACGGACACTTTCCGGGTGCCGACGAGGCTTTCGACACCATGCGTTATTCGCGCCCCGAGGTCGAGCGCATCGCCCGCGTCGCCTTCGAGGCCGCACGCAAGCGCAGCAAGCGCGTGACCAGCGTCGACAAGGCCAATGTGCTGGAGACCTTCCAGTTCTGGAAGGACATCGTGACCGAGGTGCACAAGGACTATCCGGACATCGAGCTCGACCACATGTACGTCGACAACGCGGCCATGCAGCTCGTGAAGGCACCCAAGAAGTTCGACGTGATCGTCACCGGCAACATGTTCGGCGACATCCTCTCGGACGAGGCCGCCATGCTCACCGGCTCCATCGGCATGCTGCCCTCGGCCTCGCTCAATTCGAGCAACCAGGGCCTGTACGAGCCCAGCCACGGCAGCGCGCCCGACATTGCCGGCAAAGGGGTTGCCAATCCATTGGCTACAATACTGTCCGCTGCCATGATGCTCCGTTTTTCACTCAACCAAGCCGAAGCTGCCGACCGGATCGAGTCGGCGGTCAAGCACGTGCTCGCCTCCGGCCTGCGCACCGGTGACATCTGGTCAGAAGGCACCAAGCGCGTCGGCACCCGCGAAATGGGCGATGCGGTTGTTGCAGCAATCACCAAAAAGACGATTACCGGCTAACCGCAGCCCGCTTCGTCACGCCCCTCCCCGGCTCGACGAGTCGGGGGCAAGAAAAGACAACTTCTTTCTTTTTTCATAAGGGCAAACTGAAATGGCGAACGCATCTCAACCTCTGGTCGGCCTCGTGGGCTGGCGCGGCATGGTCGGCTCGGTTCTGATGGACCGCATGCAGGCCGAAGGCGACTTCGGGCTCATCGAGCCGGTCTTCTTCTCGACTTCCAACGCCGGCGGCAAGGCCCCGGCCATGGCCAGGAACGAGACCGCGCTCAAGGATGCGAACGACATCGAAGCACTGAAGAAGTGCGACATCGTCATCACCTGCCAGGGCGGCGACTACACCAGCGAGGTGTTCCCCAAGCTGCGCGCCGCCGGCTGGAGCGGCCACTGGATTGACGCCGCCTCCACGCTGCGCATGCAGGACGACGCGGTCATCGTGCTCGATCCCGTCAACCTGCCGGTGATCCAGAACGCGCTCGCCAAGGGCGGCAAGAACTGGATCGGCGGCAACTGCACCGTGAGCTGCATGCTGATGGGCGTGGGCGCCCTTTACAAGGCGGGCCTGGTCGAGTGGATGACCAGCATGACCTACCAGGCGGCTTCGGGCGGCGGCGCGCAGCACATGCGCGAGTTGCTGACCCAGTTCGGCACGCTCAACGCCGAGGTGCGCGCGCTGCTCGACGACCCCAAGTCGGCCATCCTCGAGATCGACCGCAAGGTGCTGCACAGGCAGCAGAACCTCAGCGCTTCCGAAACCGCCAACTTCGGCGCACCGCTGGGCGGCTCGCTGATTCCCTGGATCGACAAGGACCTGGGCGACGGCATGTCCAAGGAAGAATGGAAGGCCGGCGCGGAAACCAACAAGATCCTCGGCCAGGGCGCGGGCTTCGGCACCGCCGCCGTGCCGGTCGACGGCTTCTGCGTGCGCATCGGCGCGATGCGCTGCCACAGCCAGGCGCTGACCTTCAAGCTCAAGAAGGACGTGCCCGTGGCCGACATCGAAGCGATGATTGCCGCGGACAACCCCTGGGCCAGCGTCGTGCCGAACACCCGTGAAGCAACGCTGAAGGACCTGACGCCGGTGGCGGTGACGGGCACCATGAACATCCCGGTCGGCCGCATCCGCAAGCTGGCAATGGGCCCCGAGTACGTCGGCGCCTTCACCATCGGCGACCAGTTGCTGTGGGGTGCGGCGGAACCGCTGCGCCGCATGCTGCGCATCCTGCTCGAGGGTTGATGGGGGCGCGCAGGCTCTCCATGGACCCCAAGTGTTGCCATGCGGCAACACTGAATGTGTGCGTAAGTATGCGCGCACTGGGTAGAACAGGCGCACTGCCTTGTCAGTACCCGGTGATGATGCTAACGTCCTCTTACAAATTCTGGGCCTGAGCCGCCCCTATCAGCATGACAAGACATCTGTTGCCCGCGGCCCGCCCATCGGCCGCTCGCCCCTCCCTGCCCTTGAACGGCCTTCGCCTCTCCGTTCTGGGTACGGCCGTCGCCGTGGTCCTGGGTATTGCAAGCACCGGCGCCAGCGCCTTCGCGCTCGGGCAGCTGAAGGTGCAGTCAGCACTGGGCGAACCGCTCCGCGCCGAAATCGACGTGACCGAAATGGCTGCCGCCGAAGCGGAGAGCCTGAAGATCAACGTCGCCAGTGCCGACGCCTTCAAGAACGCGGGCGTCCCCTACAACGATGCGTTGAGAGACGTCAAGGCCACGCTGCAGCGCCGCGCGGGCGGCCAGTACGTCGTCCGGCTCACCGGCAGCCGTCCGCTCAACGATCCCTTCGTCGACCTGCTGCTCGAAGCCAACGGCTCGTCGGGCCGGATGGTGCGCGACTACACCGTGTTGCTCGATCCGCCGGCCACGCGCCAGGCGGCGCCGAGCGCGTCCATCGCGCCCGCCACGCCCCAGGTGAGCACGCCGCCGCCTGTGGAACGTCCGGCTGCCGCGGCAGCACGCGCACGCCGCGAGCGCGCGCCCGTCGCACCGGTTACAGCCCCGGCCGCGCCGGTGCCCGCCACGGCCGCACCGCAGGCGCCCGGCGCCACAGCACCGGCTCGCCCGGCTGGCGGCGGCGAACAGGTCACGGTCCAGCGCGGCGACACCGCCAGCAAGATCGCCGGAGCCCACAAGCCCGCCGACATCTCGCTCGACCAGATGCTGGTGGCGCTCCTGCTTGCCAATCCCGATGCATTCGTTGGCGGCAACGTCAACCGCATGAAAGCCGGCGCCGTGCTCGATCTGCCGAGCGCCGCCGAAGCCGGCGCCATTCTTCCGTCGGAAGCGCGCCGCACCATCACTGCGCAGAGCCGCGACTTCGGCGCCTACCGCCAGCGCCTTGCCGAAAATGCACCCACGTCCAACGTGGCCGCCGCCGACCGCAAGGCTTCGGGCAAGCTGCAGGCCAATGTCGAGGACCGCAACGCCGCGGCGAGCGCCCCTGACAAGCTGACGATCTCGCAGGGCAGCGCAGCAGCCCGCGCCGCCGAGGAAAAGGTCGCGCAGGCCCGCCAGGCGCAGGACAGCAACAACCGCGTTGCCGAGCTGTCGAAGAACATCAACGAACTGGCCAAGCTCAAGGCAGCCACCGGTTCGGCGGCGCCAGCCGCTGGCTCGGCGCCGGCACCCGCCCCGGCAGCCCCCGGCATTCCGGTTCCCACCCCGGGGGTCGCCGCAACCACGGCACCGCCCGCTGCGGCGCCTGCTGCCGCCGCCCCTGCCCCGGTGGCTGCGCCCGTCGCCCCCGCCACGCCCCCCGCTGCTGTTTCGGCACCGGCAGCACCCGCAACGACTCCCGCGCCAGCTGCAGCGGCACCGGCTGCTGCGGCTCCCGCCGCTCCGGCGGCCGAGCCCGTGCCTGCTGCGACTTCCGAAGCTGCGCCGGCCGCTCCCGCAGCGGCGGCAAGCGCCGCGGCCGCCGCCCCTGCACCGGCGCCCAAGCCGGTCGTCAAGGCAGCGCCTCCGCCGCCTCCGGTGGAGCGCGGCTTCTTCGAAGAGCTGATGGACAACCCGCTGATGCTCGGCGGCGCGGCGCTGATCGCCTTGCTGGTCGGCTTCCTGCTGTACCGCGTGCTGGGCCGCCGCCGCGAAGAAATGAGCGAGAGCGTGTTCCTCGAAAGCCGCATTCCGAAGGACTCGTTCTTCGGCGCCAGCGGCGGCGAATCGGTCGACACCAAGCAACGCGGCGATTCCACCGTGTCGTCGCTGTCGTACTCGCCGAGCCAGCTCGATGCGGGCGACGTCGATCCCGTGGCCGAAGCGGACGTGTACCTGGCCTACGGCCGCGACCTGCAGGCCGAGGAAATCCTCCGCGAGGCCCTGCGCGTGAATCCGGACCGCACGGCCATTCACCTCAAGCTGCTCGAAATCCATGCCAAGCGCCGCGACGTCCGCGCCTATGAAGGCCTTGCGACCGAAGTGCACAAGCTGACCAACGGCACCGGTGCCGACTGGAACCGCGTGGTCGAGATGGGCAAGGACCTCGATCCGGGCAATCCGCTGTACGACTCGGGCGCGTCCCGCGGCGTGAGCCCGGCCGAGAGCGCCGCCTTTGCGGGCGCCCTGGCCACGGCAGCGGCCAAGCCCGCGCCAGCCCCGGCGGCAGCGCCGGCGCCCGCGCCCGTCGCGGCCACGCCAGCCTTCGTGCCCTCGGTCGCGCCGCTGGACTTCGATCTGGACCTGAGCCAGCCGCCGGCACCCGCCCCGGCCCCGGTGAGTGCCAGCCTGCCGAAGACGGCCTATGCGCCGCCGGCCGCCAGCAGCGCCCCACTGTCCAACGGCCATGCCCATGCGCCCACGGCACCGGTCGACCTGGAAAACGACTTCGACACCGCCCCCGGCGCGCTGTCGCCGATCACCCGCCCCGGCGCGCTCGGCGAAGCCGATGCCAACACCCGCCCGGCCGGGCTGCGCGGCAGCCTGCCCGCGGACTCGGGCTTCATCGAATTCGACATGAGCGCGCTGGCCGGCCTGCCCTCCCGCCCGGTGGCCGGCACCGCCGAAGCCGCAGGAAGGCCCGCTGCCGAAGCCGCGCAGGACGACGATGGCGACGAGAGCCCCCATGCCGTCAAGCTGTCGCTGGCGCGCGAACTGCAGGCCATTGGCGACGTTGAAGGCGCCCGCTCGCTGGTCGAGGAAGTCGAAGCCGAAAGCGCCGGCGACCTCAAGTCGCAGGCGAGGCAATTGCTCGCCGAACTGCGCTGACGAGCGGCTTTTTCCGCTGTTGCTCCTGAATTCGTGAGGCTGGCGCTAGGCATCCGCTACAACGGCCAGGCGTACGAGGGCTGGCAGAGCCAGCGCTCGGGCCGCACGGTGCAGGACAAGCTCGAAGCGGCGCTCGCCAAGTTCGCGGCGCAGCCCATCGGCACGCTGTGCGCGGGCCGCACCGACGCCGGCGTGCATGCGCTGATGCAGGTGGTGCACTTCGACACCGCCGTCGAACGCGAGCCGTTCTCCTGGGTGCGCGGCACCAACCGCTTCCTGCCCGACGACATCGCCGTGCAGTGGGCCCAGCCGGTGCCGGGCGAATTCCATTGCCGCGCCAGCGCACTCGCGCGGCGCTACCTCTACGTGCTGTCGCAGTCGCCCGTTCGGCCCAGCCTCGATTCGGGCCGGGTCGGCTGGTCGATGCATCCGCTCGACGGCGATGCGATGCGCGCCGCCGCCGCCCTCTTGGTGGGCCGGCACGACTTCAGCTCGTTCCGCGCCTCGGCCTGCCAGGCGCGCTCGCCGGTCAAGGACCTGCGGCGCATCGAAATCACGCGCCACGGCAGCGGCGACCGCTGCCGCTGGCATTTCGAGTTCGAGGCCGATGCCTTCCTGCACCACATGATCCGCAACCTGATGGGCTGCCTCGTGCGCATCGGCCGCGGCGACGAACGGCCCGAATGGATCACCGAGGTGCTCGAGGCGCGCAGCCGCAAGGTGGCGGCGCCGACCTTCTCGGCCAACGGGTTGTATTTTCTCGGGCCGTTGTACGACGCCAAGTGGGGTCTGCCGGCCGAGGCCACGCTGCAGGCCGGCGGCGCTCCTTATGATGGGCCGCCATGACTGCCGCTCCCCGCACCCGCATCAAGATCTGCGGCCTCACGCGCGAGGCCGACGTGGATGCCGCCATCGAGGCCGGCGCCGATGCCATCGGCTTCGTGCTCTATGCGAAAAGCCCCCGCGCCGTGACGGCCGAGCGCGCCGCCGAACTCGCCTCCCGCCTGCCGCCCTTCATCACGCCGGTGCTGCTGTTCGTGAACGAGGATGCTTCCAAAGTCATAGCAGCCCTCTCTCGCGTGAAGGGCGCGATCGCGCAGTTCCACGGCGAAGAAACGCCCGAACAGTGCGAGCAGGCCACCGGCCCGGGGCGCTTTCGCTACATGCGCGCGGCCCGTATTCCGCTGGGCGCCGCCGGAGCGGGCTTCGACCTCGTAAAATACGCATCCGATTACTCCCACGCCCAGGCCATCCTGCTCGACGCCCATGTCGAAGGTTATGGCGGTGGCGGCAAGGCATTCGATTGGTCACTTCTTCCACCCGCCGTCGACGCTCACCTCGTCTTGAGTGGTGGGCTCACACCTGCAAACGTGAGCGATGGCATTCGCATCCTGCGGACGCGCTGCAAGACGCTGTCCGTTGATGTGAGCTCGGGCGTCGAAATCGACGGTCCCGGGAACAAGGGCCTGAAGGACGCCGGCAAGATCCGGCAATTCGTCGCAGCCGTCAGAGCCGCCGACGCCTCCTTCTCCAGTTAGCCGCCGCACCCGATCGTGATTTCGGGCTGCGGCCCACCGATCGAGAACCATGCAAAGCAACTACCAGCAACCCGACGCCACCGGCCACTTCGGCAACTACGGCGGCACCTTCGCGAGCGAAACGCTCACCCACGCGATCAACGAGCTGCGCGACGCCTACGCGAAGTACAAGAACGACCCGGCCTTCCTCGCCGAATTCCACTACGAGCTGAAGCACTTCGTCGGCCGGCCCTCGCCGGTCTACCACGCCGCACGCACCAGCCGCGAGATGGGCGGCGCGCAGATCTACCTGAAGCGCGAAGACTTGAACCACACCGGCGCGCACAAGATCAACAACGTGATCGGCCAGGCGATGCTCGCGCGCCGCATGGGTAAGCCCCGCGTGATCGCCGAAACCGGCGCCGGCCAGCACGGCGTGGCCACCGCCACCATCTGCGCGCGCTACGGCCTTGAATGCGTGGTCTACATGGGCAGCCAGGACGTCAAGCGCCAGAGCCCCAACGTCTACCGCATGAACCTGCTGGGCGCCACCGTGGTGCCGGTGGAATCAGGCAGCAAGACGCTGAAGGACGCGCTCAACGAGGCCATGCGCGACTGGGTCACGAACGTGGAGAACACCTTCTACATCATCGGCACCGTGGCCGGCCCGCACCCCTACCCGACCATGGTGCGCGACTTCCAGAGCGTGATCGGCACCGAGTGCATCGACCAGATGCCCGCCATGCTCGCGGCCCAGGGCATCACCGGCGAAGCCGAGGGCCGGCAGCCCGACGTGGTGGTGGCCTGCGTGGGCGGCGGCAGCAACGCGATGGGCATCTTCCATCCCTACATTCCGTTCGAAGGCACGCGCCTGATCGGCGTGGAGGCCGCGGGCGAAGGGCTCGACAGCGGCAAGCACTCGGCTTCCATCCTGCGCGGCAGCCCGGGCGTGCTGCACGGCAACCGCACCTACCTGCTGCAGAACGAGGACGGCCAGGTGACCGAAACCCACAGCATCAGCGCCGGCCTCGACTACCCCGGCGTCGGCCCCGAGCACGCCTACCTGGCCGACATCGGCCGCGCCGAATACGTCGGCATCACCGACACCGAGGCGCTCGAAGCCTTTCACTACCTGTGCCGCACCGAAGGCATCATTCCGGCCCTCGAATCGAGCCACGCCGTGGCCTACGCCATGAAACTCGCCAAGACCATGCGGCCGGACCAGTCGATCCTCGTGAACCTTTCGGGCCGCGGCGACAAGGACATCGGCACCGTCGCCGACCTGTCGGGCGTCGATTTCTACGACCGACCCTCGATGCGCGGCCTGAGCGTGAAGGGAGGCAAGTGATGAGCACCGCAGGACCGCTCCAAGGTGCGAACGCCCCCTCGGGGGGCAGCGCAGCACACGAAGTGGCAAGCGTGGGGGCCCGTACCGGCCGCATTGCCGCTACCTTCAAGACACTCCAGTCGCAAGGCCGCAGGGCCCTGATTCCCTACGTCACGGCCGGCTTCCCCTTTGCCGACATCACGCCCGAGCTGATGCACGGCATGGTCGAGGCGGGCGCCGACGTGATCGAGCTCGGCGTGCCGTTTTCCGACCCGATGGCCGACGGCCCGGTGATCCAGAAGGCCGGCGAGGCCGCGCTGGCGCTAGGCGTCGGCATGAAGCAGGTGCTCGCCATGGTGGCCGCCTTCCGCCAGAAGGACGCGACCACGCCCGTGGTGCTGATGGGCTATGCGAACCCGGTCGAGCGCTATGACCTCGTGCACGGCAAGAAGGCCTTCATCCGCGATGCATCGGCCGCCGGCGTCGACGGCCTCCTGGTGGTCGACTACCCGCCCGAGGAGTGCGAGGACTTCGCGGCCGACCTGAAGGCCGCAGGCATCGACCTGATCTTCCTGCTCGCCCCCACCAGCACCAGCGAGCGCATGGCGCAGGTCGCGCGCATCGCGAGCGGCTATGTCTACTACGTGTCGCTCAAGGGCGTGACGGGCGCCGGCCACCTCGACACCGAAGCGGTCGGCCAGATGATCCCGCGCATCCGCGAGCATGTGAGCATCCCGGTGGGCGTGGGTTTCGGCATCCGCGACGCGCGCACCGCCCAGGCCGTGGGTTCGGCCGCCGACGCCGTCGTGATCGGCACCAGGATCATCCAGCTGATCGACGGGCAGCCGCGCGAGAAGGTGGTGCCCGCGGTGCGCGAATTCCTCGCCGGCATCCGGGAGGCGCTGGACGCGCTGCCGGCGGCTACCCCCAAGAACGCGGCTGGCCGATAATCGCTGCTGCCCTCACCCAGCCCCTCTTCCGCACGCGGGAGAGGGGAGCTAAATCGGAGTCCTATGAGCTGGCTTGAAAAACTGCTACCCGCCAAGATCGCACAAACCGACCCGTCGGAGCGCCGCCAGGTGCCCGAGGGCCTGTGGATCAAGTGCCCCGCCTGCGAGACCGTTCTCTACAAGACCGACCTCGAGCACAACCAGAACGTCTGCCCGAGCTGCAGCCACCACCACCGCATCGGCGCCCGCGCGCGGCTCGACGCCTTCCTCGACGCCGAAGGCCGCTACGAAGTGGGACAGGAAGTGCTGCCGGTCGACGCGCTCAAGTTCAAGGACAGCCGCAAGTACCCCGAACGGCTCAAGGAAGCGCTGGAGAACACCGGCGAGACCGACGCCCTGGTCGTCATGGGCGGCTCGGTCCACAGCATCAGCGTGGTCGTGGCCTGCTTCGAATTCGAGTTCATGGGCGGCAGCATGGGCAGCGTGGTCGGCGAGCGCTTCGTGCGCGGCGTCGAGACGGCCATCGAACAGAAAGTGCCGTTCATCTGCTTCACCGCCACCGGCGGCGCCCGCATGCAGGAAGGCCTGCTCTCGCTCATGCAGATGGCCAAGACCAACGCGGCGCTGACGCGCCTCGCGAAGAAGGGCCTGCCCTACATCAGCGTGCTGACCGACCCGACCATGGGCGGCGTCTCGGCCGGCTTCGCCTTCGTGGGCGACGTGGTCATTGCCGAACCCAAGGCGCTGATTGGCTTTGCCGGCCCGCGCGTGATCGAATCGACCGTGCGCGTAACCTTGCCCGAAGGCTTCCAGCGCGCGGAGTTCCTGCAGACCAAGGGCGCGATCGACTTCATCAGCGACCGCCGCGAGCTGCGCAAGACCATTGCGAGCACGCTCGCGATGCTGCTGCGCCAGCCGGCCGACGCAGTCAGCTGACCAGGAGATCGCTCAGGCGCCCAGCCGGTAAGCCCAGACCAGCAGGTTGCCCAGCACGATCGCAATCACCTGCAGCACCACGATGGCGGCCAGGGGCGACAGGTCCACGCCGCCGATCAGCGGAATGAACCGCCGAAACGGCCGCACCAGCGGTTCGGCCAGCCGGGAAATGAGGTCGAGCAGCATCGGCGACGCGCCCGGTATCCACGACAGCACGGCATAGACCACCAGCAGCGCCGTGAGGCCAGAAACCGCAAGCTGCAGCAGCCCCACCAGCGAAACGAGCGGCAGGGTGGCAATCCGGCCCAGGTTGCCGATCAGGAGCCACAGCAGCAGGAACTTCGCCAGCACGAGCAGCCAGGCCGCAATGGCGCTCGCCAGGTCCCAGCGCTTCACGGGCGGCACGATGCGGCGCAGCGGCAGCACGATCCAGTCGGTGATCGCGAAGATGAAGCGCCCGAGCGGATTGCCGAAGGGCACCCGGTGGTACTGCATGTAAAGGCGCAGCAGGCAGGCGCCGCCGAGCAGGCCGACGATCACGTCGAGAAGGAACGAGGGGATCTGGTAGAGCATGGGGCGCGGTCGTGAGGGGAATGCGATGATAGCCATGCAAGGTTCCTTGATGACCACACAGCCCCTTTTGCATTCACTGCCATTGTTCCCGCTCGGCACGGTCCTGTTTCCGGATGGCGTGCTTCCTCTGCGTATTTTCGAAGTGCGCTACCTCGACATGATCGGCAAATGCCGCAAGGCCGACGCGCCCTTCGGCGTGGTCAGCCTGACGAGCGGCAGCGAAGTGCGCAAGGCCGGCGCCGAGGCGGAGAGCTTCGCGGCCGTCGGCACGCTGGCGGTCATTCGCGAATTCGACTCGCCGCAGAGCGGCCTGCTGCAGATCGAGTGCGTCGGCACGCAGCGCTTCCGGGTCCGCACCGCCGAACTGCAGAAATACGGCTTGTGGGTTGCCGAAGTGGAAGCCATGGCCGAAGACACCGCGCTCGAAATTCCAGGCGACCTCCAGCACACCGCCACGGCGCTACGGCGCCTGGTCGACACCCTCGAAGAACGCCGCCGCGCGCAGGGCGCCGAGGCCCTGCGCCTGCCCGTCGGCGAGCCCTACCGCTTCGACGATTGCGGCTGGGTGGCCAACCGCTGGTGCGAACTGGTGCCCATGCAGCTCGAACTGCGGCAGCGGCTCATGGAACTCGACAGTCCGCTGATGCGGCTCGAACTGGTCAGCGATCTGCTGGCACGTGCGGGCATCACTGAATAGATTGCTACTTCTTTCATAGCGTTTCGCGCAGGATTGGCGGGCACTGGAGGCCGGTTCCGTTTGCACCCGATCGGCTAAAATGCCCGGTTGCGCTCGCTTTTGTTGCGCCCCCACCCGCTCTTCATGTCCGACCACCTGATCCCCTCCATTCCCACGCCCGCCGCGGCTCCCGCCGCCGCGCCCGCCGTCGACGACAACCAGCTCATCGCGGAGCGCCGCGAAAAGCTCAAGCTGATGCGCGCCGCCCAGGCCGAGGGCAAGGGGGTCGCGTTCCCGAACGACTTCAAGCCGGGCCACCGCGCCGCCGCGCTGATCGAGGCGCATGGCGCCGCCGATGCCGAAGCCCTCGAGGCGCAGGCCATCGCCGTGAGCGTGGCCGGCCGCATGATGCTCAAGCGCGTGATGGGCAAGGCCAGCTTCGCCACGGTGCAGGACGCGACCAGCCGCATCCAGCTTTACGTCACGCGCGATGCCATCGGCGAAGAGGCCTACGCCGAGTTCAAGCGCTGGGACCTGGGCGACATCGTGGGCGCCGAGGGCACGCTGATGAAGACCAAGACCGGCGAGCTGTCGGTCAAGGTCACCAGGCTGCGCCTGCTCACCAAGAGCCTGCGCCCGCTGCCCGACAAGTTCCACGGCATGGCCGACCAGGAGCAGAAGTACCGCCAGCGCTACGTCGACCTGATCACCGACGAAACCGCCCGCGTGCGCTTCACCGCGCGCAGCAAGGCCGTGAGCGCGCTGCGCGAGTTCATGGTGGCCCACGGCTTCCTCGAAGTCGAGACGCCGATGCTGCATCCCATTCCGGGCGGTGCCAATGCCAAGCCCTTCAAGACGCATCACAACGCGCTCGACCAGGAGATGTTCCTGCGCATCGCGCCCGAGCTGTATCTCAAGCGCCTGATCGTCGGCGGCTTCGAGCGCGTGTTCGAGATCAACCGGAGCTACCGCAACGAGGGCATCTCGGTGCGGCACAACCCCGAGTTCACAATGATGGAGTTCTACGCGGCCTACTGGAACTACCGCGACCTGATGGACTTCACCGAGACGCTGATCCGCACCATCGCCGACAGGGCCGTGGGCACGCAGCAGCTCACCTACCAGGGCAAGCCGGTCGACCTGACGCAGCCCTTCGAGCGCCTGACGATCCGCGAAGCCATCCTCAAGTACACGGACGCCAGCACCGGCGTCGACGACAGCGCCTGGCTCGTCAACGCGCTGCGCAAGCTCGGCCTGAACGAAGAGAAGGACAAGCTCTCGCAGCGCAGCCTCGCCAGCCTGCAGGTGATGTACTTCGAAGAGACGGTGGAAGAGAAGCTCTGGCAGCCGACCTTCATCATGGAGCACCCGACCGAGATCTCGCCGCTGGCGCGCGCCAACGACGAGCGCCCCGAGGTCACCGAGCGCTTCGAGCTCTACATCACGGGCCGCGAGTTCGGCAACGGCTTCAGCGAACTCAACGACGCCGAGGACCAGGCCGCGCGCTTCAACGCGCAGGTGGCCGCCAAGGACAGTGGCGACGACGAAGCCATGTTCTACGACCACGACTTCGTGCGTGCGCTCGAGTACGGCATGCCGCCCACCGGTGGCTGCGGCATCGGCATCGACCGGCTGATGATGCTGCTGACCGATTCGCCGAGCATCCGCGACGTGATCCTGTTCCCGGCGCTGCGCAGGGAATCTTGAGCGTGAAGTCACCGTCGTCGCTGCCGACGATCGGCATCGACTTCGGCACCTCCAATTCCGCCGTGGCCTGCCAGGTCGACGGCGCGGCCCGGCTGCTGCCCATCGAAGGCGCGGCCACCACGCTGCCGACCGCGATCTTCTTCAACGCCGAAGACCGCACGACGCATTTCGGCCGCGAGGCGGTGGCGCTCTACCTTGCGGGCGTCGAAGGCCGCCTGATGCGCTCGCTGAAGAGCCTGCTCGGCAGCGCGCTGATGCAGGAGAAAACGGCCATCTATGACGGCCTCGTGAGCTTCGAGGACATCATCGCGCGCTTCCTGCGCGAGCTCGCGGTGCGCGCGGGCCGCGAATTGGGCCGGGTGCCCGAGCGCGTGGTGATTGGCCGGCCCGTGCACTTTGTCGATGACGATTCCAAACGCGACGAGCGCGCCGAAGAAAGCCTGCGCCACGCGGCCCGCGCGGCCGGCTTCCGCGACATCGCCTTTCAGCTCGAGCCGATTGCCGCGGCCTTCGACTACGAACAGCGCATCGCGAAGGAGTCGCTGGTCCTGATCGTCGACGTTGGCGGCGGCACCTCCGACTTCACCGTCGTGCGCGTCGGACCCGACCGCGCCGCGCGCGAGGACCGCAGCAGCGACGTGCTGGCCACCAGCGGCGTGCACATCGGCGGCACCGACTTCGACCAGCGACTCAACCTCGACCGCGTCATGCCGGAATTCGGCTTTCGCCATACAGGCGCGCAGGGGCGCGAAGTGCCGAGCAAGGTGTTCTTCGAGCTATCGTCCTGGCACCTGATCAACTGGCTCTATGCCGCCAAGGCGGTGCGGCAGGCGAAGGACCTGCGCACCAGCTACAGCGACACGCGGCTGCACGACCGGCTGATGACGGTGCTCGAAGAGCGGCACGGCCACCGCATCGCGAGCGAGGTCGAGCAGGCGAAGATCGATGCCTCGGTGAACGATGCGGCCACCGCCATCGACCTCTCGTGCGCCGAAACGGGCCTGGCCGCCTCGCTCTCGCCCGCCGACATGGCGCAGCAGCTTTCTCCGCTGCTCGAGAACGTGATTGCCTGCGCGCACGCCTGCGTCAAGCGCGCCGGGCTGCGCAGCGGCGACCTCGACGCGATTTACCTGACGGGCGGCTCCTCGGCGCTGCGGCCGTTCCAGCAGGCCTTGCGCAGGAGCTTCGCGGGCGTGACCCTCGTCGAAGGCGACCTGTTCGGCGGCGTGGCAACCGGGCTCGCCTGCGCGGGACCGGTGGCATGAAATACCTCGCGGGCTACCCACCCACGCTGCTGGCGCAGGTGCAGCAGCTGGTCGCCACCGAAGGGCTCGCTCCCCTGCTGCGCAAGCGCTATCCCGGCCCCCTGCACGAGGTGCAGACGGATCGAGCACTCTACGACTACGTGAGCGCACTCAAGAGCGATTTCATGCGCAAGGCCCCGCCCCTTTCCAAGGTGGCGTTCGACAGCAAGCTGCATGTGATCCGCAATGCGCTCGGCACCCACACCACCGTTTCGCGCGTGCAGGGCAGCAAGCTCAGGACCAAGCGCGAGATCCGGGTGGCGAGCCTGTTCAGGGAAGTGCCGCTGGAATGGCTGCGCATGATCGTGGTCCACGAGCTCGCGCACATGAAGGAGCGGGACCACGACAAGAGCTTCTATGCGCTCTGCGAGCACATGGAGCCGGACTACCACCGGCTCGAATTCGATGTCCGGCTGTACCTGACGCACCTGGATGCGGGCGGCGAGCGCCTGTGGGCGAATTCGCTGCCGGCCCCGGCTACGCCTTAACCCTCCCTCAGGCGCCGTGCGGCGCTGCGAGCCCGGCCTGCGCGAGCACCTGCCTCGCGTGCCGATACCCCGCCGAATCGACCAGCGCGTTCCAGTCGGGCGGCGGCGTTTCCGGCAACAGCGCCCGCCGGCGTGCTTCGCTCTTCGCATCGGGCAGCCAGAGCCCCGCCCTGGCCGCCGCGGCAAAGCCATCGAGCAGTTCGTCGAGCGGCCGGCCATCGCCGATGCTCTGGTTGCACAGCATCGCCAGGTCGCAGCCCGCATCGAGCGCCGCCAGCGCGGCGTCGGCATAGCTCAGCAACTCGCCATCGATGTAGCGCCCCGCTTCCATGCTCAGGTCATCGCTGAAGATGGCGCCATCGAAGGCCAGCCGGCTGCGCAGGACGTCCTTGAGCCACCTGGACGAAAAGCCCGCGGGCCGCTTGTCGACCTTCGGATAGATCACGTGCGCCGGCATCACCGCCGTGAGCGTGCCTGCGAGCCAGTCGTAAGGCCGCGCATCGTCGGCCAGGATGACCTTGAGGCCGCGCCGGTCGACCGGGATTTCCACGTGCGAATCGGCGGTGACGAAGCCATGCCCCGGAAAGTGCTTGCCGCAATTGCGCATACCCATCTGCAGCATGCCGTGCATCGCGCTCTTGGCCAGCAGCGCCACCACGCGCGGATCGCGGTGGAAGCTGCGGTCGCCGATCACGCTGCTGCCGCCGTAGTCCAGGTCGAGCACCGGCGCAAAGCTGAAGTCGACACCGCAGGCGCGCAGTTCAGCGGCAAGCACCTGGCCGGCGGCCGTTGCGGCCTGCGTGGCACGCATGGCATCGCGCATCCACAGCTCGCCCAGCGAGCGCATCGAGGGCAGGCGCGTGAAGCCGTCGGTGCGAAAGCGCTGCACGCGCCCGCCTTCGTGGTCCACGCAGATCAGCAGGTCGGGGCGGATCGCCTTGATCTCGGCATTGAGCGCGCTCATCTGTGCACGGTCCTGCCAGTTGCGGGCGAAATGGATCACGCCGCCGACCAGCGGGTTGGCGATGCGCCGGCGGTCGGCCTCGTTCAGCCCGGTGGCCGCCACGTCGATGATCAGCGGCGCATGGGAACGGGTGGGCCCGGCGGTCATGGCTTCTCCACTACCACGAAGCTCGCGGCATATTCGGTTTCGTCGGTCACGGTGACGTGGGCCGTGAGACCCCTGGCCTCGAACCACTCCTTGAGTTCGCCATGCAGCACGATGACCGGTTTGCCGCTGCGCAGGTTGGCGATCTCGCACAGGCGCCAGCTCATCGGCATGCGCATGCCCAGGCCGATGGCCTTGCTGAAGGCCTCCTTGGCGGAAAAACGCGTGGCGAGGTAGCTCAGGCCGCGCTTGGGCCAACGCTCGCTGCGGGCCTTCCAGACCGCGAATTCGGCGTCGCTGAGCACCCGGTGGGCGAAGCGCTCGCCCTGGCGCTCGAACGTTGCGGCGATGCGCCGCAGGTCGCAGATGTCGGTACCAATGCCGTAGATCATGCCGCTTCAGCGTTCACTGCGCTTCTTCGATGCAGCGCAGGTATTCCTTGGTGGTGGCGGCGTAGCCGAGTTCGAGCGCATCGGCGATGAAGGCATGCCCGATGGAAACTTCCTGGACGCCGCGCACCGCGCGCAGGAACGGCGTGAGGTTGTCGCGGCTCAGGTCATGGCCCGCATTGAGGCCGAGGCCCGCCGCCTGCGCCGCGCGTGCCGCTTCGACATAGCGCGCCAGCACGGCCTGCTCGTTTGGCGTGCCGCGCGATGCGGCATAGCCTTCGGTATAGAGCTCGACGCGGTCGGCGCCCACCGCCTTGGCTGCGGCCATCATTTCGGGAATGGGGTCCATGAACAGGCTCACGCGCACGCCCAGGGCCTGGGCTTCGGCAATCAGCGGGCGCAGCTGGTCGGCGTCTTCGGGGAAGCTCCAGCCATGGTCGCTGGTCGACTGGGTTTCGCTGTCGGGCACGAAGGTGGCCTGGTGCGGCTTCAACGCGCGCACGAAGTCCATCAGGTTGTGGAAGGGGTTGCCTTCGATGTTGAACTCGATCGCGGGCCAGTCCCTGGCCAGCAGCGCGGCCAGGTCGCTCACGTCATGCGGCCGGATGTGGCGCTCGTCGGGCCGCGGGTGCACGGTGATGCCCTGCGCTCCGGCGGCAAGGCAGGCCTTGGCGGCGGTGAGCACGCTCGGAATGCCGAGAGCGCGCGTATTGCGCACCAGGGCCACCTTGTTGAGGTTGACCGACAGCGAGGTGGTAGCGGATTGGCCGGAAGTGCTCATAGGGCTTGCAAATCTCTCATCATCTGCCGCGTGCGCAGCGTGGACACACCGCAATGGTAGTTGAGCAGGGCGCGCAGCTGGTTCCTGAGGGCGCTGTTGCTGCCGGCATTCATGGTGGCGATCTCGCGCAGCGTGGCCGTGAAGGGCGCGCGATCGTCGAGCACGCCCTGCAGCGACTGCCAGTCGGCACCGGCCAGCGCCGCCTCGTCCTCGCCCGCCAGCCGCAGGCCGGCTTCCGGCACCAGGGTGTAGCGGGCGTCGGCCACGAGCGGTTCGAGCGTGAGGGTCTGCGCGTCGAGCGACGGCAGCAGGCCCACTTCGCGCAGCAGCAGCAGTTCGAAGGCGCGCAGCGCGGCGGCCTGGGTGGCGGCTTGCGCGCCGGCGTGGTCGCCCGCCAGCACCTGGACCACGCCCGCATAGGCATCGAACAGCGCCTCATGAGCGTCGTCCCGCGCCAGCAGGCGCAGCAGCAGTTCGTTGACGTAGTAGCCCGAGAGCAGCGCCTCCCCGGTCGGCATGACATGGCCGCCCATCCACTCGGCGCCCTTGAGCGTGCGGATCTCGGCGTCGCCGCCGTAGTTGAGCTGCAGCGGCTGCAGCGGCAGCAGCACCGGCCTGAAATTGGAGCTCGGCCGCTTCGCCCCCTTGGCCACCAGCGCAATGCGCCCGTGGTGGCGGGTGAAGACCTCGAGGATCAGGCTCGACTCGCTCCAGTCGTAGCGATGGAGCACGTACGCCGGTTCGTGCGAAACGCGGTGGGCAGTTGCCACTTCATTCGTAGCCGAACGAGCGCACGCGGGCTTCGTCGTCGGCCCAGCCGGACCGCACCTTGACCCACAGTTCGAGGAAAACCTTGGCGTCGGCCAGCTTCTCGAGCTCGACCCGGGTTTCCATGCCGATGCGCTTGATGCGCTCGCCCTTGTCGCCGATCACCATGGCCTTGTGGCCGTCGCGCTCCACCACGATGGTGGCCGCGATGCGCAGCAGGCGCTTCTGGCCCTTTTTCTGCGGCGGCTCTTCCTCGAACTTGTCGATGATCACGGTCGAGGTGTAGGGCAGCTCGTCGCCGGTCAGGCGGAACAGCTTCTCGCGCACCAGCTCGCCCGCGAGGAACTTCTCGCTGCGATCGGTGAGCTCGTCCTCGGCGTAGAACCAGGGCTGTTCGGGCAGGTACTTCTCGCAGATGCCGAACAGGCGCTCGACGTCCTTCGGGTTCTTGGCCGACATGGGCACGAACTCGGCGAAGGAGTGCTTTGCCTGCATGCTCTGCAGCCAAGGCGCGATGTCGCCGCGGCGGTGAACGTTGTCGAGCTTGTTGGCCAGCAGCACGGTCGGAATGCCCTTGCCGAGCAGCTTGAGCACCCGCTCGTCGGCCGGCGTGAAACTGCCGGCCTCGACCACGAAAAGAATCAGGTCCACGTCGCCGACCGCACCCTGCACGGTCTTGTTGAGCGATTTGTTCAGCGCGTTCGCATGCAGGGTCTGGAAACCCGGCGTATCGACGAACACGAACTGCGTGGCGCCCAGCGTGCGCATGCCCGTGATGCGGTGCCGCGTGGTCTGCGCCTTGCGCGAGGTGATGCTGATCTTCTGGCCCACCAGCGCATTGAGCAGCGTCGACTTGCCCACGTTGGGCTTGCCGACGATGGCGATCAGGCCGCAATGCTGAGGGCCGCTTGCGCCCGTATCGCCCGCCGGGCCCTGGGAGTCTGCTGCTGAATTGATAGCGTCGTTCATTCTGGTTTCACGCGGCCCCGCGTGCCTTGAGCCGGATCAACATGGCCGCCGCGGCAGCCTGCTCGCCGGCACGTCGCGAACCACCGATGCCGCGTTCGCGCAGGCCCAGCTCCGGCACCTCGCACTCGACATCGAAGGTCTGCTTGTGCGCTGCGCCGAGCGTGGCCGCCACGCGGTACACCGGCAGCTTCATTTTGTGACCCTGCAGCCATTCCTGCAATTCGGTCTTCGGATCCTTGGCCACCGCGTCCATGCGCGGATTGATCTCGACCGACTCGTAGAGCCGCCGCACCAGCGCCTCGGCGGCCGAAAAGCCGGCATCGAGGTAGACCGAGCCGATCAGCGCTTCGAGCGCGTCGGCCAGGATCGAGGGCCGGTTGGGCCCGCCGGAGCGCGCCTCGCCCTCGCCGAGCCGCAGCAGCGGCGACAGCTGCAGTTCCAGCGCCAGGCGGTGCAGGGTGTCCTGCTTGACCAGGTTGGCCCGCACGCGCGACAGGTCGCCTTCGGGCAGGGCCGAGAGGCGAGTGTAGAGCAGGTGCGAGACCGCGAGGTTGAGCACCGAGTCGCCGAGGAACTCCAGGCGCTCGTTGTGGTCGGCCGAAAAACTGCGGTGCGTGAGCGCGAGCTGGAGCAGCCGCGCGTCGGAGAACGAATGCTTGAGGCGCTCCTGCAGCGCCGTGAGGCCGCCGTCCACCTTGCGTGTCGCCGCGTTCAGCGGGTCTGGCCCTTGTACTTGAGCACCAGGTAGGCCGGCCCGAACAAGGGAATCTCGCGCTCGTAGGCATACGAGACGACCACCTTGTCGCCGACCTTCTTGATGTCGAGGTCCTTGCCCGAGACCGACTGGAAGTCGTCGATGGCCTGGGCCCGATCGAAGATGGCGCGCACTTCGGGCACGGTGGTGCCTTCCTTGGCCTTGTTGGCGGCCTTGTCGATGGCCTGCCATTCGATCAGCGTCGGGATGACCTGCGCGACGACGACGCCGACGCAACCCAGCACCACGGCGACAAACACCAGACCGATGAACGAGATGCCGCGCTGGTGCGCGGCCCTGCTGCGGATGGACCGATTTGTTCTCATGCCCTCTTACCCCTCGAACAATGCTGACTGCTTATTGGAATGGACCGATACGACCCAGGTCGCCGAAGTTCATCCAGACGAAGAACGCCCTGCCCACGATGTTCTTGTCCGGAACGAAGCCCCAGAAACGGGAGTCCGCCGAATTATCGCGGTTGTCGCCCATCATGAAGTAGTTGCCGGCCGGCACCTTGCACACCACGCCTTCGACGGAGTAGCGGCAGTTCTCGCGGTACGGAAAGTCGGTCGCGCCCTGCACGAAAGCCGGACCGGCATCGTCGTTGAGCAGCCTGTGCTGCTTGCCGCCGAGGTCTTCGCTGAACTGCCTGAGCAGGCGCATCGACTCGCTGTCGAGATAGTCGGGCATCGGGTTCTTGGACACCGGCTGGCCGTTGATGGTGAGCTTCTTGTTCAGGTAGGCCACCTCGTCGCCCGGGATGCCGACCACGCGCTTGATGTAGTCCATGCTCGGCTTGGGCGGGTAGCGGAACACCACCACGTCGCCGCGCGCCAGCGGCGTACCCTCGGTGATCTTGGTGTTGATGACCGGCAGGCGCAGGCCGTAGGTGAACTTGTTCACCAGGATCAGGTCGCCCGTGAGCAGCGTGGGCATCATGGAACCCGACGGAATCTTGAAGGGCTCGTACAGGAACGAGCGCAGCAGGAACACCACCAGGATCACCGGGAAGAGCCCCGCCGTCCAGTCGAGCCACCAGGGCTGCATCCGCAGCCGCTCGCTGGCCTTGGCGTCGACGGTGTCGACCTGCGTGATGCCCTGGCCGGCCAGGCGCGCGTTGCGCTCGCTCAGGGAGGCCTCGAGCGCCGCGGCGGCGCGCTCGCGCCGAGGCAGGAAGTAGAAGCGCTCGGCCAGCCAGTACAGGCCGGTGACCACTGTGGCCAGGAACAGCAAGAGCGCGAAATTGCCCTCGATGGCACCAAAGTACCAGGCACCGACATAGCCGGCGAAGGCCGCGAGGACCAGGGAAGTGATGAATGCCATTTTTGAGATCAGTCTTCGACTTGCAGAATCGCGAGGAAGGCCTCTTGCGGGACCTCGACCGAGCCGATCTGCTTCATTCTTTTCTTGCCCGCCTTCTGCTTCTCGAGCAGTTTCTTCTTGCGGGTGATGTCGCCGCCGTAGCACTTGGCTAGAACGTTCTTGCGCAGCGCCTTGATTGTCTCACGCGCGATGATGTTGACCCCGATGGCCGCCTGGATCGCCACGTCGAACATCTGGCGCGAAATGATCTCGCGCATCTTCGAGACCACCGCCCGGCCGCGGTACTGCGACTGGCTGCGGTGCACGATGATCGACAGCGCATCGACCTTTTCGCCGTTCAGCAGGATGTCGACCTTGACCACGTCGGACGCGCGATATTCCTTGAACTCGTAGTCCATCGAGGCGTAGCCGCGGCTCACCGACTTCAGCTTGTCGAAGAAGTCGAGCACGATTTCGCCGAGCGGCATCTCGTAGGTCAGCATCACCTGGCGGCCGTGGTAGGCCATGTTCATCTGCACGCCGCGCTTCTGGTTGGCCAGCGTCATCACCGCCCCGACGTATTCCTGCGGCATGTAGAGATGCACGGTGACGATCGGCTCGCGGATCTCGCTCATCTTGCCGACGTCGGGCATCTTGGACGGGTTCTCGACCATGATGACTTCGCCGTCGTTGCGCACCACCTGGTAGACCACGCTCGGCGCGGTGGTGATCAGGTCCTGGTCGAACTCGCGCTCCAGGCGCTCCTGGACGATCTCCATGTGCAGCAGGCCGAGAAAGCCGCAGCGGAAGCCGAAGCCCAGCGCCTGGCTCACCTCGGGCTCGTAGCGCAGCGATGAATCGTTGAGCTTGAGCTTTTCGAGCGCGTCGCGCAGCGAGTCGTACTCGCTGGCCTCGGTCGGATAGAGGCCGGCAAACACCTGCGGCTGGATTTCCTTGAAGCCCGGCAGCGCCTCGGTGGCGGTGGCGGCCGCGCCGCCCGTGCCCGGCTTGATCAGCGTCACGGTGTCGCCGACCTTGGCGGCCTGCAGTTCCTTGATGCCCGCGATGATGTAGCCCACCTCGCCGGCCTCGAGCGACGCGCGCGGTTCGTTGGCCGGCGTGAAGACGCCGATGTTGTCGGCGTTGTACATGGCGCCGGACGCCATCATCTTGATGCGCTCGCCCTTCACCAGGCGGCCATCCACCACGCGCACCAGCATGACCACGCCGACGTAGGGATCGAACCAGCTGTCGACGATCATCGCGCGCAGCGGGCCGTCGGGATTGCCGCGCGGCGCAGGCATCTTGTGCACGATGGCTTCGAGGATCTCGTCGATGCCCAGGCCGGTCTTGGCGGAACACGGAATGGCATCGGTCGCGTCGATGCCGATCACGTCCTCGATCTCGCTGCGTGCGTTGTCGGGATCCGCATTGGGCAGATCCATCTTGTTGAGCACCGGCACCACCTCGACGCCGAGGTCGAGCGCGGTGTAGCAGTTGGCCACGGTCTGCGCTTCGACGCCTTGCGATGCATCGACGACGAGCAGCGCACCTTCGCACGCCGACAGCGAGCGGCTCACTTCATAAGAGAAGTCGACGTGGCCCGGCGTGTCGATCAGATTGAGGTTGTAGACCTGCCCATCGAGTGCCTTGTAGTGCAGCGCGGCGGTCTGCGCCTTGATGGTTATCCCACGCTCTTTTTCGATGTCCATCGAGTCGAGCACCTGCGCTTCCATCTCGCGTTCCGCGAGGCCGCCGCAACGCTGGATCAGGCGGTCCGCGAGCGTCGACTTGCCGTGATCGATGTGCGCAATGATCGAAAAATTTCTGATGTGATTCATCAACGGGAACGCTTAAGTACTTGAATTGGCTCGTGCGCAGAGTGCGACAGGCAAGAAAAAAGGGCGCGTCTTCTGGAGACGCGCCCTGAACCAACAAGCAATGGCAACTGCAGTAGTTGGAACTTCATTGTAGGCAAAAAGGGAGGCACGTACATCCGGGGACAGGGTCAAAACGGGTCGTTGCAGGTCCACAACATCAAAGATATAAACAACTTATCCACAAGATCGGTGGAGCACTCCATGAACAACTTGTGGGCGATCTGTGGAGCGCCGGTGGACTGCTGTCTGACATCTCGCATGGTGGAGGAAAGCTCTCCCCTTATGCGCGGACCCGCCGCCCAATGGCTTCTATTCTACCGAAAATCGTCCTAAGCCTCCTCATAAGTTAGTGAATACAAACAAAACTCGCCCGCTTTTGGCCTGGAATTTTTTTTGAAACCGGGCGCTCGAGCGTCGCAAACACCTCAAAAAAAGGCCCCAAACCCGAGTGACGGGTGGGGCCACTTGACGGAAAAGGCCGGATCAGCGTGCTGGGCGGATCAGGGCGTATTGGGCCCACTCGCCACGGCGGAACAGCACGCTCAGGGGCTTGCCCTTGTCGGCCTTGGCGACCGCGGACTCGAATTCCTTGACACTCGAGACCTCGATGTTGCCCACGGCCAGGATCACGTCCCCTTCGCGCAGGCCGGCCCGCGCAGCGCCATCGCTCGCCGACTCGATGCGCACGCCGCCGCGCATCTTGAGCTCCTTCTTCTGGGCCTCGGTCAGGTCGCTGACCACCAGGCCGAGCGCCTTGCCGGCCGCCGACGGCTTGGCCTGCGGCTCCTCGCGTTCGGGCTGGCGCTTGCCGGCCGGCTTGGCTTCCGGATCGCCCTCGGCCACGGTCACCGAGAGCTCGCGCGTGCTGCCGTTGCGGAACACCGTCAGCGTGTTCTTTGAGCCGGGCTTGGTGCTGGCCACCGAGCGCGACAGGTCGCTGGGGGTTTCGATGAGCTTGTCGCCGTACTTGGTGATGATGTCGCCCTCGCGCACGCCGGCCTTGTCGGCTGCCGAACCCGGCACCACGCTGCTCACGAGCGCACCGCGCGCCTTGCCGAGCCCGATGGATTCGGCCACGTCCTTGGAGACCGAGCCGATGGTCACGCCGATCAGCCCGCGCGAAACGCGGCCGGTGGCGCGCAGCTGGTCGCTGACGCGGATCGCCTCGTCGATCGGGATCGAGAACGAGATGCCCATGTAGCCGCCCGAGCGCGAATAGATCTGGCTGTTGATGCCCACCACTTCGCCGCGCAGGTTGATCAGCGGGCCGCCCGAGTTGCCGGGGTTGATGGCCACGTCGGTCTGGATCAGGGGCACCAGGTCGCCGGTGTCGCGCTGCTTCGCGCTCACGATGCCGGCGGTCACGGTGTTCTCCAGGCCGAAGGGCGAACCGATGGCCATGACCCATTCGCCGACGCGCAGTTTCGAGATGTCGCCGATCTTCACCACCGGCAGGCTGGTCGCCTCGATCTTGACCACGGCGACGTCGCTGCGCTTGTCGGCACCGATCAGCTTGGCCTTGAACTCGCGCTTGTCGGTCAGCGTGACGAGGATTTCGGACGCATCCTCGATCACGTGCGCATTGGTCATGACATAGCCGTCGGCCGACAGGATGAAGCCCGAGCCCACGCCGCGCGGGCGCTCTTCCTCCTGCGGCTGCTGCGGCCGGTTCGGGCGCGGGCCCGGACGCGGGTTGCCCGGCAGCGGCTGCCCGAAGAAGCGCCGGAAGAACTCCTGCATCTCCTCGTCCATTTCGCCGCTGCCGCCGCCCGAGGCCACTTTCTCGACCGTGCGGATACCGACCACGGCCGGCCCCACCTGCTCCACCAGATCGGCGAAATCGGGCAATCCGCGCGTCTGCGCCATGGCCGGCGCTGCCGGCACGAAACCCACGGCAGCCGAGCAGGCCATGCCGAATGCGAAGAGATAGGAACGAAGCTTGTGTCCCTCGACTTTGAACATCATCGGTTTTCTTTCAAAAGAACAGAGCGGCCAAAAGAAGAAGAGCTATGAGTCGGTGATACGGACTTGGTTCAGCGCCATCTACTACAGCGCAGGCGCAGCGGGTCAGCGCGTGCGCGCGAGACTTTGAGCGAACGCATTGAGCGTCTGCTGCGGCACCTCGCCCACAGCGGTCAGCCACCAGTCGCTCGCCGGCTCGGGCAATCGCCGGCGAATGGCGTTGGTGGCTCCGATCGTCAGCACGCCATCACGCGGCGCACGCTTTTCATCGTAACGCTCGATGAAAAGCGACACCGAGGCCAGGCCATCGGAGAAGGTCCACTGGACGGTGCGGTCCTGCCCCGCCTTGCTGTCGCTGCCGGCCGGACGCCGATAGAAGCTGCGCGGCTTGAAGCCGGCCACCGGCGCCTTGAGCACCCAGCCTTCGTCCTGCGCGCTGGTGCGTTCGAGTTCCAGTTTCTCGACGCGGTAGCCGCTGGTATTGGTCATCATCTGCGCGAGCGCCTGCGCCTTGATCGGCGCGTCGAGCTGCAATTCTGAAAACGCCGACTGCTCCACCACGCGGGATTCGGCGTCCACGGTCTGCAGCTTCACCACGAGGCCGGAGCGGCGCTCGCTCCAGATGCGGTAGCCGAAGCGCAGTGCGTCGTGCGGCACCAGTTGCACCACGTCGGCATCGAAGCCCGCCACGCGGTCCTTGCCGACGGCGCGAACGTCGTAGAAGTCGCCGATCGACGAATCGGGCTTGTCGGGCAGATTGGGGAACAGGTCGAGGTTTTCGCGCTTCTCGACCTTCACGACCTTCGCCTCGGGCAGGAAGGTCATCACATGGTGGTTGCGCCTGAACGTGGAGCGCGGTGGCCCCGACAGCGCCTCGATGCGCTCGATCTGCAGGTCGCCGTCGCGCACATGCCAGATGCGCGCGCTCGACAGGTCGCCACCCGCGGCCGACACCACGAAGGTGCCGACGTAGTTGCGCTGCCGGGCCCCCGTGTGCATGCGCTGCAGCCATTCGACGACGCTCATCGAGGGCGGTGCATCGCCCGCCTGGGCCGAGGCCGTCCCCTTGGCGTTCGCCAGCCCGGGCCGGGTCTGCGCGGCCGCGATCTGCGCAAAACAAAAAGCAGCGAACACCAGCGCGAACGCGCGTGCGGAGATCGGCATCTGAACGGTCATTGGAGAGAGACGGGCGCGGATCAGCGCGCAGGGCCTTCGAAGGTCGCGTTGCGCAGGAAGCCCGAGGGCATTTGCGATGCGCCACCGGCTTGCTGGTGCGCTTCGAGCAGCTGGTCGAGGCGCGGGTCGCGCAGCATGACCTGCGGGCTGCCGTTGCCGACCATCACGCGGGTTGGCGTGAGCGCGGCAGTGGGCGGAAGCTGGCTATTGGCGGCGGCGGCCAGCACGGAATTGGCGGCCGGCTGCGGCTGCGCTGCTGCAATCTGGGCACCCGGCGACGGCACACCGATGCCGTTTCCGACCAGGGTCCAACTGATCGCGGCCACCGCCACCAGCGACGCGGCGCCGGCCACCAGCTTCCAGCGAAACACCGGCTCGTTGGCTGCCTCGGCCCTGTGCCGCGCCGTCAGCACCGCGGGGGCCGCGGCCGGCACCGGTGCCGCGATCACGGGCTCCGCGGCCAGGCGCTGCTGGAAGCGGGCCAGGAATGCATTGCTGTCGCTGCAGGGCGAATGGGCACCCGAGCGCAGGATGTCGCCCACCAGGTGATAGGCGCGCCAGGCACCGCGCGCGTCTTCTTCCGCGCAGACGGTGTCGATGGCCCGCGCAAAGTCCTCGCCATGCAAATGACCGTCCGCCAGTGCGGACACCTGTTCACGAACCGTCATCGTCTGATTCATTTCATTCACCTGCTTACCTACCAACGCTTGCCGGACTGGTTGTCCAGCAGCGGTTTGACCCTGGCCGAAATGGCCTCACGCGCCCGGAAAATACGCGAGCGCACCGTGCCGATCGGGCAATCCATGACCTCGGCGATCTCTTCGTAACTCATGCCCTCGATCTCGCGCAGGGTGACCGCCTGGCGCAATTCGGGCGGCAATGCTTCCATGGCCGCCTCGACCACCTGGGCGATCTCGTTGGCTGCCAAGACTGATTCGGGGGTTTCGTCGCTGATTGGTTCGTTTCCAGGGCGGTAAGTTTCATCGTCCTCGTCAGAAGACGGCCGCAGGGCGCTTTCGGAGATGGTCGGGTCGCGCTTCATGTCGACCAGCGCCTTCTTGGCGGTGTTGACCGCGATCCGGTAGAGCCAGGTGTAGAACTGGGCGTCGCCGCGGAACTGATGGAGCGCGCGGTAGGCCCGGATGAAGGTTTCCTGGGCGATGTCCTCGACCAGGTCGACGTCGCGCACCATGCGCCCGATCAGGCGCTCGATCCGGCGCTGGTACTTGATGACCAGCAGCTCGAAGGCCTTCTGGTCGCCCGCGACCGTGCGCTGGACCAGTTGGAGGTCGACCTCGCCCGGGCGCGGCGCCTCGGCGGACACATCGGGCAAGCCGGAGTCCGGTGGCACTGGCGGGGGAGAAGTTGTCATCGGGGAGGTTCAGGGCGCATCGGCAGGCGCGGTTGCTCGCCACGGCTCGCCCGCAGGCGAGGCGGACGGGGCGCGCGAATATACCGCACGGCGTACATCGCGCCAGCGCTCCGGCATGGCGCGCTGTTCGAGCCATATCCATCGTCCGGCGCGGCCCGGCTGGGTCAGGTGGACCAGCAGCAGCGATTGCAGGTCGAGCGCCACCGCGGCGCGCGCCGCATGAACGGCCCGGCCGCGATCGGCGCCCGTCAGGCTCCAGCACAGGCCGTCGAAGTGCAGCACGCCGGCACCGTCGCTTCGCAGCCCAAGTCCGGCCGCAGCGCCGGAAAACAGGACGCTCAGCACCAGCAGCAGCTGGCGCCAGCCGACACTATCGATCAAATAGCACGAGAGACCTGCGCAGCAGGCGCCCAGGGCCCAGGTGGCAATCAGGATCCGGGTCGCACCGCGCGAGCGCCCCACCGGATAGGTCACCGAGGGTGCGCTGTACATGGAAGAGCAAGATTCAAACGCGCTTGAACACCAGCGTGCCGTTGGTGCCGCCGAAGCCGAAGTTGTTCTTGACCGCGACATCGATCTTGAGATCGCGCGCCTGATTGGCGCAATAGTCGAGGTCGCACTCCGGGTCCTGGTTGAAGATGTTGATGGTCGGCGGGCTCTTCTGGTGATGCAGCGCGAGCACCGTGAACACCGATTCAATGCCCCCGGCGCCGCCCAGCAGGTGGCCGGTCATGGACTTGGTCGAATTGACGACGAGCTTCTTCGCGTGATCACCGAAAGCCAGCTTGACCGCATTGGTCTCGTTGACGTCGCCGATCTGCGTGGAGGTGCCGTGCGCATTCAGGTACTGGACCTCGTCGGGGTTGACGCCCGCATTGGCCAGCGCCATGGCCATCGACCGGCGCGGGCCGTCGACGTCAGGCGCGGTCATGTGGTACGCATCGCCGGTCATGCCGAAGCCCGAGACTTCCGCATAGATTTTGGCGCCGCGCGCCTTGGCGTGTTCGTACTCCTCGAGCACGACCACACCGGCGCCCTCGCCCAGCACGAAGCCGTCGCGGTCCTTGTCCCAGGGACGCGAAGCCGTGGCAGGATCGTCATTGCGGGTGCTCAACGCGCGAGGCGCGGTGAAGCCGCCGATGCCGAGCGGAGAAATGGTCGACTCGGCGCCGCCCGCGATCATGACGTCGGCGTCGCCGTATTCGATCATGCGTGCCGACGTGCCGATGGCGTGCAAGCCCGTGGTGCAGGCGGTCACGACGGCGATGTTCGGACCCTTAAAGCCGTACTTGATCGAGACGTGGCCCGAGATCATGTTGATGATCGAAGCCGGCACGAAGAACGGCGAAATGCGGCGCGGTCCGCGGCTCGCGTATTCGCCGTGCGTCTCTTCGATCATCGGCAGCCCGCCGATGCCCGAGCCGATGTTGCAGCCGATGCGCACGGCCTTCTCATAGGACAGCGCTTCGCCGGTCGGCAGTCCGCTGTCCTGCACCGCCTGGATGGCGGCGGCAAGCCCCAGATGAATGAAGCGATCCATGTGGCGCGCTTCCTTCTCCGAGATGTATTGGGTGATGTCGAAACCCTTGACCTCACCGGCGAACTTGCAGGCGAAGGCGCTTGCATCGAACGCGGTAATGTTCGCAATGCCCGACTTCCCGGCCAGCAGATTGGCCCAGGATTCGGCTGCGGTGTTTCCGACAGGAGCGATGCAACCGAGTCCGGTCACGACGACGCGGCGTTTGGTCATGCCGGCAAACCTTTCTGGAAGCGCTGAACAGCTGCCGAGCGGCGCGGGCGGTTGAAAAAAGAGCCGCCGGCCGTCGTTGCAGTGTCAGCTGGCCGATCAGGCCTTTTGATTCTTGGTGGCGTAGTCGACGGCGTTTTGCACCGTGGTGATCTTCTCGGCGTCTTCGTCGGGAATCTCGATGCCGAATTCGTCTTCGAGTGCCATCACCAGTTCGACCGTGTCGAGCGAGTCTGCACCGAGGTCGGCCACGAAGGCCTTCTCGTTGGTTACTTGGGACTCTTCCACGCCGAGCTGCTCGGCGATGATTTTCTTGACACGTGCTTCGATATCGCTCATTTGGTTCCCTCTGAGGGTTGTAGGTAACAGTGGATTTTAGCCGGGCGCATTGTGGCATTTGCCGTGCGCCCGGTACGGGAAAAGTTTGCGCCTTGCGGCTACATGTGCATGCCGCCGTTGACGTGCAGTTCCTGCCCCGTCACGTAGGACGCCTGGGGAGATGCGAGATAGGCCACTGCATGCGCGATGTCGGCCGGCTTGCCCAGATGGCCCAGCGGGATCTGCTGCAGCAGCGCCTGCTGCTGTGCCTCGGGCAGGCTGGCCGTCATGTCGGTTTCGATGAAGCCCGGCGCCACGCAGTTGACCGTGATGTTGCGGCTGCCCAGCTCGCGCGCCAACGCGCGGGTCATGCCCGCCACGCCGGCCTTGGCTGCCGCGTAGTTGGCCTGTCCGGCATTGCCGGAGGCGCCCACCACGCTCGTGATGCTGATGATGCGGCCGTAGCGCTGCTTCATCATCGGGCGGATCACCGCGCGCGAGAGGCGGAACACGGCCTTGAGATTGGTGTCGAGCACCGCGTCCCAGTCGTCGTCCTTCATGCGCATGGCGAGCGTGTCGCGCGTGATGCCGGCGTTGTTGACCAACACGTGGATGGCGCCGTAGGCCTTCACGATCTCGTCGATCAGAGCCTCGACCGCGACGGCGTCGTTCACGTCGAGTGCGCGGCCGCGGCCGTCGAAGGCGCTGAGCGCCGAAGTGATCTTGGCCGCGCTGTCCTCGGTGGTGCCGGTGCCGACCACCTTGAGGCCACGCTGCGCCAGCTCGAGCGCGATGGCTGCGCCGATGCCGCGCGATGCGCCGGTGACCAGGGCGACCTGCCCTTCGAATTTGGGAATGCTCATAAAAGAAGTGTCTGGGCCCGCGCCGTTCAGCCGGCGAGCGATTGTCGGGTGTCCGCGAGCGTTGCCGGGTCGTACACCGACGCGGCTTGCAGCTCGGGGGCGATGCGCTTGACCATGCCGGCCAGCACCTTGCCCGGCCCGCACTCGATGATGGAGGCTATGCCGCGCAGTTTCAAGGCCTGCACGCTTTCGACCCAGCGAACCGGACCGGCGGCCTGGCGCACGAGGGCGTCGCGGATGCGCGCGGGATCGGTCTCGACCGCCACGTCGATGTTGTTGAGCACCGGGATCTGCGGCGCAGCGAGCGTGAGGGTGGCGAGCTTTTCGCGCAATGCCTCGGCGGCGGGCTTCATCAGGCTCGAATGGAAGGGCGCGGACACCGGCAGCAGCAGCGCGCGCTTGGCACCGCCGGCCTTGAGCAGCTCGCAGGCCTTGTCGACGGCCGCCTTGCTGCCCGCGATCACGGTCTGCATCGGATCGTTGAAATTCACCGCCTCGACGATCTCGGCGCTGCCTGCACCGAAGGACGCCGTGGCTTCCGCGCAGCCCGCCACCACCTTGGCGGCGTCCATGCCCAGCACCGCCGCCATGGCGCCGACGCCGACCGGCACCGCCTGCTGCATGGCCCGCGCCCGAAAGCGCACCAGCGGCGCGGCCTGCGCGAGCGTCAGCACGCCGGACGCAACCAGCGCCGAATATTCACCCAGCGAATGCCCCGCCACCACCGACGGGGTGGGCCCGCCTTCGGCCAGCCAGGCGCGCCAGGCGGCAACGCCGGCCACCAGCATCACCGGCTGCGTGTTGGTGGTCAGCGCCAGTTCTTCCTTCGGGCCGTTCTTGATCAGCCCGCCGATGTCTTCGCCCAGCGCTTCGGAAGCTTCGCGCAGGGTTTCGGCCACGGCCGGATGATCGCCCCAGGCATCGAGCATGCCGACGGCCTGGGAGCCCTGACCCGGGAAGACAAAAGCAAAGGATTTCATTTTTATCAAAAGCGTCGTGTCGCATCGCAGCCCGGAGGGGCATCGCGATGCACTACAGATTCAATAGCACCGCGCCCCAGGTGAAGCCACCGCCCACGCCTTCCAGCATGACGGTTTCGCCCTTCTTCACCTTGCCGGACCGCACCGCCTCGTCGAGCGCCAGCGGAATGGAGGCGGCCGAGGTGTTGCCATGCTCGTTGACCGTGACGATGAGCTTCTCGCGCGGAAGCTTCAGCTTCCTGGCCGTGCCTTCCATGATGCGGATGTTGGCCTGGTGCGGAATGAGCCAGTCGATGTCGGCCTCGGTCTTGCCCGCCTTGGCCAGCGTGGCGCGGGCGGCATCCTCGAGCACGCGCACCGCGAGCTTGAACACGGCCTGTCCGTCCATGTGCAGCAGCGGCGTACCCAGCACATTGCCGCCCGAGACGTGGCCCGGCACGCAAAGAATGCCGACGTGCTTGCCGTCCGCATGCAGGTCGCTTGCCAGGATGCCCGGCTCCTCGCTGGCCTCGAGCACCACGGCGCCGGCACCGTCGCCGAACAGCACGCAGGTGGTGCGGTCGTTGAAATCGAGAATGCGCGAGAACACTTCGGCGCCCACGACCAGCGCGCAGCGCGCGGTGCCGGTGCGGATCATGGCGTCGGCCACGGTCAGCGCATAGACGAAGCCGCTGCAGACCGCCTGGACGTCGAAGGCCGGACAGCCGGCCACGCCAAGCTTGTTCTGGAGAATGGCCGCCGACGAAGGAAACACCATGTCGGGCGTCGAGGTCGCGACGATGATCAGGTCGATGTCTTCCGCCTTGCGGCCCGCAGCTTCGAGAGCGTGGCGGGCAGCCTCGAGGCCGAGATCGCTGCTCGTGACCTCGGGCGCTGCGAAGTGCCGCGCATGGATGCCGGTGCGCTCGACGATCCATTGGTTCGAGGTTTCGATGCCGCGCGTTGCCAATTCCTTGGCAAGGTCGTCATTGGTCACCCGGCGCGGCGGCAGGTAGCTGCCGGTGCCGGTGATGCGTGAATAAGGGCTCATCAAACGTGAAGGGCCGTCGCGTCGGCTGGCACCGCGGGCTCCTGCCGCGCGAGCAATGGCGCGGCGTGAGCGATGCGGGCCCGCACGCGATCGAGCAGGTTGTTGCGAGCGGCATCATAAGCGCGATCCAGCGCATGGCCGAAAGCCACTTCGTCGGCCGAGCCATGGCTCTTGAAAACCAGGCCACGCAGGCCCAAGAGGGCCGCACCGTTGTACCGGCGGTGATCGAGCCGGTTTTTAAACGCTTTTAGAACCGGATAGGCAACAATTGCCGCCGCTTTCGTGAAAATGCTCCGCGAAAATTCCACGCGGATGAACTCACCGATCATCGAGGCCACGCCTTCGCTGGCCTTCAGCGCCACGTTTCCGACAAAACCGTCACAAACGACGATATCGGTCGTGCCCTTGAAAATATCGTTACCTTCCACATTGCCGTAGAAGTTCAGATCCTTCGAGTTGGCGGCCGTACGCAGCAGTTGACTGGCCTTTTTGATCGTTTCGCTGCCCTTGATCGCCTCTTCGCCGATGTTGAGCAGGCCGACCGAAGGCGCCTCGTTGCCCGTGAGCGCCGAAACCAGCGCCGAGCCGAGCACGGCAAACTGGAGCAGGTCTTCCGCGTCGCAATCGACGTTGGCGCCCAGGTCGAGCACCGTGGTGGCGCCGCCCTTGGCGTTGGGAAGCTGAGGAGCGATGGCCGGACGATCGATGCCGTCGAGCGTCTTGAGTAGGTAGCGGGCAATGGCCATGAGGGCGCCCGTGTTGCCGGCCGAGATGGCCGCCTGGGCGGCACCATCCTTGACCTGCTGGATCGCGATGCGCATCGAAGAATCCTTCTTCTTGCGCAGGGCGATTTCGATCGGGTCGTCCATGCCCACCACCTCGCTGGCCGCGACGATGCGGGCGCGCGGATGCGCGGCAAAGCCTGCCAGCGCAGCCGGCGCGCCGACCAGCAGCAACGAGGCTTCGCTGTGCCGCTCGAGGAACGCGCGGCAGGCCGCAAGCGTGACGCGCGGCCCATGGTCGCCTCCCATGCAATCCACGGCGAGCGTGATTGCGGAAGGCGCAGCAGTGGATTCGGGGAAAGAAGGCGTAGCCATCAAAACAAAGGCCCGACGCTACGGCAAAAGTAGCTTCGGGCCTCGGCCTTGGGATGCGAGATCAGGCTTCGGACTTGTTCTTGAGCACCTGGCGGCCACGGTAGAAACCGTTGGGGCTGATGTGGTGGCGCAGATGCGTTTCGCCAGTGGTCGGCTCAACGGCAATGCCGGGCACGACCAGCGCATTGTGGGAACGGTGCATGCCGCGCTTGGAAGGCGACTTCTTGTTTTGCTGGACGGCCATGATGGCTCCTGGACTGTTAGGTGAGTGATTGGATGCGCTCTCTTGCGGTGGCAATCCAGGGGCATGCATGGAATGCCCTTGTCTGTCTTGCTGCTCACGGCGGCGCGCGCGAAGCCCATGATTATAGCCCAGGCGGCGAAAAAGGGCTACTTGCCCTCTTCCGGCTTGCGCGAACGCAACGCGCCGAGCACCGCGAAGGGGTTCGGCTTGGCCTCTTCGGCCGCCTGGAAGTCATCGTCGCTGGAAGAGAGCCGCACCGGGACCGGGCAGACCTCGTGCACGGGCATGACGGGAATCTCCATCAGGAGCTCGTCTTCGATCAGGGTGGGCAGGTCGAAGTCCCGGCTCACGACGAGCAGGTCTTCCTCGGACTCCTCGTCTTCGGCCTCCGCCGTGGCCTCGTCGGCAACGAAGCGGAACCAGCGGTCCACCACCAGCGGCGTCTCCACAGGCGTCAGGCAGCGCTGGCAGGTCAGCGGCACGGTCGCTTCGGCTTCCAGGTGCAGCCAGGGCACGGCCTTGCCGTCGGCGCCCGGGCGTTCTTCGCCGGTCGCCGTCCAGCGGACCACGGCATCGGGCGCCGGAGCCGCCAGTTCGGCGGCAAGGCGCACATAGCTCGGAACCGGGTCGGTGGCGTCCAGGGTGGCGGCAGCGGCGGCAAAGCCGGCCACGTCGAGCCGTTGGGGGGCAAATTCTCTCTTCATCCGCGCCAGTCTAGCGCGCCGGCCGCGTCACCCCCAAAGGCATGCCCGAGGGTTTTGCGCGGCTCCCGCACAATCTGGCCCATGCAACGCCCCTTGATCCTCGCCTCGACCTCGCGCTACCGGCGCGAACTGCTGAACCGCCTGCACCTGTCCTTCGATGTACAGGCACCCGAAGTCGACGAAACGGCGCTGGCCGGCGAAACGCCGCGCGAGCTGGCCGAGCGGCTGGCGCTCGAAAAGGCGCGCGCCGTGGCCGCACGCTTTCCGGAAGCCGTGGTCATCGGCTCGGACCAGGTGGCCGAGTTGGCGGGCGAGGCGCTCGGCAAGCCCGGCGACCACGCGCGCGCCACGGCCCAACTGCGCCGGATGCGCGGCCAGACACTGGTGTTCCAGACCGCGGTGGCCGTGGTCTGCGAGGCCACCGGCTTCGTCCAGCGCGACCTGGCGCCGGTGCGGGTGGTGTTCCGCGAACTCAGCGATGCCGCCATCGAGCAGTACCTGCAGGCCGAGCAGCCGTACGACTGCGCAGGCAGCGCGAAGAGCGAAGGGCTCGGCATCGCCTTGCTGAGCGCGATCGACAGCGACGACCCGACGGCGCTGGTCGGCCTGCCCTTGATCCGCACCTGCCGGATGCTGCGCGCCGCGGGGGTCGAACTCCTGTGACGCACGGCAAGCTCTACCTCGTTCCCGCGCCGCTCGACTTCGGCTGCGACACCCAGGCGCCGCTGCAGGACGCCCTGCCGCTGGGCACGATCCAGGCCGCCGCCGGGATCACCCACTGGATCTGCGAGAACGCCAAGTCGGCCCGCGCCTACCTGAAGCGGATCGATGCCGTCGCGCCACTGGCGGCGCCGCTGCAGGCGCAGGACATCCGCGAACTGCCGCGCGAGGTGCACAAGAAGGGCGACCACGCGGGGCAGTTCGATGCCCGCCCGTTGCTGGCCGCCGCGCTCGAAGGCCACGACGTCGGCCTGCTGAGCGAGGCCGGCATGCCGGCGGTGGCCGACCCCGGCTCCTCGGTGGCGCGCGCCGCGCATGACCTGGGCATTGCCGTGGTGCCGCTCACCGGGCCCGTCTCGCTGCTGCTGGCGCTGGCTGCGAGCGGCCTCAACGGGCAGAACTTCGCCTTCGTCGGCTACTTGCCGCAGGATGCCGGCGAGCGCCAGGTGCGCATCCGCGAGCTCGAGGCGCTGGCGCTCAAGACGGGCCAGACGCAGCTGTTCATCGAAACGCCCTACCGCAACGCCGCGCTGCTGCAGGCGCTGGTGCAAACGCTGCAGCACAACACCCGGCTCGCGGTAGCACGCGGCCTGACGCTCGCCAGCGCCCACGTGCGCAGCGAAACCGTGAAATCCTGGCGCGCCAAGGCGCAGCCGGGCACATTGGACGAACGCCTGCCGGCCGTGTTCGCGATCGGGCGTTGACGATGGGGGTGACCGCCGGCACGCGCTGGGCCTCGCGCGCGCAGTTCTTTTCGTCCGGATTCATCTTTGCGACCTGGGGCGTGCATGTTCCGACGGTCAAGGCGCACTACGGCATCGACGAAGCCGAGCTCGGGCTGGCGCTGCTCGCGGCCGGCGCCGGCGCGATGTTCGGGCTGACCAGCGCCGGCCGCTGGATCGGCCGCCACGGCCCGCGGCGCATGGCCGCGCTCTGCGGCTGCGTCTATGCCCTGCTGCTTGCCGGCCTGATCGCGATGCCGGGCTATCTTTTCCTTTTGGCATTGCTGGCGGTCTTCGGCCTGGTGACCAGCGTGTTCGACGTGGCCATCAACACCGAGGCGGCGCAGCTGGAGCTGCACGGCGGCAAGCCCCTGATGAGCGGCATGCACGGCATGTTCAGCCTGGGTGGCATGGCCGGCGCCGCGAGCGGCAGCGCGGCACTGGCCGCCGGGCTCGGGGCGCAGGCGCATCTGCTGTGGGTGGCAGCGGCAATGGTGCTGGTGGTTGCCGTCGCGTCGACGCGCATGCTGCCCAGGCCGCCCGCCGCGAGTGATGCCGCCCCGGCGGACCATCGCTTCCGGCTGCCCCGCGGCACGCTGGCGGTGCTTGGCGTGCTCGCCGCGCTGGGCCTGATTGCGGAAGGCGCCATCTACGACTGGAGCGTGCTCTACATGCAGCAGGAACTCGGCAGCCCGCAAAAGCAGGCCGCGCTGGCCTACGCGAGCTTCTCCGCCGCCATGGCGGCGGCGCGCTTCGGCGGCGACGCCATGCGCGCGCGCTTCTCGCCGACGGCGCTGCTACGCGGCAGCGGCATTCTGGCGGCCGTGGCCATGGCGCTGGTGCTGCTGACCGACCTGCCCTGGCTCGCGTTGCTCGGCTTCGCGGGCGTCGGCATCGGTTTTGCGAACGTAGTGCCGATCCTGTTCGGCGCCTCGGCGCGCGTGCCCGGCGTTGAACCCGCCATCGGCATTGCCGCCGTCTCGGCCGTGGCCTACCTGGGTTTCATGGCCGGCCCGGCGGTGATCGGCCTGCTCGCGCGGGCCAGCTCGCTGACGGCCGCGCTCTATGTGGTCGTGGTCTTTGCCGCGGCGCTGGCGGCCTCGGCCCGCCTCACGGGCGAGGACGGCAAACGGTCTTGAAGCGACTGGCCGCCGGCCTCAGCGCAGCGCCGGCGTGGCGGACTGCAGCGAGCGGACGGTGGCCGCGCCCATGGCGGCGCCGAATTTCTTCGCAAGTTTCTCGGCCACGTTGTCGCGCCGGGTGTAGTCGGTGACCTCTTCGGCCTTGATGACTTCGCGCGCTACGAAGTCGACATTGCCCAGCTGGTCGGCCAAGCCGAATTCGACGGCCTGTTCGCCGCTCCAGAAGAGGCCGCTGAAAAGCCCCGGGGTGTCGAGCTTGAGCCGGTCGCCGCGCCCGCTTTTCACCACGTTGATGAACTGCGCGTGGATCTGGTTCAGCATGGCCTGGGCATGGGCGCGCTGCGCGTCGCTCATCGGGCTGAACGGGTCGAGGAAGCCCTTGTTCTCGCCGGCCGTCAGCAACCGGCGCTCGACGCCGACCTTTTCCATCACGCCGGTGAAGCCGAAGCCGTCCATCAGCACGCCGATGCTGCCGACGATGCTGGCCTTGTCGACGAAGATCTTGTCGGTGGCGGCCGCGATGTAGTACGCGGCCGAGGCGCAGGTTTCCTCGACCACCGCGTAGATCGGCTTCTTGTGCTTGGCCTTCAGGCGCTTGATCTCGTCGCTGATGATGCCCGCCTGCACGGGGCTTCCGCCGGGCGAATTGATGAGCAGCACGATGCCCTTGGCGCCCTCGTCCTCGAAGGCCGTCTTCATGGCCGCCACCACGAATTCCGCGCTGGCGTCGCCGCCGTTGGCGATCTCGCCCTTGATCTCGACCACCGCCGTGTGGGCCGTGGTCTTGGCGGCGCTCGGCGCGTTGCGCGACATCGCGAGCCAAACCAGGAAGATGAAGAAGGCGAGCCACGACAGGCGCGTGAAGGTCTTCCAGCGGCGCGCCGCCTTCTGCTCGTTGAGCGAAGCGAAGGCGAGCTTCTCGAGCGTTGCGCGCTCCCATCCGGGACGCTGCGTGGGGTCTTTGGCCATGTTTCTCGGCGCGCCCTGCGAGGACGCAATGGGGGTGGCCGGCTCAAAAGGATCAAAACCTTCGGGTTCCGTGCGGTTCGGGTCGGTCATTGTCAAAAAATCAGGGGATGGAGGTTCCAGGCAGTATGCCAGTGCACCACGCCGTCACGTTCGCTGAGGGCGATCTTCACGAGCCCGCCGCGGCATGGGCCGCCGGCGCATTCGCCGGTGTCCGGCCGGTAGACCGCACCGTGGGTGGCGCAGAGCAGCCACTGGCCGCTGTCGTCGAAGAAGCGGTCGGGCTGGAAATCCAGCTCCATGGCCACGTGGCTGCATCGGTTGAGGTAGGCATGCGGCTGCCCTTCGAAGCGCACAGCGAAGGCCCGGCAGGTCTCGCCGCCATAGACCACATCGAAAGGGACGGCCCGGCCGCCTTCGACCAGCTCCGCGGCATTGCACAGGGGAATGCGCTGTTCTTCGCTCATGCCGCGATTTTCAGGCGTTGTCCAGAAGCCATGCCTCCAGGCTGGCCACCGAGTGGGCGACGAACAGCGGCTTCAGTTCGTCGAAGCTCTCGGGCTCGTGCGCGCCATAGCTCACGCCCACGCTCGCGCAGCCGGCATTGAGCGCCAGCTGCAGGTCGTGCGTGGTGTCGCCGATCATCAGGGTGCGCTCGGGCGGCACCTCGAGCTCCTCCATGAGTTCGAGCAGCATGCGCGGGTGCGGCTTGCCGAAGGTTTCGTCGGCGGTGCGCGAGGCGTCGAAGCGGTCGCGCAGCGCGACCGACTTCAGCGCCTCGTTCAAGCCGCGACGCGACTTGCCCGTGGCCACGGCGAGCTTGTGGCCGCGCGCGCGCAGGGCGTCGATCATCTGCAGCACGCCGTCGAACAGCACGAGGTCGTCCTGGTGCTGCAGGTAGTGGTAGCGGTAGCGCGCACCGAGCTCGGCGTATTTTTCCTTCGGCACATCGGGCGCGGCGCGCGCCAGGGCCTCGGCCAGGCCCAGGCCGATCACCCATGCGGCGTCGTTCTCGCTCGGCTTGGCGCCGCCGACGTCGATCACGGCCGCCTGGATGCAGCGCACGATGAGCCGCGTGGAGTCGTAGAGCGTGCCGTCCCAATCGAAGGCGATCAGGTCGAAGCGCAGGGGTCTGGAGGAATCAGTCATTGGCCGTGGGAGTGGGATGTTGGGCAAGCGCTTCGATCGCCTGGGGCGGCATCAACGCTTGCAGCTCGGGCGGCAGGCCGGCCTGCAGCGCCACGCGCTCGCCCGTGGCGGGGTGGGTGAACTGCAGTCGCCAGGCATGCAGGAACATGCGCTTGAGGCCGAGCTTTTGCAACACGCGCTGGCGCTCGAAGTTGCCGTATTTGTCGTCGCCCGCGATGGCATGGCCGGCCGATGCAAGGTGCACGCGGATCTGGTGGGTACGGCCGGTCTTGATGGTGACCGCCAGCAGCGACAGCGGCGCGGCATCGCCCGGCAGCGTGAGCCGCGCGAGCACGCGCACCAGCGTCACGGCCCGCATGGCATCGGGATGGTCCTTGGCGACCACCCGCACGCGGCGTTCGCCGGCGCCCGCGCCGTCGCCCGGCAGCAGGTACTTGGCGAGCGGCGCATCGAGCACCTTCTTGTTGGCAGGCCAGGCGCCCTCGACCAGCGCGAGGTAGGTCTTGCCGGTCTCGCGTTCGCGGAACTGGTCTTGCAGCGCCACGAGCGCGCTGCGCTTCTTGGCCACCAGCAGGATGCCCGAGGTCTCGCGGTCGAGCCGGTGCACCAGTTCGAGGAACTTGGCGCCCGGGCGCGCCGTCCGCAGCTGCTCGATCACGCCAAAGCTCACGCCGCTGCCGCCGTGCACGGCCACGCCGGCGGGCTTGTCGATGGCCAGCACCGCGTCGTCCTCCAGCAGCACCGGGAATTCGCGCGCCGGCGCGGGCGGCGCAGCGCCCTCTTCGGCCCGCGGTGATATCCGTATGGGAGGCAGCCGCAGCACGTCGCCGGCTTCGATGCGGGTCTCGGCCTGCACCCGCCCCTTGTTGATGCGCACCTCGCCCGACCGGATGATCCGGTAGACATGCGTCTTGGGCACGCCCTTCAGGTGGCGGAACAGGAAGTTGTCGAGCCGCTGGCCCGCGGATTCCGCATCGACGGTGATGAACCTGATGGCCGCATGCGGCGCGCCGGCGTCCGCCGCAGCCTTTGGGACTGCGGGATCTGGAACTGCGGGATTTGGAGCGGCCGCGGGGCTTCGCTTCGCACCTATAATGTTTTTCACCAGCGCGGTCGTGTAAGTGCTTGATTAGACAGAAGTTTAGATCACTGCAGTCAAACGCCCAGGACCATGCTGCGAGGTCGATGCCGCTTTGGCGCCGAACCTGCAAACCCCGCGCAATTGCGCAAAGTGGCAGGCGTGGCGCCCAAGTCAAGCCGACACCCACGAAACACCGATACGGAATACCCAGCCTGCAGCTTCCAAGCTGCCGGCGGATCGAAGCGAGTCCCTTGTGTTGATGCTGCTGATTCAAATGTGCCTGCGCTGGCCCACCTGGCTTCTGCCAGCGGCCTCAGGCATTGAGTCATCCGCACCGCGCGCCACCATTGCGCAACCAGCTATCAATAAGATAGCTGCTCAACACCGAACCTGGCTCGCGCCCATCCACGCGCCCCCACCCCGGTTGTCTTCCTGAGCTGACGCTCAAGAGGCCTGTCCGCGCTCGGCGCGGCAGCGACAACATCCGGGGCCAAGCGGCAATTCCCCTCGTTTCGCGGGCGTCGTCCGTGCATCGTTGGCCCGTCATGGGCCGGTAGAACGATACATATAAGGACAACGCATCATGAAGCGGATGCTGATCAATGCCACGCAGGCCGAAGAACGCCGCCTGGCCATCGTCGACGGGCAAAAGCTCCTCGACTACGAAATCGAGATCGAAGGGCGCGAACAGCGCAAGGGCAACATCTACAAGGCCGTCGTGACGCGCGTCGAGCCTTCGCTCGAAGCCTGTTTCGTCGACTACGGCGAAGACCGCCACGGCTTCCTGCCGTTCAAGGAAATCTCCAAGCAATACTTCGCCGAAGGCGTTTCCGCCAACCAGGCGCGCATCCAGGACGTCATCAAGGAAGGCCAGGAGCTGGTCGTCCAGGTCGAGAAGGAAGAGCGCGGCAACAAGGGCGCGGCCCTCACCACCTTCATCTCGCTGGCCGGCCGCTACGTGGTGCTGATGCCCAACAACCCGCGCGGCGGCGGCGTGAGCCGGCGCATCGAGGGCGACGACCGCGCCGAACTCAAGGAGGCGATGGATCAGCTCGAGTACCCCAAGGGCATGAGCATCATCGCGCGCACCGCCGGCATCGGCCGCTCGGCGCCCGAACTCCAGTGGGACCTGAACTACCTGCTCAAGCTCTGGAGCGCCATCGACGGCGCGGCCAAGGGCGGCAAGGGCGCCTTCCTGATCTACCAGGAATCCTCGCTCGTCATCCGCGCCATCCGTGATTACTTCAATCACGACATCGGCGACATCCTGATCGACACCGACGACATCTACGAGCAGGCGCAGCAGTTCATGGCGCACGTCATGCCCGAGCATGCCGCCCGCGTGAAGCGCTACCGCGACGACGCGGCGCTGTTCAGCCGCTTCCAGATCGAGCACCAGATCGAATCCGCCTATGCGCGCACCGTGCAGTTGCCCTCGGGCGGCGCCATCGTGATCGACCACACCGAGGCGCTGGTCTCGGTCGACGTGAACTCGGCGCGCGCCATCAAGGGCGGCGACATCGAGGAAACCGCCACGCGCACCAACCTCGAAGCCGCCGACGAAGTGGCCCGCCAGATGCGCCTGCGCGACCTGGGCGGCCTGATCGTCATCGACTTCATCGACATGGACGAGTCGAAGAACCGCCGCGAAGTCGAAAGCCGCCTGCGCGACGCGCTGCGGCAAGACCGCGCCCGCGTGCAGTTCGGCTCGATCAGCAAGTTCGGCCTGATGGAAATGAGCCGCCAGCGCCTGAAGCCGGCGCTCAGCGAAGGCTCGTCGATCCCCTGCCCGCGCTGCGGCGGCTCGGGCCACATCCGCGACACCGAATCGAGCGCGCTGCAGATCCTGCGCATCATCCAGGAAGAGTGCCTGAAGGACAACACGGCTGCCGTGCACGTGCAGGTGCCGGTCGAAGTGGCCTCGTTCCTGCTGAACGAAAAGCGCCCCGAGATCGCCAAGATCGAACTCAAGCAGCGCGTCACCGTGCTGATGGTGCCGAACAAGACGCTCGAAACGCCGAACTACAAGCTCGAGCGCCTGAAGCACGACGATCCGCGCCTGGACCACATCGAAGCCAGCTACAAGATGGCCGACGAGATCGAGGACCCGACCTCGGTCACGCGCCGCTCGCAGGAGCCCACCAACAAGCAGACGCCGGTCATCAAGGGCGTTCTGCCCGATGCGCCCGCGCCCGTGGTGCCGCCCCGGCCCGAACCGGCGCGTGCCCCGGCCGCCGTGGCCCCGGCACCGGTTGCGCCCCCCGTCGCAAGCGCACCGGCACCGGCCGAGACCGGCTTCTTCGCCCGCATCAAGAGCTGGTTCGGCGGCACGCCGGCACCGGCGCCCGCGCCGGCCGTGATCCCGGTCGAGCCTCCGAAGCCCACGCGCCGTGATGGCGGCCGCCCGGGCCGCGACGGCGAAGCGCGCGGCGCCCGCGATGGCGAACAGCGCCGCGGTGGCCGCGGCGGCGAAGGCCGCGGTGAAAACGGCAGCCGCTCCGGTGGCCGCGACGGCGAACGCCGCGGTGGCCGCGGAGGCGAGCGCCGTGAAGGACGCGGCAGCGAGATCCGCAGCGAAGCCGCCCAGCCGCGCGAACCCCGCGAACAACGCGAGCCGCGCGAGCTCCGCGAACCTCGCGAGCCCCGTGAAGCACGCGGCCCGCGCGACGGCGAACAGCGCCGCGGTGGCCGCGGCGAGCGCCGCGAAGGCGAAGGCCGCGAGGCACGGCCGGCATCGGCCGAACTGATCGACGGCAACCTCGAAGCCCAGCAACCGGTATCGGGCGCACCCGCTGGCGATGAAGGCAATGCGCCGGCAGAACGCGCGCCGCGCGCACGCGGCGAACGCCGGGAACGCGGTGAACGTGGCGAGCGGGCCGAGCGGGCCGAGCGCGGCGAGCGCGGCGAGCGCAATGGCAACGATGCACCGCGCGACGCATCCGGCGGCGACAACGTCGCCCCGCAGGACGGCGCGCAAGCCGAACGTGCGCCGCGCGGCGGCCGCGAAGAACGCGCACCGCGAGGCGAGCGCAACGACGGCCGCCGCGAGCGCCGCAGCGAAGGCCAGCCGCGTTTCGCCAACGGCGAGGCCCCCGCCAATCTCGACGAAGCGGACATCCGCATTGCCGAAGCCGCCGAAATGGCACCGGCCAATGAAGGCGAAGCCGGTACCGGCGAGCAGCAGACACCGCGCCGCGAAGGCGAAGAGCGCCGCGGCCGTTCGCGCGACCGCTACGGCCGGGATCGCCGCGAGCGCGGTCCGCGCGACGACAGCGAAACCGGCGTGGCCGGCGCATCGGCCGACAGCGCGGAGGCCGGCGAAGCACCGGCACGCCAGCCGGCCCAGCCGCTCGCAACGGCCGAACGCACCGCAGTGCCCGAAGCAGAAGCACGCGAACCGGCACCGCGGAGCTACTTCGATCGCCCGGCCGCAGCAGCTCCTGCCGCTCCCGCAACTCCCGCGGTCGCGGTCGCTGCAGCCGCGGCGGCGCCTGTCGCCGTCGAGAGCAGCAGCAAGCCCGCAGCCAATGGCCGTGCACTGCCGAAGGTGCAACCCTTCGAGCTGCCGCTGACCGAACTCGCGCAGATCGCCGAGAGCTCGGGCCTGCAATGGGTGAACTCGGACGCCGAGCGCATTGCACAGGCCCGCGCAGCGATCGCGGCTGAGCCGAAGCCGGTGCATGTGCCGCGCGAGCGCCCGCCCGCGATCGTGCTCGACGATGGTCCGCTGGTGCTGGTTGAAACCCGCCGCGAGCTCGGTGCGATGACGCTGCCCTTCGAAAAGGCGCCTTCCGATGCGCAAGGCGTGAACTGAAGAAGCCCGGGCCCGAGGGCTCGGGGACAATGAAGAACGGCGCCACATCGGCGCCGTTTTTTTTGGGGAATGCAAGAGCGGCAAGCGCCGCAGCGCGGGACCGATTGCCGGTCAGACCTTCTCGGTCTGCGCCGCGCGCTTCCAGGCCGCTGCGGCCTGCTCTTCGTCGCCGCGCGTTTCGGCCAGTTCGGCCAGTGCCAGCCAGGCGCGCCGGTAAAGCTCCGTGTCCTGCAGGCCCAGGCCGGCCTGCATCAGCAGTTGCTGGGCCTTGCCCCAGAGCTGGCGCTTCATGCAGGCCATGCCCGCGAGGTACTGCAGGTTGGGGTCGCGCGGGTTGTTGCGCTGCGCCGTTTCGATGCGGGCCAGCCAGTCGGCATCCACCGAATCGAGCCCCGCCTCGAGCGCGCGCGCCATCTTGACGCGCAGCATATCGCCCAGGCCCCGGGGCTGCGACACCATGCGCTCCCAAGCCGGCAGCAGCCAGCCGCGCGCCAGCGACAGATCGCCGCGCAGCGCCACCATGCGTTGGGCGGCGTGAATCGCGACCTCGGGCATTTCACGCTCGGCGTCGTCGAGCTCGGCCCAGGCGCGAAGCAGCTGTGCCGGGTCATGCGCACCCGACAGCAGCTCGGTGGCGAGGCCGCGCACGATGCTCTGCGCTGCGCCCTCGGAAAAGGCCCGGTGCTTGGCCAGCAGGCGCGCCGTTTCCAGTGCTTCGAGCGTGCGCCCATCCTGGCGCGCAGCCTTCAGGCGGATGCGCAGCGCGAGCGTGCGCCGCTGCACGCCTTGGGGAAGCTCCTCGAGCCGAGCCAGGGCGCCCGCGGGATCGCGGTCTTCGAGCGCCCAGCGCGCCGCGCGCAGCTGCACGCCTTCGCGCGTTTCGGGACTGGCCAGCACGATGCGGTCGACGCTTTCGTTGAGCGCCTGCTGCAGGTGCGCGTCGCGCGCGGCCCGGTCCTGCAGGGCCTGAGCGCTCTCGGCAGCCAGCAGGTGCGACAGCACGCGGACCTGCTGGGCCTGCGGCAGGCTCGCGCCGAGCGCGGCCAGCGTTTTTTCCTGCACCAGCGCGGCTTGCGCGGCCTTGCGCGCGCGCGAGAAGCGGCCCGAGAGCAACTGCACCATGGCATCGAGCAGGGCCGAGTGCAGCATGCGTTCCTTTTGCTGCAGCCGCCATTGGCGCGCCTGGGTCGGAAGCGAGAACAGCGCCGCCAGGCCGCGCAATGCAAGATGGAGCAGCACGAACGCGGCCAGCAGGATGACCAGCACCAGGTTCAGCGACAGGTCGACGCGCCAGGGTGGCCAGAACACGGTGATCGTGCCCTGGTTGTTGCCCGCGAACAGCGCCACCGCCGCCGCAACGGCGAACAGCGCGAGGAGCCACAGTGCGGCTCTCACGTCAGGCCCCTCGCCGGGCCGCCCCAAGGGAGGCCTGCGCCCCCTTTGGGCAGCAAATACACGAAGTGATGAGCGTGGGGGCTCATGTCAGCGCCCCGCTGCCGCCGTGGCCAGCGCCGACAGCGTGTCGTCGATGCGCGGGGGTTCGGAGGTCTTCACGAGCGCCTGCAGCTGCTGCAGCTGCGTCGCGGCGGCCTGCGTGCGCCGCGATGCGGGATCGAAATAGCGGTTCAGCGATGCGGCCACCGTGGCGAGTTCGCTGCGCGCGGCGTCCACCTGCCGAGACAGCAGCGAGAGCCGCGCATTGAGCAGCTTGAGCTTGAGGTTCTCGCGCAGGAAATAGGTCTGGTCGGGTGCCAGCAGCACCGCCTCGGGACGTTCGATGCGCCCGACCCGCACCAGCGACCGCGCTTCGGCGCGCACCGTCAGCAGCAGTTTTTCCCACCAGGCCGCATCGGCCGGAATGGGCTCGGGCTGCCAGGCATTGAGGCCCGAGCCGCGCATGGCCACGGCGTTGAGCGGCGGCAGGTCGTCCACGCTGCGCATCAGCTCGTCGAGCTTTTGCAGCGCTTCGCCGCTGTCGGCGCTGGCGCTGCTGCGCAGGCGGTCGGCGTCGCGCTGCATGGCGCGCTGCAGCGGCGCCAGCCGGGGCTGCGCGGCGCGCGCGATGCGCAGGTCGCCGGACTTGAGGGCGGCCAGCAGGGGCTCCACGCTGCCCGTGACCTGCGCCTGCTGCAGCGCCAGGCGCACGGCCGATTCGATGTCGACCACCAGGTTCTCGTCGCGCGAGCGCGAGAGGCTTTGCATCAGTTCTTCGAGCTGCGAGCGCTGCAGTGCGACCTCGGCAACCCGGGTTTCGGTGAGCGCAGCGCGGGCTGCGGTCTCGCGTACCGTGTCGATGGCCTGGCGCGCGAGCGTGCGCGCCTCGAGCGACTGGGCCAGCGCATCGGCGCTCTGGCGCGCCAGCTGCTCCTGCATGCCGCTGACCTTCTGCCACAGGGAGATGGCCGTCACCAGGGCCGCCAGCGCCACGATGGCCAGCAGGCCGAAGCCGATGCGCGAGAGCATCGTTGCGGCGGCCGCCTGCGACTCCGGCGACTGCGCCATCGCCAGCGTGGCGGGCACCGGCGCGGCGGAAGATGGGGGGGAGAAGTCGTCGGACGGGGACGCGGCACTCATGTGAAGGATTCTATCGACGCGACCAGGGCTTCCCGCAGCGGCGGGCACACGCGCACCGAACCGAATCCCGCGGCCCGCGCGGCTTCGCCGATGCGCGCATGGGTCGCCACCGCAACGGCCGCATGCCAGTCGGTGCCCGGCATGGCATCGCACAGGTTGGCAATGGCCTCCGAGCTGCTGAACAGCCAGACCGCGCGCCCCGCGGCGCCATCGAGCGCCAGCGCACGCGCCGCGTCGTCGAAGGATGGCGGCAGGCGCCGGTAGGCGACCACGGTGTCGCGCAGCCCCTGGGCGGCGTCGATCTCGTGGGCGAGCCAGTCGCGTCCGCTCGGGTGGCCGGCCGCATCGCCGCCGCGCACGATCAGCACGCGCACACCCTGGCCGACCTGCCCTTTCACGCGCTCCCACAGGGCCTCGGAATCGAAGCGGGCGGCGTCGGAAGGCGGTGCGTCGATGGCGCCTTGCGGCACGCCGGCACGCAAGAGTGCGCGTGCCGTGCCGGGCCCCGTGGCCCAGAAGCGCGGGCCCGTTGCGCGTTGCCCTTCTTCCGCATGCAGGAAGAAATGCTCGACCGCGGTGGCGCTCACGAACATCAGCGCCGCGTAGTCCGCAAGCCGCTTCCACGCTGCGCGCAGCGGCTCCACGTCGATGGCGGGCTCGATGGCGATCAGCGGCAGCACCGCGGCATCCAGCCCCGCGGCCCGGAACTCGTCCGCCCATTGCGCGGCCTCGCGCGCCGGCCGCGTGACGATGACGGGCTTGGCAGCCATCGTTGTTTGAAAAATCTTCAGTGCGCGCCGGCGTCGCGCAGCAGCGAGGCGGCGCGTTCGCCGAGCGCGCCGGCCTGCGCGAAGTCGGCGGCCGGGGCTTGCGCGTGAACCCGCACCAGCGCGGCATTGCCCTCGGGGTCGCCCCAGGCCGCATCGATGCGCAGCGCTCCATCGGCCTGCCAGCGCGCATGGGCTGCCAGCGGCATGGAACAGCTGCCGCCCATCGACCGGCTCACCGCGCGCTCGGCGGCGGTGGCCAGCCAATCGCGCGGATGCGCCAGCGTGGCCAGCAGCGCGATCAGCTCGGTGCGGTCGGCCCGCACCTCGATGCCGAGCGCGCCCTGCCCCGCAGCCGGCAGCATGGTGTCGGGATCGAACGCGACCCGGATGCGGTGTTCGAGCCCGAGCCGCTTGAGCCCGGCCGCCGCGAGCACGATGGCGTCGTACTGGCCTTCGTCGAGCTTGCGCAGGCGGGTGTCGAGGTTGCCGCGCAGCGGCTCGATGCGAAGGTCGGGCCGCAGGGCGCGCAGCAGCACCACGCGCCGCAGGCTGGAGGTGCCGACGACGGCGCCCTGCGGCAGCTCGTCGAGCGAGGCATGGCGCGGCGACACCAGCGCATCGCGCGGGTCTTCGCGCTCCAGCACGCAGGCCAGCACGAAACCCTCGGGCAGGTCCATCGGCACGTCTTTCAGCGAATGCACCGCGATGTCGGCGCGGCCTTCCTCGAGCGCGAGTTCGAGCTCCTTCACGAACAGGCCCTTGCCGCCCACCTTGCTGAGCGACTTGTCGAGGATCTGGTCGCCGCGCGTGGTCATGCCCAGCAGGCTGACCGCGTGGCCTCTTTCCTGCAGCAGCGCCTGCACGTGCTCGGCCTGCCACAGGGCGAGCCGGCTTTCGCGCGTGGCGATCACGATATTGCTCAAGGCCGCTCCCAAAAAGTACATGTTGAAGACCTCCGGAATGCTAGCATGTTGCGCCGCAACAACGCAGGCGGCGCATTCTTTTCTAGACCAGGAAAAACATCGAAATGAAAGCCAGCAAGACTCCTGCGCCGCCCAGGCGCCGGCAAGCCGAAGACCAGCCGCTGATCGACGACATCCGGCTCCTGGGCCGCATCCTCGGCGACGTGATCCGCGAACAGGAGGGCGAGGAAAGTTATGCGCTGGTCGAGAAGATCCGCACGCTGTCGGTGGCTTTCCGCCGCGATGCCGACCAGGCGGCCGACCGCGCGCTCAAGAACCTGCTCAAGGGCCTGAGCGCGGCCGAGACGGTGCGCGTGATCCGCGCCTTCACCTATTTCAGCCACCTGGCCAACCTGGCCGAAGACCGCCACCAAATCCGCCGCCGCACCGAGGCCGAGCGCGCCGGCGAAAACGCCGACGGCGATCTGCAGACCGCGCTCGCGCGTATCCGCAAGGCCGGCGTCAAGCCCGACGAAGTGGTGGCCTCGCTGGCACGCAGCTATGTCTCGCCGGTGCTCACCGCGCATCCGACCGAGGTGCAGCGCAAGAGCATCCTCGATGCCGAGCGCGCCATTGCGCAGCTGCTCACCACGCGCGACGAGATCAAGCTGCGCCAGAGCGCCTACGCCGGCGCCAAGGACGCGCTCACGCCGCTCGAGTTTGCCGAGAACGAAACGCAGATGCGCATCCGCGTCACGCAGATCTGGCAGACGCGGCTGCTGCGCTTTTCCAAGCTCACCGTGGCCGACGAGATCGAGAATGCGCTGAGCTACTACGAAGCCACCTTCCTGCGCGAGATTCCGCGCGTCTATGCCGACCTCGAAAAGGCGCTGGGCCAGGGCGGTGTGGTGCCTTCGGTCGCGCCTTTCCTGCGCATGGGCCAGTGGATCGGCGGCGACCGCGACGGCAATCCCAACGTGACGGCCGAAACGCTCGAATACGCGCTGCGCCGCCAGGCCGAGCTGGCGCTGCGCCACTATCTCACCGAAGTGCACTACCTGGGCGGCGAGCTCTCGCTGTCCGCCACGCTGGTGGACGTGTCGGTCGAGATGCAGGCGCTGGCCGAGCGCTCGCCCGACACCAGCGAGCACCGCAAGGATGAGCCCTACCGGCGCGCGCTCACCGGCGTGTATGCGCGGCTGGCGGCCACGCTGCGCGAGCTCACCGGCGGCGAAGCCGCGCGCCACGCCGTGCCGCCGCAAAACCCCTACACGAAGGCCGAGGAATTCCTGGCCGACCTGCACACGGTGGAAGAGTCGCTCGTCGAGAAGCACGGCAGCGTGCTGGCGGCGCCGCGCCTGCGGCCGCTGATCCGCGCGGTCGAGGTGTTCGGCTTCCACCTGGCCACGGTCGACCTGCGCCAGAGCTCGGACAAGCACGAGGCCGTGATCGCCGAGCTGCTGGCCACCGCGCGCATCGAGCCCGCCTATGCCTCGCTGGCCGAGGAGGCCAAGCAGACGCTGCTGCTCAAGCTGCTCGACGACGCGCGCCCGCTGCGCGTGCCCGATGCCGAATATTCGCCGCTCGCGCAGAGCGAGCTCGCGATCTTCGCGGCAGCGCGCACCGCGCGTGCGCGCTACGGTGCGGCCGCCATCCGCCACTACATCATCAGCCACACCGAGACGGTGAGCGACCTGCTCGAGGCGCTGCTGCTGCAAAAGGAAGTGGGCCTGCTGCGCGGCAAGATGGACGGCAACGCCACCTGCGACCTGATCGTGGTGCCGCTGTTCGAAACCATCGAGGACCTGCGCAATGCCGCCCCCATCGTGCGTGCCTTCTATGCGCTGCCGAACATCCAGGCGCTGATCGAGCGCTCGGGCGCCGAGCAGGACGTGATGCTCGGCTACAGCGACAGCAACAAGGACGGCGGCATCTTCACGAGCAACTGGGAGCTCTACCGCGCAGGCATTGCGCTGGTCGCACTGTTCGACGAGCTCAACAAGAAAAAGGCCCATCCGATTCGCCTGCGCATGTTCCATGGCCGCGGCGGCACGGTGGGACGCGGCGGCGGACCGAGCTACCAGGCGATCCTCGCGCAGCCGCCCGGCACGGTGCGCGGCCAGATCCGCCTCACCGAACAGGGCGAGGTGATCGGCTCGAAGTACGCCAACCGCGAGATCGGCCGGCGCAATCTCGAGACGCTGGTGGCCGCCACGCTCGAAGCCACGCTGCTGCCGCAGGCCAAGTCGGCGCCCGCCACCTTCCTGTCGGCGGCCGGGGAGCTGTCGGCCGCGAGCATGTCGGCCTACCGCAAGCTGGTCTACGAAACCCCGGGCTTCGGCGACTACTTCTTCGGCTCCACGCCGATCCGCGAGATTGCCGAGCTCAACATCGGCTCGCGTCCCGCCTCGCGCAACCCGAGCCACAAGATCGACGACCTGCGCGCCGTGCCGTGGAGCTTCAGCTGGGGCCAGTGCCGGCTCACCATTCCCGGCTGGTTCGGTTTCGGCTCGGGCGTGGAGCAGTTCCTGGCCTCGGCCCCAACGCCGGCCGCGCGCAAGGAGCGCACCGCGCTGCTGCGCCGCATGTATGCGCAGTGGCCGTTCTTTCGCACGCTGCTCTCCAACATGGACATGGTGCTGGCCAAGAGCGACCTTGCGCTGGCGTCGCGCTATGCCGAACTGGTGACCGACCGCAAGCTGCGCCAGAAGGTGTTCTCGATGATCGATACCGAGTGGCACCGCACTTCCGACGCGCTCACGCTCATCACCGGCGCCAAGCAGAGGCTCGAAGGCAACGCCGAGATGCAGCGCTCGGTGCGCCACCGTTTTCCGTACATCGATCCGCTGCATCACCTGCAGGTCGAGCTGATGCGCCGCTACCGCGCGGGCGAAGGCGGCGAGCGGCTGCAGCGCGGCATCCACATCTCGATCAACGGGGTGGCGGCCGGCCTGCGCAACACGGGTTGAGCAGATCTCCGGATCGATCGAGCAAGCCAGGAAAGGGCGTTTTGTGCGCCCTTTCCTACGCAAGGAACGCGGGATAGCAACCCGTAAGGTCAATTAAGAGAGTAGGGTCGGGGGACGTTCAAAGTTTCTCGCTATCTCTCGCAATCGCGCGGCAGCTCGAGTCGTATTCAGGAGCCCGTTGCAATGTCTACCCCGCAGTCGCTGACTCATTCGCAGATCGATTTCGTCCATCACGATTTCGAAGCGCTGGCCTCTCACATGCGCCATTGCGCACGCGCCCACGGGCGATGGTTCTCGGTGCGAAGCCACATGCAGCGGGTGCGCGCGCTCGCTGCGGGCCGGATCGTCACGATGGCTTTCGTTGCGGTCGCTTTCGGTATCGGGCTGTTCGCCGTCGCTTGAGGGTGGCAGACCCTGAAGCGACACGGGCTGCAATTTCCCCCGAGAGGGGGCAAATAGTCGGCCCCCTCCTCGAACTCCAGACAAAGGCGGCGCCATGAGCGCCGCCTTTGTCGTTGACCGGCTCGCAGATCTCAGTGCGTACGCGCGCGCGCTGCTCCTTGCGCCCCACGACCCGGTGGCGCTGCCGATCCGCGCCGAGCTCTTCGGAGCCCAGCGCTTCGAACAGCACGGCCACAGCCTGGCCCGGGCCCAGGTGGTCGAACTCGACCCGCGCCGCGCGCGCGAGGGAGCGCCCTTTTTCCCGCGCGTGGACGAAAACCTCGAATCGCTGCGCAATGCTTTCGACTACATCGCACTGATCTCGCAGAGCGGGCGCTATGTATCTCCCGCAGCCGAATGGCTGCTCGACAACTTCCACCTTGTGGAGGCGCAGCTCCAGCAGATCCACGACGGCGTGCCGCGCAGCTACTACGCGCGGCTGCCCAAGCTCGCCACGCCGCCGCTCGCGGGCCTGCCGCGCGTCTACGGCATTGCCTGGGCCTACGTGGCCCATACCGACAGCGTGCTCAACAAGACGCTGTTCACCGCCTTTCTGAACGCCTACCAGGACATCGACGAGCTCACGCTCGGCGAACTCTGGGCGCTGCCCACCACCCTGCGCGTGGTGCTGCTCGAAAACCTGCGCCGCGTGGCCGAGAGCATTGCGGAGAACAAGGTGGCGCGCGAAATAGCGCACGCGGTCTGGGACGCGGCACCGCATCTGTCGACGCAGGACCTCGACACGTTGTACCGCGCATTGCAAAGCCACAACCTGCAGGATGCGTACCTCACGCAGCTCTGGCAGCGCCTGCCGGTGGAGCACGGAGAGAACACGCCGGCGCTGGTGCGCTGGACCGAGCAGCACTGCCCCAACGGGCCGGCGCTGATCGGCGAGGCGCAGAACGCGCAGGCCGCGGCCAACCTCACGGTCGGCAACATCATCACCACGCTGCGCATGATCGGGCAGGTCGAGTGGAGCGGCCTGATCGAACCCGTCAGCCGCTCGCTGCGCGCGCTGCACGAGCTGCCCAGCTTCGCCGATGAAAGCGAGCTCACGCGCCAGCAGATCACGCATGCGATGGAGCGGATCGCGCGCGACTGCGGCCGATCCGAACGCGAAGTGGCCCAGGCCGTGGTGCGGCTCGCGGCCGCTGCGCCGGCCGGCCGTGACAGCGCCGGCACCGATCGCGCCGACAGCACCGCCGGCTACCACCTGTTCGGCCAAGGGCGCGATGCGCTGGTCGCGGCGCTGCAGTCCGATGCGCCGGCGGGCCGTGCCGGCCGGCCGGCGAGGGCCCGGCGGCTGCATGGCCGCCGCGGCTGGCGCCTGCTCGCCTATGTGCTGTCCATCGTCCTGGGCACGGTGTGGCTGCTCGCGACCGTCGCGCACGGCCTGCCTCCGCCGCGCGGCTGGACCGCCATCGCAGCGATGGCACTGCTCGCATGGCCGCTTTCGGAGGCGTTGATCGCCCTGGCGCAGCGCATCGTGGCCGAGTCGGTGCGGGTGCAGGCATTGCCTCGCCTCGACTTCGCGGCCGGCATTCCCGAACGGCATCGCACGCTGGTCGTCATTCCCACGCTGCTGAGCTCACCCGCGAACACCGCGCAGCTCGCGCACCGGCTCGAACTGCACTGGCTCGCCAATCGTGAGGCGCACGCCCAGTTCGCGCTGCTGACCGACTGGGCCGATGCCCCGCAAGCCTCGCTGCCGGAAGACGCGCCGCTGCTCGACGATGCCGTTGCGCGCATCGCCGCGCTCAACGCCAGATATCCGGCGCCCGCCGGCGCGGCCCCGCGCTTCCTGCTGCTGCACCGGCCGCGCAGCTGGAGCGGTACCGAAGAACGCTGGATGGGCTGGGAGCGCAAGCGCGGCAAGCTCGAAATGCTGATGCGCCTGCTGGCAAGCGGCGACGCCAGCGGCTTCCTGCCGCTTGCGCCGGGCCAGCAGCTGGCCCCGGGACGAACGCCCTATGTGCTGACCCTCGACAGCGACACGGGCCTGCCGCCGGGCGCGCTGCGCGACCTGGTGTCGATCGCCGCCCATCCGCTCAATGCCCCCGAGATCGACGCACAAGGGCGGCGCGTGGTCGCGGGCTTCGGCATCCTCCAGCCGCGCATCGTGACGCCGTTTCCGATGCGCAGCGAGCGCTCCTTCTTCCACTGGATGTTTGCCGGGCAGTGCGGGCTCGACCCCTACGGCAGCGGCGCATCCGACATCTACCAGGACGTGTTCGGCAGCGGCTCCTTCACCGGCAAGGGCCTGCTGAACGTGCGCGCGGTGCATGCCGCACTCGACGGGCGCCTGCCCGAAGGCGCGGTGCTGAGCCATGACCTGCTCGAAGGCACGGTCGCGCGCTGCGCGATGGTGAGCGACGTGGTGCTGATCGAGGACCACCCGCACCACTCCGGCGTGGCCGCATCGCGCGTGCACCGCTGGGTGCGCGGCGACTGGCAGCTGCTGCCACTGCTGTGGCGCGCCAGGCACTTCGGCATCGATGCGCTCGGGCTCTGGAAGATGGGCGACAACCTGCGCCGCTCGCTGGTGGTGCCCGCCTCCTTCGCGCTGCTGGTGCTCGTGGTCTTCACGCAGGCCATGCCGCTCGGATGGGCGCTGGCCGCGGTCGCCGCGGCGCTCATGCTCGGACCGCTGCTCGGCGCCCTGGCGGGACTGGTGCCGACGCGCCGCGCCATCGAGCTGCGCCACTTCTTCGACGTCGGTGCGGTGGAACTGCTGCGGGCCATGGCCGGCGCAGCCTGGCAGTTCGTGCAGCTGGCGGCACAGGCGCGCCTGCTGCTCGATGCGATGTTCCTGGCGACATGGCGGCTGACCGTCAGCCGCAGGCACCTGCTTCAATGGACCACGACCGCCCAGGCCCAGGCCCAGTCCAGCCAGCAGCTGTTGCCCTTCCTGCGCAACGCGGCCCTCAGCAGCGCGCTCTGCCTGGCGCTGGCCGTGGTGGCGGCGTGCTGGAGCGCCTACCCGGTGGCCGGGCCGCTGTTGTTCCTGACCTGGGCGCTGGCGCCGTTCGCGGCGTGGTGGAGCAGTCGCGTCGATGCGCAGGTGCCCGATCCTTTGAGCGCCGAACAACGCGGCTACCTGGAGAAACTGGCGCACGACACCTGGCGCTTCTTCGAGCACGTGGTCGGCCCGCAAGACAACCACCTGCCGCCCGACAACCTGCAGCTCGAGCCGCGGCCGACCATCGCCCACCGCACCTCGCCGACCAACATCGGCATGTACCTGCTGGCCACCTGCTGCGCGCGCGAGTTCCGCTGGATCGACACCGCGGCGCTGCTCGCGCGCATCACGGCCACGCTCGACACCGTGGACCGCATGCAGAAGCACCAGGGCCATCTCTTCAACTGGTACGACACGCAGACGCTTCAGTTGCTGCCGCCCGCCTACGTATCCAGCGTGGACAGCGGCAACCTCGCGGGCCACCTGGTGGCCGTGGCCCAGGCCTGCCGCGCCTTTGCTGCCGAGGGCTGCCAGCGCCACGAGGAACCCGCGCTGGAGGCGCTGGCTCAGCGCTGCGATGCGCTGCACGCCGGCATGGATTTCAGCGGCCTCTACGACCCCAAGCGGCACCTGTTCCACATCGGCCTGCGTGTCGAGGAGAACGTGCTCGATGCCAGCTACTACGACCTGCTGGCCTCCGAGTCGCGCTTGTTGAGCTTCCTGGCGATTGCGAAGGGGGATGTACCTCGCCGCCACTGGATGGCGCTGGGCCGGCCGTTCCTGCTGGTGGGTTTCCAGCCCGGCCTCAAGTCGTGGTCCGGTTCGATGTTCGAGTACCTGATGCCCGCGCTCGTGATGCCGGAGCCTGCCGACGGCCTGCTGCAGGTGGCCAACGCCGCGGCCATCGCCGAGCAGCAGGCCTTCGGCCGTTCGCTGGGCCTGCCATGGGGCATTTCGGAATCGGCCTACTTCGCGCAGGACCACTCGCTGGCCTATCAGTATTCGCCGTTCGGTGTGCCACGCCTCGCGCTGCGCCGCACGCCGCCCACCGACCGCGTGGTGGCGCCCTACGCGAGCGCCATGGCCGCCGTGCTCGAACCGGCCGCGGCGGTGGCCAACCTGGAGCTGCTCGAATCGCTCGGCGCGCGCGGGGAATTCGGCTTTCACGACGCGGTGGATTTCACCACCTCGCGCCAGGCCGAGGGACAGGACTTCACCGTGGTGCGCAACTTCATGGCGCACCATCAGGGCATGTCTCTGGTGGCGCTGTGCCATGTGCTGCGTACCGAGGCGCCGCGCCGCTGGTTCGGCAGTGCCGCGCTGGTGCAAGCGCACGAATCGCTGCTGCACGAGCGCACGCCGCGGCAGATCATCGGCAGCGCCGATCCGCGTACGCCGCCCGAGCCCAGCCTGAGCGAACTTGCGCCCCTGTTCCAGCCCCGCGCGGTGGACCCGACGGCGTCCCGCTTCCAGCCCACCCACCTGCTGTCGAACGGGCGCTACACGGTGGCCCTGCGCGCCAACGGCGCGGGCGTCAGCCGGTGGCACGCATTCAACGTGACCCGCTGGCGCGACGATCCGCTGCGCGACAGCCACGGGACCTTCTTCTACCTGCGCGATACCAAAAAAGATGGAGGCCGGCAGGAGCCCGTTTCGCTCACGGCCCTGCCCGCGCCCGGCGCCGGCTGGACCTACCGCACCCGCTTCCTCGCCGAGCAGGTGCAGTTCGATGCGGCCGGCGACGGCCTGCAAGCGCGCACCACGGTGCTGATCAGCCCGGAGGACGACACCGAGCTGCGCAACATCACGCTGCACAACAGCGGCGGAGAGACCCGCACGCTCGAACTCGTCTCCTACTTCGAGCCGGTGCTGTCGAATCCCAAGGCCGACGAGGCGCATCCGGCCTTCGCCAACCTGTTCGTCGAGTCGCGCTGGGAACCCGCATGGCGTGCGCTGCTGATGGCGCGCAAGCCGCGCCTGCACGGCGACCCGGTGGTGGCCGCCGCGCACTTCCTTGCCTCGGTCGATGCCCATGTGCTTTCCATCGACTGCATGACCGACCGGCGCGCCTTCATCGGCCGCAACCGGTCGCTCGCGAACCCCGCGCTCGATGCGCAGCCGCTGGCGGCCGACGGCACGCCGGTGAACGGGCTCGATCCCATCGCATGCCTGCGCGTGCGCCTGTCGATCGCGCCGGGGGCCACCGCGCGGCTGAGCTTCGCCACCGCCGCCGACGCAAGCATCGAGGCGCTGATGCCCAGCATCGACCGCTACCTGGAGCCGATGCACGTCGAACGCGCCACGCGCATGGCTGCCACGCTGGCGCAGGTGCGGCTGCGCGACTTGAGCATCGCACCCGCGCAGACCTTTGCGCTGCAGGACCTGACGACCATCCTCACCTACACCACGCCGCGCGTGATGAAGGACCGCGGACTGGTCGACCTGCGGCAGATCTGGCGCTTCGGCATCTCGGGCGACAAGCCCATCGTGCTGGTCGCGATCCATTCGATGGACGGCATGGGGCTCATCAACGCATTGCTGCGTGCGCAGCCGTGGTGGGGCTTCGGCGGCGTGGCCTGCGACCTGGTGGTGCTCAACGGCGAGCCGAACTCCTACCTGATGCCGCTGCAGCGCGAGATCGAGGCGCTGCGCCTGCGCGTTGCGCACCAGACGCAGAACAGCTTTCCACGCAACGACACGGCAGGCTTCTACCTGCTGCGCGACCACGAGGTGGCGGCCTCGGAGAAGGCGGCGCTTTCGAAGCTGGCGCGCGTGGTGTTCACCGCCGACGGGCGCCCCCTCGAGACGCAGGTGGCGGCTCTGCACGAGGCGCGGGTCGATGCCGGCACGGACGCCGAGGCCCAGGCCGCATCGTCGCGTGCCGCGTTGCTGGTCCGGCCCGCGGCGACACCGTCCACGACAGCGCCTGCTGGAAGCTTCGATGCCGACAGCGGCGAGTTCCGCTTCGAGGTCGGCGCCGGCCACCGCACGCCGCGCCCCTGGATCAACGTGATCGCCAACGCCGGCTTCGGCTTCCAGGTGTCCGAATGGGGCACCGGCTTCACCTGGGCCGGCAACAGCCGCATGCACCAGCTCACGCCATGGTCGAACGATCCGGTGCAGGATCCGGCCTTCGAACACTACCTGCTGCAGGACCTCGCCTCGGGCGTGCTGTTGCCGCTCACGCCGGCGGGCCAGGGTGCGGGCGATGGCGGCGAAGTGCGGCATCGCGTGCGGCATGGCCAGGGCTACACGGTCTTCGAGGGCCGGCAGCGGGAGCTCGCCATCAAGACCACCTTCTTCGCGGACCGGGACGACGCCGTCAAGCTGGTGCATGTGCGCGTGCACAACCAGGGCTCCGGCCAGCGGCGCCTGCGCGCGCTCGGCATGGCCGAGTGGCAGCTCGGCGCCGCGCGCGGAGACCGGCGCACCGTTCATTGCTGGAAGCCCGAAGACCAGCCTGCGGTGTTCGGCCAGCAGCGTGAATCGAGCACGGGCTTTGGCGGCAGCACGGCTTTCCTGCTGCTGGCAGGTTTGCCGGGTGCCACGCAATGGACCTGCGACCGCAACGAGTTCTTCGCGGGGCGCGGCATCGTCGAAGTGCCCGACACGCTGGCGCGCCGGGCCGGCAGCGGGCTCGATGCCTGCGCGGCGGTCGGCGGCGAACTGGTCGTCGGCGCCGGCCAGAGCGTCGGCTTCACCTTCGTGCTGGGCCACGCCGACGACGCCGATGCGGCGCTCGCCCTCGCCCGCCGCTGGCGCGAACGCGATGTGCCCGAAGCGCTGGCGCAGGTGCGCGGCTTCTGGGACGAGCTGCTGGGCCGCCTGCAGGTGCGCACGCCCGACCCGCTGTTCGATGCCATGGCCAACCGCTGGCTCGTCTACCAGACGCTGGCCTGCCGGCTCTGGTCGAAGGCCGGCTTCTACCAGGCCGGAGGCGCCTTCGGATTTCGCGACCAGCTGCAGGATGCGATGGCCTTCGCGCTCACCGATCCTTCGCGGCTGCGCGAGCAGATCATCGTCAACGCGGCGCGCCAGTTCCCCGAGGGCGACGTGCAGCACTGGTGGCACATGCCCGGCGGCGCCGGCGTGCGCACGCATTTTTCGGACGACCTGCTGTGGCTGCCCTTTGCGACGGCGCACTACGTCGAGGTGAGCGGCGATGCCGCGCTGCTCGACCACGTGGTCGGATTCATCGAAGGCCCCGCGATTCCCGCGGGCGCCGAGGACGCCTACTACGCGCCGCAGCACAGCGGCCGCACGGCCACGGTGTTCGAGCACGGCGCGCTGACCATCGACCGCAGCCTGAAGACCGGCGTGCACGGCCTGCCGCTGATGGGCACCGGCGACTGGAACGACGGCATGAACCGGGTCGGCCATGAAGGCCGCGGCGAATCGGTCTGGCTGGCATGGTTCCTGTGCAGCGTGGTCGAGCAATACGCGCCGATCGCCCAGGCGCGCGGCGAGCACGCCAGGGCCGCGCGCTGGAACGAGGCGCGGCGAGGCTGGATCGCCGCGCTGCACGATGCCGGCTGGGACGGCGCCTGGTTCCGCCGCGCCTTCTTCGACAATAGCGCGCCGCTCGGTTCGTCGGCCAATGACGAGTGCCGCATCGACCTGATCGCGCAAGCGTGGTCAGTGCTCTCGGGCGCATCGGACGACGCCCGCACCGGCCCGGCGATGGCCGCCGTCAAGACGCATCTGCACGACGGGCCGGCCGGCCTGCTGCGCCTGCTGGCGCCGCCCTTCGCCCACTCGGCCAACAATCCGGGCTACATCCAGGCCTACCCGCCCGGCGTGCGCGAGAACGGCGGGCAGTATTCGCACGGCGCGGTGTGGGCGCTGATGGCGCAGGCAATCCAGGGCGACCATGAAGCGGCATGGCGCAGCTTCGAGGGCCTGAGCCCCGCGCACCGCGCGATGCATCCCGAGCGCGGACCCGCCTACGAACTGGAGCCCTACGTGATGGCCGGCGACATCTACAGCGCCGCGCCGTATGTCGGGCGCGGCGGCTGGAGCTGGTACACCGGCTCGGCCGCATGGCTGCACCGCGCCGCCGTCGAAACGCTGCTGGGCCTGCGCGTGAAGGGCCGCATGCTCGCGCTGACGCCGCGCGTACCCGCGCACTGGCCGGGGTTCGAGATTGCGCTGCGGCTCGGGCAGCGGCGTCTGACGCTGCAATGGGGAACGCCCGATGCCGCCGGAACGCCCACGCACCATGCCGCCATCGGCGAATGGATCGACTGGCAGGCGCTGCCGGCGGATGCGGTGCTGCGGGTGAGTTAAGGTCCGCGGGCCGATTCCATTTCCCTGTCCATGACCACCATCCAGTCCCGCCGCAAGCTCATCGTCTTCATCCTGCTGTGCGTGGCGGTCGCGGGCGCGATCGTGCGGCACTACGCCGAGCGCGGCACGACCACGCGCGACATCGGCACGCTGCTGATGGTGCTGTGGGTGCCGATCATCGGCAACGTCATTGCCTGGCTCATCGGCAAGCTGCCGCGTCGCGCGCCGCCGGCCGAGCCCGCGACCTTCGATGCGACGCGCGCGTTCGCGCCCCACTTCCTGGCCGAGCTCACGCTGCGCCCGCCGGCGCTGCCTTCGCACGACGTACCGCTGGCCGCGGGCGAATACCGCTGCGCGCTGGTGGTCGGCAGCGAAGGCTTCTCCGCGCGCTGGTTCGTGCCGCAGGGAGAAGTGCTCGCAAGGGGAAAGCCGCATGCGCTCGACATCGAGCTTCTGTCGCCGGAAACCGCAGCGGCGCGGTTTCCCGCAGGTGCGGCCTTTCGCGTGCTGGTGGGCGATTCGTTCATTGCCGATGGGCGGGTGCTGGAGCTTCGCGCATCGCACGTCTAGCGGAACCGGGAAGGCGGCGAACGGCAAAAGGGTCGATTGTTCTCCGCCGGGAAACTGACTACTGCCGGCAGGCCCCTTTGTCGCGGACCCGTCCGCTCCGACACTGGGCAGCCTTTCGCAACAACGTGTCGGTATGCGCTTGCCGACGCGGCCCAGGACCTCTTCCCATGACGAATTCACCCAGCAGCAACCCCTGCATCGATGATCTTGCGCCCGAACCCGCCAGGACCGCCCGCTCCGCCTGGCTTGCGGTCGGCTCGATCGCCGTCGGCACCTTTGCCATGGTCTCGACCGAGTTCATGCCCATCGGCCTTTTGACCGACATCGCCCGCGGGCTGAACGTGTCCGACGGCACGGCCGGCCTGATGATCACCATGCCCGGCGTGCTGGCCGCCTTTGCCGGCCCCGCGCTGATCGTGGCCTCGGGCCGGCTCGACCGGCGCACCGTGCTGATCGCGCTCACCACCCTGCTGATCGCCTCGAACCTGCTGGCCGCCTTTGCGCCCAACTTCGCGACCATGCTGGTCGCACGCCTGATGCTCGGCCTGTGCGTGGGCGGCTTCTGGACCTTCGCGCCGGCCGCCGCCACGCAGCTGGTGCCGGACGCCTCCAAGGCGCGCGCCATGTCGCTGGTGCTGGCGGGCGTGTCCGCCGCCACCGTGCTCGGCGTGCCTGCCGGCTCGTTCCTGGGCACGCAGTTCGGCTGGCGCGCCTCGTTCGCCGCGCCCGGCGCGCTCGCAGCCGCGGTGCTGCTGGTGCAGCTGTGGCTGCTGCCCGCGATACCGCCGGTGCGCGCCATCGGTGCGCGCGACCTGCTCACGCCGCTGACGCGCCGCATGGCGCAGGTCGGGCTGCTCGCGGTGCTGTTCTTCATTGCCGGCCACTTCGCGGCCTACACCTACCTGAAGCCGCTGCTGCAGCAGGTGTTCGGGCTCGCGCCCAACTCGGTCTCGACACTGCTGCTGGTCTATGGCGCGGTGGGCTTCGTCGGCACCTTCCTCGGCGGCAGCCTGGTGGCGCGCAGCGTGCGCGGCACCACCCTGCTGGCGGCGCTGATGCTGGCCACGGCACTCTTGCTTTCGACCGTGATCGGCTCCGGCTTCGTGCCCGGCGCGGTGGTGGTCGTGATCTGGGGCGTGGCCTTCGGCCTGATCCCTGTCGCGCTCACGGGCTGGATGATGGAGGCCGTGCCCGACGCTCCCGAAGCCGGCCAGGCCCTGCTCGTGAGCGGCTTCCAGGTGGCGATCGCTTCCGGCGCGCTGATCGGCGGCGTGACGGTCGACAACCACGGCATCTCCAGCGCGATGGTGCTCAGCGGCGTGCTGGTGCTGATTGCGGCGCTCATCGTCGGCACGCTGGGCCGGGCGCGCGGCGGCGCCGCGCTGGCTACTTCTTCGGCCGAGTAGCAGCGCGGCCGGCCTCTGCGCCCGCCGCCAGGATCGCATCGAGCACCACGCGCAGGGCCTTGTTGACCGGCTTGTCGCGCCGGATCACCACGGCGAGCGTGCGGTGCATGCGGGGGTCCAGCCGGCTGATCTTCAGGCCGGGGTGCGCGCCGCGGCCCGTCATCGCCATGCGCGGCACGATGCCGTAGCCCAGCCCCGCAGCCACCATTTCCTTCATGGCCTCGACGCTGCCCAGCTCCATGACAGGCTGCGGCTGCAGGCCTTCGGCCGCGAACCAGCGGTCGACCAGCTTGCGCGTGTTGGCCGCGGGCTCGAACAGCACCAGCGGCAGCGCAGCCAGATCGGCGGGCGCCACGCGCGCCTTCAGCGGCGCGAGATCGCTGCGACCGATGGCGATGAACTCGTCGTCGAGCACCGGCACGACGCTCAGTGACCGGCCCGCGGCCGGCAGCGTCACCAGCGCAAGGTCGCTGCTGTTCTCCTCCACCTTGCGGACATGGTCGTCGGTGTTGCCGGTGCTCACCACGATGCCGAGCGCCGGAAACTGTTCGCGCAGGCTGCGCAGCACGGCCGGCAAGAAATACAGGCAGGCGGTGGCGCCGGTGCCCAGCCGCACGCGGCCCGTGATGCCGCTCGCGTGGTCCGCCAGCGCGTCGATGGCGTTCTCCACCGCGGTCTCGATGTGGTGGCTGTGCCGCAGCAGCTCCGCGCCGGCCGGCGTGGCCCTGGCGCGCTTGCCGACGCGCTCGACCAGGCGCACCGCGAGCCTGCGCTCCAGCTGGCGGATCTGCAGGCTCACCGCAGGCTGCGTGAGGCCGAGCCGGTCGGCCGCGGCCGAGAAGCTGCCAGTTTCGATCACCAGGCCGAAAGACCGGAGCTGATCGAGGTTCAGTGTCTTGTCCAAAGTATTTCTTATGCCTTGCATCAGTAAGCGAAGCTTCACTTATCGTCAGTGCAGCGTCAAGATCCGCGCCATGCCTCCGCCAACCCAAGCACTCGCTGCCATTGAAATCCTCGACGCCGGGGCGCACCACATGCCATCGGTACAGGCCATCTACAGCCGCTACGTGCTGCACGACCTGTGCTCCTTCGAGGAAGAGGTGCCCAGCGTCGAAGAGATGCAGGCGCGCCGCGCCGGCGTGCTTGCGCGCGGCCTCCCCTACCTTGTTGCGGTGAAGGACGGCGAGGTGGCCGGCTACGCCTATGCGAGCCCCTACCGCAGCCGCTCCGCCTACCGCTACACGGTCGAAGACTCGATCTATGTCGCAGAGGGCATGCAGGGCCATGGCATCGGCCGCGCGCTGCTCCAGGAGCTGATCCGGCGCTGCACCGGCAGCGGCTTCGCGCAGATGGTGGCGGTGATCGGCAACAGTGCCAACGCGGGCTCGCAGCGCGTGCACCTGGGCCTGGGCTTCGAAACGGTGGGCGTGCTGCGCAACGTGGGGTTCAAGTTCGGGCAGTGGGTCGACACCGTGCTCATGCAACGTGCGCTGCGCTGAACCGGCCCCCGCTCGCGGATGGCTCGCGCTGCTGTGCGCGAGCCGGCTGCTGCAGGCCATGGTGGTCACAGCCTATTCCGGGGTGCTGCCTTTCATGATGGCCGACTGGCGCATGACAGCCGCGCAGGCCGGCTCGATCCAGAGCGCATGGCACGTCGGCTACATGAGCTCGCTGTTTGCCGTGGGCCTGCTGGCCGACCGCTACGGCCCGCACCGCGTCTTCTTCATCGGCAGCGCGGTCAGCGCATGCTCGGCACTGACTTTTGCCGCCTTCGCGCACGACCATCTTTCGGCGCTGCTGCTCTACGGCCTGGCCGGGCTGTGCGCGGGCGCCTCGTACACGCCGGGCCTGCAGCTGCTCGCGCGCAACGCCGAGCCCGCCGTGCGCGGCCGGGCGATGGGGCTCTTCCTTGGGTCGGCGTCGATGGGCTACGCCTTGTCGCTGGCGGTGGTGGCGGCCTTCAGCCATGCCCTGCACTGGCGGTTCGGCCTGCTGGCGGCGGCGGGCTGCACCTTCGCGGGTGCGCTGCTGACGGTGCCGGCACTGCGGCGCATGCGGCCGCCCGCACCGCCTGCCGGCACGGGAACGCCGCGCGAAGGCACCTGGCATGCGCTGGCCGAGACGGTGCGCGACAAGCCCGCCATGGCCGGCAACTGGGCCTATGCCTTCCACTGCTGGGAGCTGATGGCCCTGTGGGCCTGGCTGCCGGCCTACCTGGTCGCCTCGGCCGGCGGTGCCGCGCCATGGCAGGGCGCGGGCATTGCGCTGGCGGCGCTCGCGCACCTGGTGAGCGTGTTCGGCAGCATCGGGGGCGGTGCCGCGTCCGACCGCTTCGGCCGCGCACGCATCATGATGGCCGCCACGCTCATGAGCCTGTGCATGTCCTTCGCGTTCGGCTGGATGTGGACCTGGCCGCTGTGGCTGCTGGCCGCGATGGCCGCCATCTACAACCTGCTCGCGATCGCGGACTCTTCCGTCTATTCGACCGCGCTGGCCGACGTGGTGGCGCCGCACCGGCTGGGCGTGGCGTACTCGGTGCGCTCGGTGATGGGCTTCGGCGCCGGCGCGCTGAGTCCGTGGGTGTTCGGCCTTGCGCTGGACTGGGGGCAGACGCGCTTCGGCCTCGGCAGCACGTACAGCTGGGTGGCGGCATGGAGTTCGGTCGGACTCGGCGCGCTGCTGGGGCCGTGGATGATCGTGCGCTTCGGCCGGCTGGAGCGCGGCCGGCGTGCCGGATGAGCCCCTACTCCCCGAGCAGCTCCCCGATCGGCTGCAGATCCTCGACCCGGTCGCAGATCGACTTGATCACCATGGTGATCGGAATGCCCAGCAGCAGCCCCCACACGCCCCAGAGCCAGCCCCAGAAGATCACGCCCACGAAAACGGCCACCGGATTCATGCGGCTGGTGCGGCTGGTGAGCCAGGGCATCAGCAGGTTGCCGACCAGCGTGTGGATGGCGAGCGACACGCCGCCCACCAGGACGCCCATCTCCAGGCTGTTGAACTGCAGGAAGGCCACCAGCCCCGCGGCCACCATCACGATCACCGAGCCGACGTAGGGAATGAGGTTGGTCACGCCCGCGATGATTCCCCACACGGCCGCGTTCTCCACCCCGATGGCCCAGAAGGCGAGGCCGGTCGTCACACCCACCAGCGCGCTGATGAGGATCTGCACCAGCAGGTAGCGCTCGATGTTGCGGGTGATGTCGTCGAGCACATGAACGGTGACCTTCTTCTTCTGCAGGCTCGGGCCGGTGATCTTGATCAGCTTGCGCCGGAAGGTGTCTCCCGAGCACAGTGCGAAGTAGGTCAGGAAGGCGACCAGCGTGAGCTGCCCGATCGCCTCGAGCAGGCCGACGGTGCCGCTCAGCAGGTAGTCGCGCACGTTGAAGGACGGCCGCTCGATCACGACGCGCGCGACGCCCTTGCGGGCCGCGACGCGCGCGGAGTTTTCCTCGGCCGCCTTCTCGAGCTGCGCGGCCGCCTGCTGCACGCTGTCGAGCGGCGTGGCGCTGGCGCCCCTGCTCCTGCGCATGGCCTGCCCCAGTTTCTGGGCCGCGACGGGCAGCGATTCGGCCAGTTGCGTGGCATTGCCCGAAAGCGAGTAGCCGGTCCAGCCCAGGCCGCCGAACAGGCCGACGAGAATCAGCGCCGCAGCGATCCAGCGCGGCAGACGCAGGCGGTGCAGCTGCTCGACCAGCGGCGACAGCGCGTAGGTCAGCATCAGGCTCAGCATCAGCGGGATGAACACGGCCTGGCCCCATCGCAGCGCGAAAACGCTGCCCAGCACGGCGAGCACCACCAGCGAGGCGCTGCGCACGTCGACCGGCATGTGCAGCAGCAGGCGCTCGGGCTCCGCCGCCAGTTCCGGCGGCACCGCTTCGGGCGGGGACTCCAGCACGGGCTCCGGCGGCACCTCGGGCGGCGCGTCCGCGGGCGGTGGCGTGGGCTGCGGCGTTGCCGGTGTCTCTCCGGCCGTTTTCTTGTCGTCGGTCATCGCGCTTCCTTCAGCACTTCGCGCACTGCAGCCAATTGTCGCCGCGACACCGCGACCGGTTCGGGAATCGCGTCGAGCCGCAGGGCCCAGCCTTCGGCGTCTTCCCCGTCATCGTATTTCTCGAGCGCGCGGATGGCCGAGCGCGCCACCAGCGCATTGCGGTGCACGCGCAGGAAGCGCGTGGGATAGCGCTCCTCGAATTCGTTCAGCGAGCCGTCCAGGATGTGGCTGCGGGTGGCGGTGCGCACCGTGAGGTACTTGTATTCGGACTTCAGGTAGAGCACCTCCGACAGCGGCACCCGCTCGGCACGGCCGCGGTCCTGGATGAGCACGCTTTCCTGCAGCGCGTCGGCCTGCAGCGCGCGCCGCTCCTTCAGGAAGCGCTCGGCCTTCTGCAGCGCCTGCTGAAGGCGCTCGGCGCGCACCGGCTTGGTCAGGTAGTCGACCGCATCGAGGTCGAAGGCCGTCACGGCATGGGCCGCATGGGCCGTGACGAACACCACGGCCGGCGCATCGGCCCGCCCGCGCAGGGCGCGCGCCACCTCGATGCCGTCGATGCCGGGCATGTGGACGTCGAGCAGCACCAGGTCCAGCGCCATGCCCGCGAGATGCTGCTGCGCCTCGGCGCCCTGGGCGGCCTCGGCCACCACCTCGGCGGCGGGCGAGCCGCAGTCGCGCAGCAGCGTGCGCAGGCGCGAGCGGGCCAGGGCTTCGTCGTCAACGATCAAGGTCTTGAGGGTCATGATTCGGCGGGAATGGCAATGCGCACGCGGTAGTTCTTCTGGTCCATGCCGGCGCTGAACTGCATCTGCATGTCGTGCAGGAGCCGCAGCCGGTCACGCACGTTGGCCAAGGCGATGCCATGGCCGCGCGGCAGGGGCTCGTCGGCCCAGCGCAGCGGCGGCAGGCTGTTGACGACCTCGATCACCACCACGCTGCCGCGGCGTTCGGTGCGGATGCGCAGCTTGGCGCCCTCGGGGCTGGGCTCCACGCCGTGCTTGATGGCATTTTCGACCAACGGCTGCAGCAGCAGCGGCGGCAGCCTGGCGCTGCTGGCCGCGGCATCGAGGTCCCAGCGGATGCGCAACCGGTCGCCGAAGCGCACCTGCTCGATGGCCAGGTAGCGCTCGGCCAGCGCAATCTCGTCGGCCAGCGTGCCCGATTCGCCCGGATCGGCCAGCGCCTGGCGGAACAGCTCGGCCAGGTCTTCGAGCATGGTCTCGGCCTTGGCGGGTTCTTCCCGCACCAGCGCAATGGCGCTGTTGAGCGTGTTGAACAAGAAGTGGGGGCGGATGCGCGACTGCAGTTCCTCCAGCCGGGCCGTCATGGCGGCTGGCGTCCGGCCGCGCGCGCGCAGCACCATCGCCGCCATCACCATGCCCGCAATGAACGCGCCCGCCACCGCGCTCGCGAGCCACGGCGCCGTGCCCAGCACGCCGGTCAGCCGCAAGAGGCCGCAACCGTAGAGCGAGGAAACGGCGCCCAGCGCGGCACCGGCCGCGTACTGCGCCTGTCGCGGCAGGCGGCCCAGCGGCTTCTTGAGCCCGCAGGCCGCCACCAGCCACAGCAGCGTCGCAGGCAGCGCGCCGCCCGTGACGGTGGCGGTCTGCACCAGCCATTCCCCAGGGGAGGACGACACGAACAGCGTCGCGGTCGCCACCAGCGCCTCCACGAACAGCACCGCGCGCAGCACCACCCCGATCTGGCAGGCGTCGAACAGCCCCGGGCTGCCGCGCACGGGCAAACGCCCTCTTTCCGGCGGGGCCGCAGGCGTGGAGGTGGAGGTGGCCGATAAAATCGACGGGTTGCGCATTACAGATACATTGGGTAACCAACCCATTATTGCCTCTAGCACGGCTCCCATGACTCAAAACCAACTCGACAAGAAATCCGAAGCCTGGTCGGCCCTGTTCTCCGAACCCATGAGCGACCTCGTGAAGCGCTACACCGCGAGCGTGTTCTTCGACAAGCGCCTGTGGCAGGCCGACATCGAGGGTTCCCTGGCGCATGCCGGCATGCTGGCCGCGCAGGGCATCATCGGCAAGCAGGACCACGCCGAGATCGAGCGTGGGATGGCGCAGATCCGCGCTGAAATCGAATCGGGCGCCTTCGAGTGGAAACTCGACCTGGAAGACGTGCACCTGAACATCGAGGCCCGGCTGACCCAGCTCGTGGGCGACGCCGGCAAGCGCCTGCACACCGGCCGCAGCCGCAACGACCAGGTCGCCACCGACGTGCGCCTGTGGCTGCGCGGCGAAATCGACCTGATTGCCGAGCTGCTGGTGGCGCTGCAGCTTTCGCTGGTGGACATCGCCGAGAAGAACGTCGAGGTCATCCTGCCCGGCTTCACGCACCTGCAGGTGGCGCAGCCGGTGAGCTTTGGCCACCACATGCTGGCCTACGTCGAAATGTTCAGCCGCGATGCCGAGCGCCTGCAAGACGTGCGCAAGCGCGTCAACCGGCTGCCGCTGGGCGCCGCTGCGCTGGCCGGCACCAGCTATCCGCTCGACCGCGAACTGGTCGCCAAAACGCTGAACATGGACGGCGTGTGCCAGAACAGCCTGGACGCCGTGAGCGACCGCGACTTTGCCATCGAGTTCACCGCGGCCGCGAGCCTGTGCATGGTGCACATCAGCCGCATGAGCGAGGAGCTCATTCTCTGGATGAGCCAGAACTTCGGCTTCATCCAGATTGCCGACCGCTTCACGACCGGCTCTTCGATCATGCCGCAGAAGAAGAACCCCGACGTGCCCGAGCTGGCCCGCGGCAAGACCGGCCGCGTGGTCGGCCACCTGATGGCGCTCATCACGCTCATGAAGGGCCAGCCGCTGGCCTACAACAAGGACAACCAGGAAGACAAGGAGCCGCTGTTCGACACCGTCGACACGCTCAAGGACACGCTGCGCATCTTCGCCGAGATGATCGGCGGCATCACCGTGAAGCCCGAGGCCATGGAAGCCGCCGCCCTGCGCGGCTACGCCACCGCCACCGACCTGGCCGACTACCTCGTGAAAAAGGGCCTGCCCTTCCGCGATGCGCACGAAACCGTGGCCCATGCGGTGAAGGCCGCCACCTCGCACAAGGTCGACCTCGCGGAACTGCCTCTGGCCGTGCTGCAGCAGTTCAACCCGAAGATCGAGAAGGACGTCTACGACGTGCTGAGCCTGCGCGGCTCGCTCAACGCGCGCAACATCCTCGGCGGCACCGCGCCGGCGCAAGTGAAGGCGCAGATTGCGCGCCATCGCGCAAGATTGGGATGACCCCCCGAAGCGCCTGCGGCGCCTCTCCCCACCGGGGGGCGCACCCTGCGGCCCGGCAAAGCCGGTTCCGCGGGTGCACTGGCATGGCCTGCTCCGCGGCCGTTCGAACCAACTGACATTCAAGGCCGCATTTGTTCTACGCCATCCCGCTCGAGAACCGACCGAGCTGGCGCAATCCGCCGTGGATGACGGTGCTGCTGATCCTCGTGAACATGATCGTGTTCTGGGGGCCGCAGCGCAGCGAGGAAAAGGCCGACGAGCGCGCGGCCCACTACTACGTGAACAGCGTGCTGCCCGAGCTGGAGCTGCCGCCTTTCGTGGAGTGGCTAGAAAAGACGGACCCCCAGCGCGGCAAGCCGGCGCGGCGCATGCTGCCGCACGAGGAAGCCCATCCGCAGCTGCTGGACGCTCTGCAGAACGACAGCAAGTTCCTGCACAAGCTGCAGGCCGACGAGGTCATCACGCCCGCGAACCCGCGCTACGCCGAATGGAAGCGCGACCGCCGGCAGTACGAGGCGATGCGGCCTGTGCCGTTCACCACGCGCTGGGCGCAGGACTACACCAAGGACGCGGAGTTCAAGCCCTGGACGTGGGTCACCGCCGCCTTCCTGCACGGCAGCACCGGCCACCTGCTGGGCAACATGCTGTTCCTCTTCCTGTTCGGCTTTTCGGTCGAGCTGGCGCTGGGCCGCGGCACCTACCTGGGCTTCTACATCCTGGGCGCAGCAGGTGCCTCGATGCTGGCCGGCTGGGCCTACGCAGGCAAGGGCAGCTACGGCCTGGGCGCCTCGGGCGCGGTGTCGGCGCTGATGGGCATGTACGCGGTGATGTACCGGCTGCGGCGCATCCGGTTCTTCTACCAGCTGTTCTTCTATTTCAACTACGTCACGGCGCCAGCGCTGCTGCTGCTGCCGGCCTGGATTGCCAACGAGCTGCTGCAGCACGCGGTGGGCGGCCAGGGCATCGCCTACATGGCGCACCTGGGCGGACTCTTGACCGGCGCGGCCCTGATGGCCAGCGCCATGGCGCTCAACAAGGTGAAGACGCCGGAGGCCGTGGTCTCGGAACAATCGAACGGCGATGAGGAATTCAACCGCCACGTGGCCGCGGCACGCCGGCTGGGCGCCGCCATGAAGTTCGAGGCGGCCACAGCCGAATGGCGCGCCGCCGCCGCCCTGCGCCCCGGCGACGCCGACACGCTGCGCGCCTGGTTCAACACCGCGCGGCTGCAGCCCGCGAGCGAAGATTTCCACCAGGCTGCGCGCCGCATCTTCCGCCTGCCCGCCACCGACCCCGACACCCTGGCGCTGCAGCACGCCAGCTACACCACCTACCTCGACCAGGCCAAGCCGGGCGCGCGCCTCAAGCCCGACGACATGGCCCGCCTGGCGCGCCGCTTCACGCGCGTGCGCCAGTTCCAGGATGCCGACAAGCTGTGCCGCGTGCTGCTGAAGACCGCGCCCGACCATCCGGAGCTGGCCGACACGCTGTCGGTCTGCGCCAACGGCCTGCTGCACGCCGGCGAGCGCGACATGGCTGTCAGCTGGCTGCCGCACCTGCTGCGGATCGCGCCCAACGACATGGTGACGCGCGCCCTCGAGCGCGCCTGACTGCGGCTGAAGATCAGGCCGCGGGCCGCAGCAGCCAGCGCACTTCCTGCGTCTGCTCGCTGTCCGGAAAGCGCGATTCGAGCGTGGCCAGGATCGGTTGCGCCATGTCGGCGCGGCCAAGCCCCTGCACCAGCACCCGGGCCGCCAGTTCGTAGGCCTGCGGAATGGCCGCATGGCCGCGAAAGCGCCGGTCGAAGCCCGACAGCAGCGCGAGCGCCGCGTGCGCGTCGCCATTGCGCCATTCGGCCCTGGCCAGCGTCATCACCGCGGGGGCGTCGTCGAGCACGAAGCTCTTGTCCTTTTCGCGGCAGGCCTTGAAGACCTTGAGCGCCTCGGACGCCAGGTCGCGCCGCAGCAGCAGCGGAATGAAGCGCCGCGCCTGGTCGAGCAGCGTGGACGCCTTGTCGGGCGCGAGCAGCAGCACGCGGTGGTAGCGGCGCTGCGCCGCCAGGTCGTCGGCCGGTGCCACGCGCTGTGCCTCGTAGGCGATGCCAAGTGCGCCGGCCACGTCGCCGTCGGTGATCAGCTGCGCCACTTCGGCATCGGTGCGCTGCGCGGCGATCTGCTCGGGCGTGCGGCGGTCCACCGGCGCGCCGTCGTCCACGCCGCCGCCGGGCAGGAGGTCGATGCCGAAGGCGTCGTGGTGCTGGTACATCACGTAGCCCAGCAGGCTCGACATCACCCAGCCGAAGTAGATGAAGGCGAAATTGGCGATCGGCAGCACGATCAGGCCGTCGATCATCGGCAGCAGCATGCCGATGGCGATCTGCGCGCCCGCGCTCAGCAGGAACAGGAAGAAGCACAGCAGCGCATAGGGCCAGCCGATGATGCGCATCGCATCCATCACGTGGCCGGGGTTCATGGCCTGGAAGAAGCTGCCCGACTGCACCAGCACGATCATCGCGGCCGGAAAGGTGAACGACACCACGAACACCGCGACGGTGCCCAGCACCGGTTGGTACCAGGCCAGCCAGCCGACCAGGGCGCCCTGCACCACCGAAATGGCGAACAGCTTCCAGGGCAGGTTGACCCAGTCTTCATTCAGCTCGCGCGGAAAATCGGCCGAGCGCCAGATGCCGCGCGAACCGAGCGCGGTGACCTTGAAGCCGTAGCGGCTGGCCGCCAACACGATGCCCAACTCGATCACGACCAGCGACAGGCCGGGATGCAGAAAAGGAATGGCCTCGAACAGCAGGCTGCAGAACGCGAGCGCCAGGCCATACATCAACGGCCGCAGCTGGAGCGGAAACGCGAAGAAGCTGTTGAGGCGGTGCCAGAAAGGCGGCGGGGGCGGAAGCGATTCCTTGATGAGCATGATGGCGCGGCCTGCGGCTACTTGAAGAAATCGCTCTGGCTCATGGCGCCGCGCCCGCCCAGGCGCACCACCGTGACGTCGTCGCCGCGCACGAGCCGCATCTGGCCCAGTTCGCGCTCCAGACGCTGCGTGAAGCTGCTCTTGAACTGCATGGCCGCCTCGCCCATCTTGAGCACGCTGGTGCCTTCGACGGTGGCGCTCTTGCGGTCGCTCGCCACTTCGATGCTGTCGATGTGGTACTCGTATTCGATGGTGAGGATGCCGCCCATGCGCTCACCCACCGACTCGAACATCTTGAAGGTCTTGCGCGCGGCCTCGCAGGCCTGCTCGCGGTCGCTGGTGGTCTCCTGCGTGCGGCCCATCATGATCGTCTTGCTCTGGATCACGGCCTTCTTGCTGAGCTGCTTGCACAGCTTCTCCGCGTCACGCGAGTAGATGGCGTGCGCCTCGTTCTCGTAGTACTTGCGCACCATGGCCTCGTCGAGCTTGCGCCCGCCGATGAAAAAGTACCACGCGCCCACGCAGAGCGCGACAACGATCGCAATTTGCTTCATTCCCCGCCCGCACGCCGTGCGCCCCGCTCCGATTTTTCGAGGCAGTATACGTTGCGGAATGTTTCTTGAGGGCGCTTCGGGCGGGTCCGGACGGCGTGGCGCAGCCGCATCCGGGCTGGCGCTTCATGCCCCACAATCCGCGGATACGATCCGATCAGCGTTCTGCCTTTCCGATGCCTTCGATGAAAACCGCGCTGGCCGCCGCGCTGCTGCTGACAACCGCACTCGCCTCCCAGGCCCAGAACCACAACGCCGTCCTGCCCTACGAGTCGCTGGACAGCACGGCGGCCGATGCGGCCGCCTCCTCCGAATACCTCGCGGCCAAGGCGCGCTGGCACAACGAGCTGGCCGCCTTCTTCCGGGCCGACCAGCAGCAGTTCCCGGCGCCCGGCGGCGTGGTGTTCGTGGGCAGTTCCACCGTGCGCATGTGGAAGAACCTGGGCCAGGATTTCCGCCAGGTGCCCGGCGCCATCGTCAACCGCGGCTTCGGCGGCTCGACCCTGGCCGACTGCAGCCTGTTCGCGCGCGACCTGGTGGTGCGCTACAGGCCGCGGCAGGTGCTGGTGTATGCCGGCGACAACGACCTGGCCGAAGGCCGCACGCCGCTGCAGGTGCTCGAGAGCTTTGCGCGCTTTGCCAACGCGGTGCGCGCCGAGCTGCCCAATACGCGCATCAGCTTCATCTCGATCAAGCCGAGCCCCTCGCGCGAACACCTGATGCCGAAGATCCGCGAAACCAACAACGTGATCTCGGCCTACCTCAACCGGCTGCCCGACAGTGAATACATCGACATCTTCACGCCCATGCTCGGCGCCGATGGCCGCCCGCGGCCGGAATTGTTCAGGAACGACCGGCTGCACATGACCGACGAAGGCTACCGGCTCTGGCAGTCGGTCATTGCGGGGCACTTGCCGGGGGCCGTGGCGGCACCCGTGCCGGTCGCGGCGCCGGCGTCTGCCCTGCCCTGAGCGGCGCTCCCGGCCGGCCTCAAGCCCGCGCGGCCTCCGCCGGCACGTCTTCCGCCGGCGGCGGCAGGTCGGCCCCGCGCGTGAAGCGCGCCACCGCGTACATGCCCGCGAACACCGTGAGCAGCAGCAGGCCGTCGCCCCACCAGGGCCGCGCGGTCTGGCTGTCGCCGTAGAAGGCCAGCACCAGCAGCACCGCCACCAGGTGCGCGCAGAATACCGGCAGCGAGGCCGCACCCATGGCCTCGAGCCAGTGCAGGCGCGGAATCCGGCGCATGAGCCCGGGCCCGAAGCGCACCGCCAGGATGCCCAGCGCCACCAGGTTCACGAGGCGCAGCGGCCCGAGCTGCCACTTGTCGAACAGCAGGTTCAGTTCCACGTCGCCGCCGAACGGCGCCTGGCCGTTGATGCCGTGGTGGCGCCACCAGAAGCCGTAGAGCGCAATGGCCAGCGCGGGCATCCACAGCCAGGCTGGAAAGCGCAGCGGCCGCGCGCCGGGGAGGTTGCGGCTGGCGCCGAGGCACAGGCCCGCAAACCACAGGAACTGCCAGGCGTAGCTGTTGAAGGCGCCCATCTCGTGGAACGGAACCGGCAGGCCGAGGTAGTGCACCGCCAGCCCGTAGATCCATTCGCTCAGGTCGAACTGCGCGAGCGCCCACAGGGTGACGCTGGCGGCCATCACCAGCGTCCAGCCGTGGCGCATCGCAAAGGCCAGCACCCACGGGCTCATCAGCATGAAGAAGATGTACATCGGCAGGATGTCGAGCAGCGCGGGCTCGTAGATCAGCAGCAGCCCGAACAGGAACCCGTCGCGCGGCTCGGCCAAGTAGTAGGACACCAGGTTCTTCACCGCCGGCTGGTCGATGTGCAGCCCGAGCGCCGCAATGACGGTGAACAGGAACAGCAGGATCGCCGCCTGGCACAGGTACACCTTGAGCACGCGCCGCCAGAAGGCCTGGCGCATCGGGTCGACGCCGCGCACATAGCCGATGCGGCTGTAGACCAGCCCGGCCACGAAGGCCGACAGCAGCACGAAGCCTTCGGCGGCCGAGACGAAGCCGAAGGGCTGGCCCAGCGGGTCGGTCAGGCGGGTGGGCAGATGGGTGACGGTCATCAGCACGAGCATCAGCCCGCGCAAGGCGTCTATTTCCCAGTAGCGTTTCATCGGTCGGCGGCGAGGTCTTGGTGGCGGTCCGCGCGGCGCACGCACGACAGGGCCGATTGTATGAAGAGCGGCCGAGGCATATGACGTCCGGCACTGCCGGAGCGACATTCAAATCGGCTACGCTGCGCGCTGCTTTCAGGTGGAGAAAAAAATTGAAAAGAACCATTCCAGCGCTGCTTCTGGCCGGCAGCGCATTGTTCGCCGTCCCGGCGCTCGCCCTCCAGATCACCAGCCTGACGCCGCAGGGCGAGGTGGCGCGCGTGCGCCAGGTGGTCGCCAAGTTCGACCAACCCGCCGTCAACTTCGGCGATCCGAAGGCGCCCGCGCCGCTTGCCGTGAGCTGCACCGACGCGCAGGCCGGCAAGGGCACCGGCCGCTGGACCGATGCGAAGGCCTGGGTCTGGGATTTCGAGAACGACCTGCCGCCCGGCGTGCGCTGCACCGTCACCCGGATTCCCGGCTTCAAGTCCGGTTCGGGCGGCGAGCTGACCGGGCCGGAGCGCTACCAATTCAATAGCGGCGGACCGTTCGTGCGCAACTTCATGCCCGGCAGCTATGGCCGGATCGACGAGCAGCAGATGTTCGTGCTCGAGCTCAACGGCGCCGCCACCGTGGAGAGCGTGCGCCAGAACGTCTGGTGCGCGGCCGACGGCATCGGCGAGCGCATTCCCGTGCGGCTGCTCGAAGGCGAGCAGCGCACCGGGCTCTTGAAGGCCTTCGGCCGCGAGAAGGAAGCCGCCAAGGACCCGCTGCGCTTCATTGCACTGCAATGCAACCGCACGCTCACGCCGGGCAGCAAGGTGCAGATCGTCTACGGCAAGGGCGTGGCCACCCCCTCGGGCGTGGCCAACAACGTGGAGCGCCGCCTGAGCTTCCAGGTGCGCGAACCCTTTGCGGTGTCCTTCAGCTGCGAGCGCGAGAACGCCCAGGCCGCCTGCCTGCCGCTGCGGCCGATGCAGCTGCAGTTCAACGCGCCGGTCACGCGCAAGATGGCTGGGCAGATCCAGCTCAAGGGCGGCGGCAAGTCGATCGCCGCCACGCTCGAGAACGACGGCGGCACGCCCAGCAAAGACGACGTGGTCAGCGCCGCGAGCTTCAGCCCGCCATTCGCCGAAGACACCAAGTTCACCATCGAACTGCCCGCCAAGTTCGAAGACGCCTCGGGCCGGCCGCTGGCTTCGCCCGGCAGTTTTCCGCTGAAGGTGGCCACCGGCGCGATGCCGCCGCTGGCCAAGTTCGCGGCCTCGCCCTTCGGCGTGGTCGAGCGGCTGGCCGAACCCGGCACGCCGGCCATGATGCCAGTGACCGTGCGGCGCGTGGAGCCCGCGCTGATGGTGCAGGCGCTGACGCCCGGCAAGGTCAGCGACATGAACCCGAAGACCGACGCCGAGATCATCGCGTGGTTCCGCAAGGTGCGCCGCTACGACGAATACACCGTGAGCCGCGAACAGGCGCGCAAGGACGTGAAGGGCGCACTGCCCGCCGTCATCGAGACCGGCGAACGCACGCGTGTGCAAAGCCGCATGCTGTCCCTGCTCGCGGGCCAGCCGGGCGTGAAGGCGCTCGACATGCCCAAGGCCGAGAGCGGCGATCCGCGCCCGTTCGAGGTCATCGGCATTCCGCTGACGCCGGGCTTCCACGTGCTCGAGATCGCTTCGCAAAAACTCGGCGATGCGCTGCTCGACGAGCGCTACGGCGCCAGCCGCACGATGTACGTGCGCACCACCGCGCTGGCCACCAACCTGGCGGTGCACTTCAAGCTCGGCCGCGAGAACTCGATGGCCTGGGTCACCACGCTCGACAAGGGCAAAGTGGTGCCGAACGCCGAGGTGCGCGTGTCCGACTGCCGCGGCGTTGCCGTCGCATCGGGCACCACCGACGCCAACGGCATCGTCACGCTGGCAGGCATCGCGCCCGACGCGCCCAACTGCAACGGGCCGGACGAATACAACGCGGGTGCCTGGTTCGTCAGCGCCCGCGCCAAGGACGACAAGGGCGTAGAGGACCTGGCCTTCACCTGGAGCGACTGGCAGCGCGGCATCGAGCCCTGGCGCTTCAACGTGCCCACCAGCCTGCAGGCCGAGCCCGACCGCGTGGCCCACACCATCTTCGACCGTACCCTGCTGCGCGCCGGCGAAACGGTGTCGATGAAGCACCTGATCCGCACCCAGACCAGCAAGGGCTTCGGCCTGCCCGAGAACCGGCCCGACACGCTGGTCATCACCCATACCGGCAGCGGCCAACGCTTCACGCAGCCGCTGGCCTGGCGCAAGACGCCGACCGGCGGCCTGAGCGCGGAGAATACCTTTGCCATTCCGCCGGCCGCCAAGCTCGGCCTGTACGAAGTGATGCTGCGCAGCGGCAAGGGCAAGGACGCCAACAGCGGCGACTCCGAAGAAGAAGGCGACGACGGCGGCTACGGCCGCAGCTTCTCCACCGGCCAGTTCCGCGTAGAAGAATTCCGCCTGCCCGTGCTCGAGGGCCGCATCGCCCCCGCCGACAAGAAGCCGCTGGTGAGCGTGGCCTCGGTGCCCACCGACGTGCAGATCAACTACGTGGCCGGCGGCGGCGCCGCCAACCTGCCGGTGCGCGTGTCGGCGATGGTGCGCGGCAAGAGCCTGAGCTTTGCCGACCACGAGGCCTTCAGCTTCACCCCGCCGCGCGCGCAGGCCGAGAGCTCGCAAGCGCCCGCCGCGGCGGCCGCCGACACCGCAGGCGCCGAGGAAGACATCAACAGCGCCAGCGACACCCGCGTGATCGCCGACAAGCTGCCGCTCACGCTCAACAAGGACGGCGCCGGCAAGGTCACGATCGACAAGGTGCCCAAGGTCAAGGCCGCGCGCGAGCTGCTGCTGGAAGCCACCTATGCCGACCCGAACGGCGAGGTTCAGACCATCCGCAGCACGCAGACGCTGTGGCCCGCCTCGGTGATTGCCGGCATCAAGACCGAAGGCTGGGTCTCGACCAGCCAGAAGCTCAAGTACCAGGCGCTCGCGCTCGACCTCTCGGGCAAGCCGCAGGCCGGCGTCACGCTCAACGTGCGCGCCGTCGCGCGCATCACCACCACCAGCCGCAAGCGCATGGTGGGCGGCTTCTACACCTACGACAACAAGACCGAGACCAAGGACATCGGCACCGTCTGCAGCGGCAAGAGCGATGCGCGCGGCCTGCTGCTGTGCGAGTCCGAGCTCAAGGAAGCCGGCGAGGTCGAGCTGGTGGCCAGCGCCACCGACAGCGAAGGCCGCGACAGCCGCGCCGCCAGCTCGGTGTACGTGACCAAGCAGGGCGAACTCTGGTTCGGCGGCGAGGACAACGACCGCATCGACGTGCTGCCCGAGAAGAAGAGCTACCAGCCCGGCGAGGTTGCCAAGTTCCAGGTGAGGAGCCCCTTCCGCTTTGCCACCGCGCTGGTGTCGGTGGAACGCGAGGGCATCATCGAGACCCATGTGGTGCAGCTCGACGGCAAGGACCCGACCGTGAGCCTGCAGGTCAAGCCCGAATGGGGGCCAAATGCCTACGTGAGCGTGCTCGCGCTGCGCGGGCGGCTGCGCGAAGTGCCGTGGTACAGCTTCTTCACCTGGGGCTTCAAGGCACCGCGCGAGTGGTGGACCGCGTTCTGGTACGAAGGCAAGGAATACGTCGCGCCCACCGCGATGGTCGACCTCAGCAAGCCCGCCTACCGCCTGGGCATGGCCGAGATCCGCGTCGGCACGCGCGCACACCAGATCGACGTGACCGTCACCAGCGACAAGCCCAGCTACCCGGTGCGCAGCAAGGCGCAGATCACCATCTCCGCCAAGCTGCCCGACGGCAGGCCCGCGGCCGGCGCCGAAGTGGCGCTGGCCGCGGTCGACCAGGCGCTGTTGGAGCTGATGCCCAACGACAGCTGGAACCTGCTCAACGCGATGCTGCAGCGGCGCAGCTGGGGCGTCTCCACCTCGACCGCGCAGATGGAGATCGTCGGCCGGCGCCACTACGGGCGCAAGGCCGTGCCCGCGGGTGGCGGCGGCGGCAAGGGCCAGACGCGCGAGCTGCTCGACACCCTGCTGCTGTGGAACCCGAAAGTGGTGCTCGACGCCAACGGCCAGGCCGTGGTGACGGTGCCGCTCAACGACGCGCTCACCACCTTCAGGATCGTGGCCGTGGCCGATTCGGGCACCAGCCTGTTCGGCACCGGCCAGGCCAGCATCCAGGCCACGCAGGACCTGCAGATCATCAGCGGGCTGCCGCCGCTGGTGCGCGAGGACGACCAGTTCCGCGCCCAGATCACCTTGCGCAACACCACGCAGAAGCCGATGAAGGTGGAGGCCGCGCCGCGCGCCACGCTGCTCACGCTCGAGCCGCAGACGGTGGACATCCCGGCCGGCGAGGCGCGCGAAGTGGCCTGGACCGTGACCGCGCCCGCGCAGCTCGCGCAGACGCGCGCCGAAGCCATCCTGTGGGAGATCGAGGCCAAGGACACCCTCGGCGGCGCACGCGATGCGCTCAAGGTGCGCCAGCGCATCATTCCTTCAGTGCCGCTCACGGTGCAGCAGGCCACGCTGGTGCAGCTCGACGGGCCATTCACCATCGACGTGGCACCGCCTGCCGATGCCCTGCCCGGCCGCGGCGGCCTGAAGCTCGCGTTGCAGCCCAGGCTGGCCGAGGGCCTGCCGGGCGTGCGCGACTGGTTCGCCAACTACCCGTTCATCTGCCTCGAGCAGAAGACCAGCAAGTCGGTCGGCCTGCGCGACGCGAAGATGTGGCAGGGCGTGCTGGCCCAGCTGCCGACCTACCTCGACAGCGACGGCCTGGCCAGCTACTTTCCGCCGCGCGATGGCGAATCGAACCACGGCAGCGACATCCTCACCTCGTACCTGCTGGCGGCCACCCACGAGGCGGCGGCGCTGAACCCCGCCTTCGCGCTGCCCGACGCGGCGCGCGCACCGATGGAGTCGGGCCTCATCGCCTTCGTCGAGGGCCGCATCCAGCGCGAGTTCTGGAGCCCGCGCAAGGACCTGGACGTGCGCAAGCTCGCCGCGCTCGAGGCGCTGTCGCGCTACGGCACGGCCAAGGGCAGCATGCTCGGCAGCATCACCATCGCGCCCAACCAGTGGCCCACCAGCGCCGTGATCGACTGGCTCAACATCTTGAAGCGCGTGCCGGACGTGCCGCAGCGCCAGCAGCGGCTCGATGAAGCCAGCAACGTGCTCAAGGCGCGCCTGTCCTACCAAGGCACCAAGCTGGTCTTCAGCACCGAGCAGGACGACTACTGGTGGTGGCTCATGACCAACGGCGACGTCAACACCGCGCGCCTTCTGCTCAGCGTGATGGACGATCCGGCCTGGAAGGACGACATCGGAAAACTCGCCAACGGCTTCATCGGCCGCCAGCAGAACGGCGCCTGGCACACCACCACCGCCAACCTGTGGGGCGGACTGGCGCTCGAGAAGTTCTCCAAGGTGTTCGAAAGCACGCCGGTGGCCGGCGTCACGGCCGCCACGCTCGGCGCCGTGAAGGCGCAGGTCGACTGGCGCAGCGTCGAGCGCGTGAAGACCACCGACGCGGCCGGTGCGCCCAACCAGAGCACCTTCTTCGGCGCACCCGCATCGCCGGGCAACCTGAAGAACAACAACATGTTCCTGCCCTGGGCCGCTTCGCCTTCCGGCGCGCCGGTGCGCGACACGCTGCTGGTCACCCAGCAAGGCAGCGGCAAGCCCTGGCTCACGATGCAGTCGATTGCCGCGGTGCAGTTGAAGGCGCCGTTTGCTGCCGGCTACGCCATCAAGAAGACCATCACGCCGGTCGAGCAGGCCACCGCGGGCAAGTACACGCGCGGCGACGTGCTGCGCGTGGCCATCGAGGTGAACGCCAGCGCCGACATGACCTGGGTCGTGGTGAGCGACCCGATCCCGGGCGGCGCCACCATCCTGGGCACGGGCCTGGGCCGCGACTCTCAGATCGCCACGCAGGGCGAGCGCAAGTCGGGCGCCGGCTGGCTGGCCTTCGAGGAACGCAGCTTCGAGGCCTTCCGCAGCTACTACGAGTACCTGCCCAAGGGCGTCGTGAAGATCGAATACACCGTGCGCCTCAACAACGTGGGCGACTTCGCACTGCCGCCGAGCCGCGTCGAAGCCATGTACGCGCCCGAGATGTTCGGCGAGACGCCGAATGCGCGCGTGAAGGTGGAGGCGGCGAAGTAAGGCGCGGCGGGGTCGGTCCCTATTCCGCCCCCGCTGCCGCAAGCGCTGCTTCGTACACCGCAAGGTCCGCGTCCGAGAAGCAGCAGAACGTCGCTTCCTGCACGCTGGCACTCGCAGCCAGCGCCGATCGGACCGTGGCCACCGCGATGGGTGCCGCGCGTTCGATCGGGTAACCGTAGATGCCCGTGCTGATCGAGGGAAACGCGATGCTGCGAACGCCGTGCTGCCCGGCGATTTCCATCGACTTCCGGTAGCACGAGGCCAGCAGTTCCGGCTCGCCGCTCGCACCGCCGCGCCAGACCGGCCCGACGGTGTGAATGACGAAGCGGGCCGGCAGCCGGTAGCCCTTGGTCAACTTGGCATCGCCCGTCTTGCAGCCCGAGAGCAGCCGGCACTCGTGCAGGAACTCGGGCCCCGCGGCGCGGTGGATGGCGCCATCGACGCCGCCTCCGCCAAGCAGCGATGAATTGGCCGCGTTGACGATGGCATCGACCTGCAGCGTGGTGATGTCGCCGCGCACAGCGCGAAGAGCTTTCTGCATGGCTTGATCTGCGTCGAATGGAATGGTTGGCAGGTTACTCCCGGCGCCAGGCCCATGTCGAATGCCCGGCCGCTCGCGCGGTGGGTTCTGTTACCGGTAGAACGCCTCGACCCTGCCCTTCAGCTTGAGCAGCAGCGGCTTGCCCTTGCGGTCCACGGTCTTGCCCGCGGGCACCTTGATCCAGCCTTCGCTGATGCAGTATTCCTCCACGTCGAGGCGTTCCTTGTCGTTGAAGCGGATGCCGATGTCGTGCTCGAAGACAGCCGCCACGTGGTGGGGGCTGCGCGGGTCGGTGGACAGGTGGTCGGGAAGAGGGGGGAGAGAATTGGCTTCGGTCATGACGCGGATGATATGGCCTCTGTCCCGGGCCCCCTGGCCGCAGCTAGCGCCGCTTCTTCTTCCTCGCCGTCCGGGCCGCCGGCTTGGGCGCAAAGCCCAGCGAGGCGCGCGCGAGCGCGTCGGCCTCGTGATTGCGATGCCGCGGCACCCAGCGCAGGCTCGCCTCCTCGAACGAGCCGAGCAGTGCGCGGGCGTCGTCGAACAAACCGGCCATGCGCGCGATCGGCCGGGCGCCGGGCGTGCCGAGCTGCTCGACGAGGATGCTGTTGTCGGTATAGGCCCGCACCGCGGTCGCGCCCCTGGCCTTGAGGTCCTCGAGCGCGAGGGTCAGCGCCCTGAGTTCGGCTTCGTTGTTGCAGCCCGTCGCATGGCTCGCCAGCGACAGGGTGTGGCGGGTGCCGTCGGGCTCGGTGATGACCGCGCCGGCGCCCATGCGGCCGGGGTTCGGCATCGCGCTGCCGTCGCAGTACACGGTCCAGTGGGAAAGTTGCATCGGTCCCGTCGATTCAGCAGTTGTTGCGCTTGATGCCCGCGAGGTTCTGGCACGGCCGCTGGCCGGGAGGCGGCCCCGGATCCTGCGGGCGCGGAGGCCGTGGCGGGCGAACAATCGGACGGCCGGGGTCGTAGTACGGATCCGGCCCCCAGGTATAGACCGGCGGCGACTCGGGCGCGGGGCGCTGCGGCTCGTCGACGTTGCGCGGAATGATGGCCGGGCCCTGCGGCGCGTTGCTGATCGGGGGCGGCGGTGGTGGCGGCGGCGCATATGCCGGCCGGCGCGCTTCTTCGGGGGAAGCGGGCGGGGTCACCGTCAGCGGTTCGGTGAGGGGCACCTGGCGCGAGAGCCGGCTGCCGGCGGGGCATGGGCCGTCGGTGTAGACGATGCCTCCGCTCGCATCGGTGCAGCGCACCACCTCGGCCGCCTGCGCGCCCATGGCTGCGGCCGCCGCGCCCAAAAAGACCGGAATGAACAGAACCGATGTGCGCATCATGCGACCTCCGCCGTTGGCAGCCGAAGACGACAGTGTCTCCCCTGCCCTGCATTCTGGCCGGGTTTCTACAATCGAAGGTTGTCCGCTCCTTCCTCCAACCGCACCCAGGCCATGACCGTATCGATTGCAATGTTCGCCCTGGCCGCCGGTGCCGGCCCGGCAAGCGGCCGGCTGCGGCGCCACCAGGGGCAAACCCATGCGTGAGCACGACAACCCGCGCCACCAGCCCACGCGCGTGGCCGACCTGCACCGCTTCGACACCCTCATCGACGCGCGCTCGCCCTCCGAATTCGCGCTCGACCACATTCCCGGCGCCATCAACTGCCCGGTGCTCGACGACGAGGAGCGCCGCATCGTCGGCACCATCTACAAGCAGACCGGCGCCTTCGAGGCGCGGCGCGTGGGCGGTGCCATGGTGGCGGCCAACCTCGCGCGACACCTGCGCGAACGCTTTGCCGAACAGCCCGCCAACTGGCGCCCGCTCGTGTATTGCTGGCGCGGGGGCTTGCGCAGCGGCTCGATGGTGACCTGGCTGCGCCTGGTCGGCTGGGACGCGCAGCAGCTCGCCGGCGGCTACAAGAGCTATCGCCAGCACGTGCTGGCGCAGATCGAGGCCACGGTGCCCAAGCTCCGGCTCAAGGTGATCTGCGGCGCCACCGGCAGCGCCAAGACGCGCGTCCTGCAGGCGCTGGCCGCGCGCGGCGAACAGGTGCTCGACCTGGAGCATTGCGCGAGCCACAAGGGCTCGCTGCTGGGCGCCCTGCCCGGCGTGCCGCAGCCCTCGCAAAAACAGTTCGAGACGCGCATCGCCACCTCCTTCGACGCGCTCGACGTCTCGCGCACGCTCTACGTCGAAGGCGAGAGCGCGCGCATCGGCCGGCTCTCGGTGCCCATTGCGCTGGTCGCGCACATGCGCGCCGCCGACTGCATCGAGGTCCAGGCCGACGCGGCCGCACGGCTCGACTACCTGCTGCGCGACTACGCCTACCTGGGCGACGACCGCGCCGCGCTGGCGGCCCAGCTCGACAGGCTCAAGGAAATGCAGGGCAAGGCGGTGGTGCAGCGCTGGCAGGAATGGGCGCTCGCGGGCGAACTGCCGCAGCTCTTTGCCGAACTGATGTCGCTTCACTACGATCCGCATTACGAACGCTCGCAGGCGCGCCATTTCGAGAAGTGGCCGCTGCGCCAGCAGGTGGCGGCACCCGACCTGACGGACGCGGGCATCGACGCGGTGGCGGATGCCATCCTCCGGTTGAACGCCGCGGGGTAGCGGGCGCATCCACGGCAACAACCAAGGCAGGCTCCATGACACTCGAATGGCGTGATTCGCTCGAAGGCCTCGACTGGGACGAACTCTCTCGGCTCTACCAGGCCGCACCACTGGGCAACAAGCAGCCCGACGGCCTGAAGCTCGTGTTCGGCAACAGCATGTTCAAGTGCCTGGTGTTCGACGCGGGCCGCCTCGTCGGCGCGGGCCGCGCCATGGCCGACGGGCTCGACTGCTCCTACATCTGCGACGTGGCGGTGCACCCGAGCCATCAGGGCATCGGACTTGGCAGGCAGATCGTCTCGCGGCTGGTGGAACTCTCGCGCGGGCACCGCAAGATCATTCTCTATGCGGTGGCCGGCAAGGAGCCCTTCTACGGGAAGCTCGGCTTCAGGCGCATGAAGACCGCGATGGCGATCTTCGAGAACCAGGCGCAGGCGCTCGAGCGCGGCCTGGTCGAATGAACCATTGCGTCGTCTCCACCGAAGAGCGCCACTTCGAAAGCCTGCACAAGGCGCTCGACGCGGTGGCGCGCGAACAGAAGTACCTGGCGCTGACGCAGGCGCCGCCATGGGAACAATCGCTGGCCTTCTACCGCAACGTGCTGGCAGCGGGCTTTCCCCATTTCGTGGCGGTCGATGGCAGCGGCAAGGTCGTGGGCTGGTGCGACGTATCGCCGGTCTTCGGCCACTCGAGGGCCCACATCGGCGTGCTCGGCATCGCGCTGCTGCCAGAGGCACGCGGGCGCGGACTCGGCGCGCAGCTGCTGCAGGCGGCCATCGACAAATCATGGGCGCGCGGACTGACCCGCCTCGAGCTCTCCGTTCGCGCGGACAACCCGAAGGCGAAGGCGCTGTACGAGCGATTCGGCTTCGAGCACGAAGGCCTGCTGCGCCATGCGAGCCTGATCGACGGCATCTACCACGACGCCCACGCGATGGCGCTGCTTCGCTAGACTGGAGCGTCCGTTGCCCCCCGGAGCGCGCCCATGTGCAGAAGCATCAAGACCCTCTACAACTTCGAGCCTCCCGCCACCGAGCAGGAGATCCGCGCCGCCGCGCTGCAGTTCGTGCGCAAGCTCAGCGGCTTCAGCGTGCCGTCCAAGGCCAACCAGGAAGCCTTCGAACGCGCGGTCGACGAGATGTCCGCGAGTGCCGCACGGCTGATCGGCTCGCTGGTCACCACGGCCGAGCCGCGCGACCGCGCCATCGAGGCCGAGCGCGCAAAGGCCAGGTCGGCCGCGCGCTTCGGCACCTGACAGCCAACCGTTATTTTCTGGAGAACCCATGCCGATCGAACTCTGGCTCGCCTTCGTCGCCGCATCGTCCGTGCTGCTGGTCATTCCGGGGCCGACCATCCTCACGGTGATCAGCTATTCCATGTCGCACGGCCGGCGCGCGAACGTGCCGCTGGTGGCCGCGGTGGCGCTCGGCGATTCCACCGCGCTGGTGGTGTCGCTGCTCGGCCTGGGCGCGCTGCTGGCCGCATCGGCGTTCTGGTTCACGGTGGTGAAGTGGGCGGGCGGGCTGTATCTGCTCTACCTCGGCATCAAGCTGCTGCGCGCGGGCATCGGCGGCGCCGAGATCGCGGCGCCTGCCGCCCCTGATTCGCGCTGGCGGCTGTTCGCCAACACCTACCTGGTGACGGCGCTCAACCCCAAGGGCATCGTGTTCTTCGTGGCGTTCCTGCCGCAGTTCCTGAGCCCCGCGGCCGACGTGACCCGCCAGCTCTGGGTGCTGGCGGTCACCTTCGTGGCGATGGCGGCGCTCAATGCCACGCTCTACGCCGTATTCGCGGGATCGGCCCGCAAGCTGCTTTCCTCGCCGCGCGCGCAGCGGCGCTTCAATCTGGCGGGCGGCTCGCTGCTGAGCGCAGCGGGCGTGTGGGCGCTGCTCGCGCGCCGCCCCGCTTGAGGCGCGCGACGGCCAAGGTCAGCGGTAAGGATTGTTCGGGTTGCGGTCGTAGCGGTTCGGTATGCCGTCGCCGTCGCGATCGCGGTCGTAGCGGTTGGGCACGCCGTCGCGGTCGCGGTCTCCGTACCCATAGTGCGGACGCGGTGCCGGACGGTCATAGGGTGCAACGACGCAGCCGGCCAGCGCGGCCGATGCGGCAAGCAGAACGGCCAATGTCTTGATCATCATTCGGTTTCTCCTTGGAGTTCTAGAAAGACGGCTTGCCTCCGCAAGCCGGCATCTGCATTGAAGGCCAGCTCCGTCTCGGCTGCGTATCCGCCATGAGGCCGGGGCGTGAAGTTCGTTACCGGATGTGGAACGTGCTGCAAACTTTGGCGCTAAGTTCCTGCCGTGGCAGGCGGCGGCGCACCCGTTCGCAAGTAGGTGCACTTCCCGTGGCCGCTTCGCCGAGAATGGCGCCGCCGCGCCGCCGACTCCCGTTTTCCACCGCCATGCCCCGCCTGACCTTCCCCGCCAGCCGCAGCTGCCTTGCCGCAGCGCTGGCGGTCATCGCCTGCGCGCTGCCGGTTGTTGCCGGCGCCGTGAGCTTCGAAGAGGTGAAGCGCGAGTTCCGCCCGTCCGACACCGCCGTGCTCGACCGCAACGGCGAGCTGCTGCAGCGCATGCGCACCGATGCCAGCGTGCGGCGCGGCCAGTGGGTGGCGCTGGCCGATGTTTCGCCCGCGCTGCGCATGGCCATGGTGCTGAGCGAAGACCGGCGCTTCTACGAGCACAGCGGCATCGACTGGCGCGCCGTGTCGTCCGCCGCCTGGGGCAACCTGTGGAACACCCGCACGCGCGGCGCATCGACCATCACGATGCAGCTGTCGGGCCTGCTCGACGACGACCTGCGCCGCGCCAACAGCGGGCGCAGCTTCACGCAGAAGATCGGCCAGACCATGGCGGCCGCGCAGTTGGAGCGCAGCTGGCGCAAGGACCAGATCCTGGAGGCCTACCTCAACACCGTGCCGTTCCGCGGCGAGATCGTGGGCATCGACGCGCTCTCGCGCACGCTGTTCGGCAAGGCGCCCAGCGGTCTGGACGCGCGCGAGGCCAGCGTGGCCGCGGCGCTGGTGCGCGCGCCCAATGCCAAGCCGGCGCTGGTGGCGCAGCGCGCCTGCGAGGTGATGCGCGCGATGGAGCCGGGGCAGAAGATCGCTTGCGATGCGCTGGACATGTTCACGAGCGCGGCGGTGCAGCGGCGTGCCTTCGATGCGACCGAAGGCATTGCGCCGCATGCGGCGCGGCGTGCGCTGAAGGAGTTGCGCGAGGCCGGCGAAACGGCCGCACCAACTTCCCGCCAGGCAGCAGCCGGCAGGGAGGCCGCCGTGCGGACCACGCTGCGCGCACCGCTGCAGCGCTTTGCGCTGGCCACGCTGCAGCGCCACCTGAAAGAGTTGCGCGGCCGCCACGTGGAAGACGGCGCGCTCGTGGTGCTCGACAACGCGAGCGGCGAAGTGCTTGCCTGGGTCGGCTCGTCAGGCCCGCTGAGCCAGGCGGCCGAGGTCGATGCGGTCACCGCGCTGCGCCAGCCCGGCTCCACGCTCAAGCCGCTGCTCTATGCGCAGGCGATCGCCGAGCGGCGGCTCACCGCGGCCTCGCTGATCGACGATTCGTCAGCGCAGATCAGCACCGCGAGCGGGCTCTACATTCCGCAGAACTACGACCGCCAGTTCAAGGGTCCGGTGTCGGTGCGCACCGCACTCGCCGCCTCGCTCAACGTCCCTGCCGTGCGCACGCTGGTGATGGTGTCGCCCGAATCCTTCGCGCGCCAGCTGCGTGCGGCCGGACTGCCGCTGCGCGAAAGCGGCGACTACTACGGCTACAGCCTCGCGCTCGGCAGCGCCGAGGTGTCGCTGCTGTCGCTCACCAATGCCTATCGCATGCTGGCCAACGGCGGGCGCTACGGGCAGCCCACGCTGACTGCGCGGGCTCTGGCAGCGAAAGCCGGGGCCGGCGACGACGCCGCGCCCATCGTCGATCCGCGCGCGGCCTTCATCGTGGGCGACATCCTGTCCGACGCGAACGCACGCACGCGCACCTTCGGTCTCGACAGCATTCTTTCCACGCGCTTCTGGACCGCGGTGAAAACCGGCACCAGCAAGGACATGCGCGACAACTGGGCCGTGGGCTGGTCGCAGCGCTACACCGTCGGCGCCTGGGTCGGCAACGCGAGCGGCGCATCGATGTGGGACGTGAGCGGCACCAGCGGCGCGGCGCCGGTGTGGGCCGAGGTGATGCGCTTTTTGCACGCGCGCGAGCCGAGCCGAGCGCCCAGGCCGCCGGCCGGCCTGGTCGAGGCGCCGGTGGCGTTCGGTCCGGGCGCCGACGGCAATCCGCTCGAGGCGGCGCGCAGCGAATGGTTCCTGCAGGGCACGGAGCAGCCGCTCTTCGCGCTCGACAACGCCGGCGCAGGCACCCCGGCAGGCGCGGCGGCCGCGCGCATCACCGCGCCGGCCGACGGCACCATCATCGCGCTGGACCCCGATATCCCGCCCCTGCACCAGCGCGTGCGCTTCGAGGCCGAAGGCCGCGGCGTGCAATGGCGCATCGACGGCAAGCACTTTGCGCGCGGCACCAGCGCGCAGTGGCTGCCATGGCCCGGGCGCCACGTGATCGAACTCGTCGACGCCGGCGGCAAGGTCGTCGACCAGCGCAAGCTCGAAGTGCGCGGCGCGGGCGTGGTCGCGAAAAGCGCGCGCCGATGAGTGCGGCGGCCGCCACCGGCCCCTAGTCGCAATCCCCCTTCTTTCGACTGCGGCATTGCAGTCGCGCGAGAATTCATCCAATGATTCAATGAATTAGGTCTTTCTTATTCATATGCTCCTCCAAGCCCCCCGAACCTCCCTGGCCGACAGTGCCGCCAACAGCATCCGCGCCGAGATCGCGGCCGGCCGCTGGACCGTCGGATCGCGCATTCCGATCGAGCCGCAGCTCGCGCAATTGCTCGGCGTGAGCCGCGGCACGGTGCGCGAAGCCGTGAAGACGCTGGTGTCGCGCGGCCTTCTCGAAGTGCGGCAGGGCTCGGGCACCTATGTGCGCTCGGGCTTCGATCCTTCGGCCAGCCTGCAGAAGATGCGGCGCGCGAGCCTGCGCGACCAGTTCGAGGTGCGCCGCGCGCTCGAGGTCGAGGCCGCGCGGCTGGCCGCCGCGCGCCACACCGCCAAGGATCTGCGCAACCTGAAGACCCTGCTCGAGAAACGCGGCGTGCCCGACCCAGGCGACGGCGGCGCAGGCTTCATCGAACGCGACCTGGCCTTTCACCTGGCCATCGTCGACATCTCGGGCAACCTTGCGCTGGCGGAGACCTGCCGCTTCATTGCCGGCTACATCAAGGAAACCATCGCGAGCACGATGGGCACCAGCCTGCCCGAACCCGACACAGCCGCGCACACCGCCATCGTCGAGGCCATTGCAAGCCGCGACCCGGACCGCGCCGCCGAGGCGGTGCGCGCCTTCATGTCGCCCATGATCGACGCGCTGGTACAAGACGCAGAGCTTGTCCGATGAGCCCACGCCCGGCCGCTCCGAAGGGGGCTCGCACCGCAGTGCGAAGCACGGAGGTTGCCTTATGAGCGCGGTGGCGTTCCGGGCGGCCCGTGTCGCCGACGAGCTGCTGATCGACGCCGAGGCCGACAGCACGCCCGCGCCGCGCCCCACGCCCGCGGCCGGCCTGGGCCGCCGCATCCTGCTGGGCGCGAGCGTGGTGCTGATTGCCTTCAACCTGCGGCCGGTGTTCGCCAGCCTGTCGGTGGTGCTGCCGGAGATCATCGCGGCCACCGGGCTCTCGGCCACCGCCGCGAGCCTGCTGACCACGCTGCCCATCGTCTGCCTCGGCGTGTTCGCGCCGCTGGCGCCGGGACTGGGCCGGCGCTTCGGCACCGAGCGCACGCTGCTCGCCTGCATGGTGCTCATCCTCGTGGGCACGCTGCTGCGCGGCACCGGCAGCATCCCGCTGCTGTTCGTGGCCTCGGCCATCGCGGGCAGCGGCATCGCGGTGTCGAACGTGCTGCTCTCGGGCCTCGTGAAGCGCGACTTCGCCAAGCAGGCGGCGCTGATGATGGGCTTCTACACCATGGCGGTGTGCGGCGGCGCGGCCAGCGCGGCGGGCCTCACGGTGCCGCTCGAGCATGCGCTGGGAGGCGGCTGGACCTATGCGCTCGCGATGTGGGCGGTGCCGGCCCTGCTGGTCACGCTCATCTGGGCGCCGCAGGCCCTGCCGCTGAAGCCGGTGGCCAGCGAATCGGGCTTCACCGTGCGCGGGCTGTGGCGCGACCGGCTGGCCTGGCAGGTCACCTTCTTCATGGGCCTGCAATCGGCACTGGCCTACACCGTGATGGGCTGGCTCGCGCCCATCCTGCGCGAACGCGGGCTCGGCAGCGAGACCGCCGGCTACGTCGTGTCGCTGTCGGTCATGACGCAGGTGGTGACCTGCCTCGTGGTTCCGGCCGTGGCGGTGAAGCTGCGCAACCAGCGCGGGCTGGCGGTGGTGCTGGCCGTCTTCACTGTGGCCGCCATGCTGGCGATGCTGTTCGCGCCGCTCGGCGGCGTGTGGCTGTGGGCCGTGCTGCTGGGGATTGCGCAGGGCGGCACCTTCGCGCTCGCGCTCACCTTCATGGTGCTGCGTTCGCCCGATTCGCACGTGGCGGCGCACCTCTCGGGCATGGCGCAGGGCGTGGGCTATGTGGTGGCCGCCTGCGGGCCGCTGATTGCCGGCCTGCTGCACGGCTGGACCGGCAGCTTCCGCGCGTCGTCATGGCTCTTCATCGGGCTGGGCATTGCGCTGGTGGTGGCGGGCCTTGGCGCGGGGCGCACGATGCACGTGGGCGCGGTGACGGTTCCGCGGCGCTGAGGAAACAGGCCCGGCAACCTGCCTGCTACTGCAGGTAGCTCTCGGCCAGCAGCGCCCAGTAGGCCGCGCCGATCGGCAGGTTGCTGTCGTTGAAGTCGTAGCCCGGGTTGTGCACCATGCAGCCGCCGTGCTCGCCGGGCGCGCCGTTGCCGATGAACAGGTAGCAGCCGGGCTTCTTCTCGAGCATGAACGCGAAGTCTTCGCTGCCGGTCACGGCCGGGCCTTGCGGCTCGACGTGCGCGGCGCCCACCAGTTCATAGCCGATGCGCCGCGCAAACTCGGTTTCCTCGGGCGTGTTCACCAGCACGGCGTAGCCCTTGCGGTAGTCGATGTGCGCCTTCACGCCAAAGCTCTCGGCCTGCGCCGTGACGATGGCCTTCAGGCGCTTTTCGAGCAGCTCGCGCACCACGCGGTCGAGCGAGCGCACGCTGATCTCCAGCACCGCGGTCTCGGGGATCACGTTGTTGGCCTTGCCCGAGTGGATCGCGCCCACCGTCACGATCGACATCTCCTGCGGATCGGCGTTGCGCGAGACGATGGTCTGCAGCGCCATCACGATGCTGGACGCGGCGACGATCGGATCGGCCGTGCGGTGCGGCATGGCACCGTGGCCGCCCACGCCGGTGAGCGTCACGGTGGCGTAGTCCGACGAGGCCATGGCCGCGCCTTCGCGGAACATCAGGTCGCCCTGGCGGCGGCCCGGCGAGTTGTGCATGGCATAGACCGCATCGCAGGGGTATTTTTCGAACAGGCCGTCTTCCATCATCTTCACGGCACCGCCCATGCCCTCTTCGGCCGGCTGGAAGATGAGGTTCAGCGTGCCCGAGAACTCGCCGTGCTGGGCCAGGTACTTGGCGGCACCGAGCAGCATCGCGGTGTGGCCGTCATGGCCGCAGGCGTGCATGATCCCGGGCCGGCCGCTGCGGTAGGCGAGCCCTGTTTTCTCCTCGATGGGCAGCGCGTCCATGTCGGCGCGGATGCCGATGGCGCGCGTTCCGCTGCCGCGCCTGAGCCGCCCGACCAGGCCGGTCACGCCCAGGCCGCGCTCCACCTCGTAGCCCCAGGCGGCCAGGCGCTCGGCCACCAGGTCGCTGGTGCCGAATTCCTCGAAGCCGAGCTCGGGGTTCCGGTGGATCTGCTGGCGCACCGTGACGAATTCGGCGGCGTGCCTTCTCATGTACTCGAGGTAGTGCTGGGCGCTTTGCGGCATCGTGGTCTCGTGTTCCGGATGGATGGATGAATGATGCAAGGGCTGCTCAGGGCTGCAGCGCCATCGTGGCCGGCAAGCGGGTCCATGGCAGGTCGGCCGGGTCGGCGGCCATCGGGCCCGGCGCCTTGGCCACGAGGATGTGGCTCGCAATGGGCGCGAAGTCGGCGCGGAAGTGCACCGAGCTCTTGTTGACCAGCAGCTTCATGGCCTCGGGCTCGATGCCCAGGTAGCGGAAGAACTCGCGGTCGAGCATCTGGCTCTTGCCGCTGGCCACGGCAATGCGCACGCCGTCGATCTCCAGGCAGGCGCTCTGGCCGAGCGACACCACGCCGCCGCGCGACATCGGCCCCTTGCCGTGCACCTGCCCGTCGCTGAGCGCGCGCACGGTGAAGAGCCCTTGCACGGGCGCATCGCTGAAACGGCCGCCCCACGTCGGCACCGAGGTTCCGAGCGCGATGCGGATCTGCGCGCCGACGCCGGCCTCGTGCGCCGCCGCGGCCGCAGCGGGATCGAACATCAGCCCCAGCGCGACCTGCCCGGGATAGCGCTTGCCCGCGCCCTCGGCCAGCAGCGCATGCAGCATGCCGGTGGTGTTGCTGTCGGCGCCCGCGCCGGGGTTGTCCTGCGTGTCGGCGATGACCACCGGCTTGCTCGCATCCGCTGCCAGCGCCATGGCTCGCGCCACCGCCTCGCGCGGCTCCAGCACGTCGAGCCGCCATTGCGAGCGCGGCTGGTCGATGCGCTCGTACAGCGTGGCCACGGCCGCGCCGGCATCGTCGCCATAGCCCCACACCACCGGGCCGCACTCGGCGATGTCGGCGGCGGGAAAGCCGGTGGCAAAGCTCAGCACCGCATCGTGCTTCACGTCGAGTTCACCGAGCAGCCGGTACACGGATGCGGCCGGCTCGATCATGGTCGACTGCACGTTGAGCGGCAGCAAAAAGCTGAGCCGCCGCGCATGCAGCGGCTCGCGCGAACCGCGTGCGATGCGGCGTGCCAGCAGCTTCGCGGCGAGCCGGCCCGTGTCGGCCATGTCGACGTGCGGATAGGTGCGGTAGGTGGCGAGCGCGTCGGCCTCGGCCAGCATGCGGCCCGTGATGTTGCCGTGCAGGTCCAGGCTCGCGACGATCGGCACGTCCGGCCCTACGAGAAGGCGGATGCGCGCGATCAGTTCGCCTTCGGGGTCTTCGAGGTGCTCGGCGACGGCCGCGCCGTGCAGGTCGAGATAGACCGCGTCGATGCCGCCGTCGGCCAGCGCGGCCGCCAGGTCTTCGGTGATGGCGGCAGAGATGCGCTCGAATGCGTCCTCGGTGACGTGGGCCGAGGGTGTGGCGCCGGCCCAGGCCGAGGGCACCAGCGACCAGCCCTTCTCGCGCGCGGCGTCGATGAAGCCGCCGACGGGAATGTTCCTGCCCGCGTAGGCCTCGACGATCGCCGCGCCGCGCCGGTATGGCGGGAAGCTCGAACCCGCGTTGAACGCGGCCCAGTCCGCCTTGCTCGGCGCGAAGGTATTGGTCTCGTGCTGGAAACCGGCGATGAAGACTTTCATGGCATCCTTTTTTCTAGATCGTGGGAACGAAGAGGTTTCAGCTGCGCGCAAAGGCAAAGTCGCGCCCGGGCGCCGCAGCCAGCAGTTTGCGCGTGTAGTCGTGGCGGGGCGCGAAGAACACGTCGCGCACCGAGCCGCGCTCCACGATCTCGCCCTGGCTCATGACCAGCACGCTGTCGCAGATCTGGCTGGCCACGCGCAGGTCGTGCGTGATGAAGAGAATGCCGATCTTCAGCCGCTGCTGGATTTCGTCGAGCAGGCGAAGGATCTGCGCCTGCACCGAGACGTCGAGCGCCGACACGGCCTCGTCGGCGATCAGCACCTTGGGGTCGCAGGCCAGCGCACGCGCAATCGAGATGCGCTGGCGCTGTCCGCCCGAGAACTCGCTGGGATAGCGGCGCAGCGCATCGGGCGACAGGCGCACCAGCCGCATCAGTTCTTCTGCGCGCGCCCAGGCCTGGTCGTGCGGCATGCCGAAGTTGACCGGGCCCTCGATGATCGAGGCGCCCACGGTCTGGCGCGGATTCAGCGAGCGGTACGGGTCCTGGAAAACCACCTGCACCGTACGCCGGAATGGCGACAGCGCGCGGCCCCTGACATGCGCCACCGAACGGCCATCGGCAAAGATGTCGCCCGAGCTCGGGTCGATCAGCCGCGCGATGCAGCGCGCCACCGTCGACTTGCCCGAACCCGACTCGCCAACGATGCCCACGGTTTCGCCGGGCCGCACTTCGAGCGACACATTGCGCGCCGCATTCACGGTGCGGCGCTTGCCGGGCCAGCTGCCCGTGATGTAGGTCTTGCAGATGTTCACCGCATTGAGCAGCGGATAGGTGTCGGGCACCGGCGGGCGCCGGGGCGGCGAAAGCTCGGGCACCGCGTCGAGCAGCATCCTCGTGTAGGGCTCGCGCGGCGCCGTGAGCACCGCCATCTTGCCACCCTTCTCGATCATGGCGCCCAGCTCCAGCACCACCACTTCGTCGGCAATCTCGGCCACCACGCCGAAGTCGTGCGTGATGAAGAGCACGGCCGTACCGTTCTCGGTCTGCAGCTCGAGGATGAGCCGCAGTATCTCGGCCTGCGTGGTCACGTCGAGCGCGGTGGTCGGCTCGTCGCAGATCAGCAGCACGGGCTTCAGGATGAGCGCCATCGCGATCACGATGCGCTGGCGCTGCCCGCCCGACAGCTGGTGCGGATAGGAAGCGAAGATGCGCTCGGGCTCGGGCAGCCGCACGCGCTCCATGATGGCCAGGATCTTCTGCCGCCGCTCGGCCGCGCCCATCTGCATATGCTGCGCGAGCATTTCGTCGATCTGCGCGCCGCAGGTCATCACGGGGTTGAGCGCGGTCATGGGTTCCTGGAACACCATGGCCATCGAGGGCCCGCGCAGCTGGCGCAGGCGGGAAGGCGCTGCGGCCAGCAGGTTCTCGCCCTGCAGCTCGATGGTGCCGCGCACCGGCACGAGGCCCGCAGGCAGCAGCCCCATCACCGCATTGGCGATGACCGACTTGCCCGAGCCCGACTCGCCGAGCAGGCAGACGATCTTGCCGGGCGGCACGTCGAAGGAGATCTTGTCGACCGCATGCGGCCGGTCGCCGCCGCGCGGCAATGCAATGGCCAGGTCGCGCACGGAAAGAACAGGTGCTTGCGTCATGCTCAGCCCCCGCGCTTGTTGAACTTGGGGTCGAGCGTGTCGCGCAGCCCGTCGCCGAGGATGTTCACCGCGAGCACCGTCAGCGCCAGGAAGATGCCGGGGAACAGCACGTTGTGCGGGAACTGGTTGAACTGCGCCCGGCCCTCGGCCATGATGTTGCCCCAGGTCGCCATGTCGGCCGGCAGCCCCACGCCGAGGAACGACAGGATGGCCTCGACCAGGATGGCCGAGGCGCACACGTAGGTCGCCTGGATGATCAGCGGCGCAATCGCATTCGGCAGGATGTGGCGCACAAGGATCTTCCATGTCGGCGTGTCCAGCGCAATGGCGGCTTCCACATAGGGCTCCTCGCGCACCGTGAGCACCACCGAGCGCACGAGGCGCGCCACGCGCGGAATCTCGGGCACCGCAATGGCCACCACCACCGTGAGCAGCTTGCCGCCGAACAGCGCCACCAGGCTGATCGCGAACAGGATGCCCGGGATGGCCATCACACCGTCCATCAGCCGCATGATGGCGCTGTCGAGCCGGCGGAAATAGCCGCCCAAGAGCCCGACGAGCATGCCGAACACCACCGCCAGCGCGGCCACCGCCACGCCCACGGTCAGCGACACGCGCGCGCCGTAGAGCGTGCGGCTCCAGATGTCGCGCCCAAGGCTGTCGGTGCCCATGACGAACAGGTGCTCGAAGGTGTCACCCGCCAGGCTGTTGAACTCGCCGCGCGTGCCCGGCATGAGGTTGCCGCTGCCGGGGTCGATGGCGGTCGGGTCGATGGTGCCGAGCCATGGCGCTGCCAGCGACACGAGCACCAGCAGCAGCAGCACGCCCCCGCCCGCGCGCACCGACCAGTCGGCCAGGATGCGCTTGAATAGCGAGCGCCGCCGGGGCGGCGGCAGCGGCTCGGCGACGGCTTCAACAGGAATCATCGGCGTGGCGAGCGAATCGGTCATCGTGTTTCCCTTTGCGCCTCAATAGCGGATGCGGGGATCGAACACCAGGTAGCTCAGGTCGATCAGCAGGTTGATGAGCACGTAGACGACGGAAAAGAACAGCGTGATGCCCTGTATCAGCGGAAAGTCTCGCGACAGCACCGCATCGACCGTGAGCTGCCCGAGGCCCGGAATCGCAAACACGGTTTCGGTGACGACCACGCCGCCGATCAGGAGCGCAATGCCGATGCCGATCACCGTGACGATCGGAATCGCCGCATTGGCCAGCGCATGCCGCATCAGCACCCGTTTTTCCGAAATGCCCTTGGCGCGCGCGGTGCGGATGTAGTCTTCGGTCATGGCCTCGGCCACGGCCGCGCGCGTGACGCGTGCAATCAGCGCCACGTAGATGATCGACAGCGTGATGGACGGCAGGATCAGGTGCTTGATCCAGAGCCAGGGCCCCTGGCTCAGCCGCGCGTAGCCCTGCACCGGCAGCAGCTGCAGGTGCAGCGCAAAGATCCAGATGAGCACATAGCCGATCACGAAGGCCGGTATCGAAAAGCCCATGACCGAAAAGCCCATGAGCATGCGGTCGAGCCAGCCCCCATGGCGCCACGCGGCCACCACGCCCAGCGGCACCGCGATCAGGATGGTGACCACCAGCGTCACCGCCGCAAGCGACACCGTCGGCTCGATGCGCTGCCCGATCAGTTCCACCACCGTCTTCTTCATGAAGTAGGACTCGCCCAGGTTGCCCCGCAGCAACTGCCCGCTCCAGCGCACGAACTGCGTGGGCAGCGAATCGTCCAGCCCCAGCTGGCTGCGCACCTTGGCGATGTTCTCGCTGGTGCCGCTGTCGCCCACGATGGCGGCGGCCGGATCGCCGGGCGCCAGCCGGAGCATAAGGAACACGATCAACGCGACGATGACGAGCACCGGCACGGTCGACAGGATGCGGCGCACAAGAAAGATCTGCATGGGTATGGCGACGCAGCGCGCTCAGCTCTTCCTGATGTTCCAGAACACATTGACCGGCGAGCGCACCACGCCGCTCACCACACCCTTGCGATAAGCCGTGAGCGGCTTGTATTCGCCGATCGGCGCGTAGATGCCGGTGTCGTACACGCGCTGCTGGATGGCCGTGGCCAATTCCTTGCGCCTGGCCTCGTCCGCGCTCGCGAGGAAGTCGAACTTCAGCTGTTCGAGCTTGTCGTCGGTGGCCCAGCCGAACCAGCCCTTCTCGCCGTTGCCCGTGAGAGGCGCGTAGAACATCGGGTTCATGTTGTCGGCAATGCCCCAGCCGGTGATGAAGAGGTTCCAGCCGCCCTTGTCGACCGGGTCCTTCTTGGCGCGGCGCGTGACCAGCGTGGGCCAGTCCATCGACTGCATGTCGACGTTGAAGCCGGCCTGCTTCAGCAGCTGCGCCATTACCGGCGGAAACTTGTTGAGCAGCGCGAAGTCGGCTGGATACATCAGCACGACCGGCTTGCCGTCGTAGCCCGCTTCCTTGAGCAGCGCCTTGGCTTTCTCGAACTGCGGCTTGCCGGTGAAGTAGCCGGTCTTGTCGTTCGAGAACATCGTGCCGCACGGGTAGACCGAGGCGCAGCTGTTGTAGAGTTCCTTGTGCACCATCTGGGCGCGCATCAGCGCCTCCTGATTGATGGCCATGATGGCGGCCTGCGCGATCTTCGGATTGTCGAAGGGCGGGATGACGTGGTTCAGGTGCAGCGCGAACGAGCCCTTCGGGATCGGGTTGTCGACGGTGATGGCGGAGTTGTTCTTGAGTGCCGTGTACTGCTCCGGCGGCAGCCATTCGATCATGTCGACCTCGCCGTTGGCGAGCGCATTGGCCTGCGTCTGGGCGTCTTTCAGGATGATCCATTCCATGCGGTCGACGTACACGTTCTTGCCACCCGCCGTGCCCGAAGCTGCCTCGGTGCGCGGCACGTACCTGGTGTTCTTCAGGTAGACCACCTTCTCGCCAGGGCGGTACTCTTCCTTCTTGAAGATGTAGGGACCCGAGCCCGTGGCGTCGTCGATCTGCTTGTCGGCCGGCGTGGCGGCCACGCGCGCCGGCATGATGAACGGCGGATTCGACGAGGGCTTGCTCAACGCATCGAGCACCATGCCGAAGCTGTCCTTGAACACCAGCCTGAAGGTGCTGGCATCGACCGCCTCGGCCTTGTCGAGCGCGGCGTACATCTTCTGGCCCAGCCCGTCGCGCTGGCCCCACCGCTTGAGCGACGCCAGCACGTCTTCCGAGGTGACCGGCTTGCCGTCATGAAACTCCAGGCTCTTGCGCAGCGTGAAGGTCCATGTCTTGCCGTCGGCGCCGGTGGTGTACTTGTCGACCATCTGCGGCTTGACCTTGCCCTGTTCGTCCACGCCGAAGAGCGTGTCGTACACGGCATAGCCGTGGTTGCGCGTGACGAACGCAGTGGTCCAGATCGGGTCGAGAATCTTCAGGTCCGACTGCGGCACCAGGCGCAGCACCTTGCCCGCATCCTGTGCGAACGCGCTTGTTGCAGCGGCGGCGGCAAGCATGGCGCCCGCGACAACGGCTTTCAGGTTTCGTTTCGACAGCATCTTCGGTTCTCCGGTTGAAAAATCGTGAGGAACGGGTTTCGATTCAGGCGCGGTGCGCTCGAACAGAAGTCATGAAGAAGAAGCCTCCGGAAGCGCGCAAAGGCCACCCCGCGCACTGCGCGAGATGCCCCTGCTGTCCTTTGGCCTGAGAGATTCACCATGCACGCTCATCGCGCAAGGCTTGCCCCTTCGGCGGCCGCCCTCGGAGTCCTTTGTATTCAGAACCCCGGGCAGCGCTCTCCAGCGTTGGTCAAGTTGTCCAGTCTTGGGACCTGAGCGTTATGGGCTGTCGCCTTCGGTAATGCACTAACTCGAAGCATCGAGCCGGCATTTCTCCTGGACGTTTTCTTCCAAGCAGAATGCGTGCCACTCGGGCACCCACTCGAACGCGTGTGCTACTGCGGCCCGCCGCAGAAGCTCACCCTTTCGGTGGTCCTGGCGGTGAAGTGAAGGCGCGTGGTGGTGGTGTCGCTGGCTGGCGTGTTCTGCGGCCATTCGCTCTGCAGCCACGTGTACTGCCAGCTGTAGGCCTCGCCTGGCCTGGCGGGTTCGCCGTAGGTGATGCGGAGGCTGCCGCTGCTCTCGTCGTGGCAATGCTTCGACCGCTTGTATTCCTTTTCGCTGAAGCAGGCGCGGATCATCTTCGAGCATGAAAAAGGAATGCCTTCGTATACGGCCCTGGTTGCGTCCTCGAGCGGCACGAAGTCGGCCTTGCTGAACGAAGCGCCGCCGCCCGAATACATCTCCGACACCGTCTGGAGCACGGCCGCGGCCCACCGCCCTTCTGCCAGCGGGTAAAGCGCCGGCGCGAGGGAAATGCGCGCGTCCGCCATGCCGGGGTCCGCTGCTTTCCGCATCAACGCGGCCGCATAGCTGCTGAAGTCGTGCAGGCGGCTGAGCTGCCACGTGCCTGCAATGCGCCTGATGCGCGCCATGGCCAGCGGCTCGCCCGAGAACACCGCGTAGTCCCCTGCCGCCGCGCCGCGCGGCCGGTACAGGCCCAGCGCCTGCGGATCGCAGGGCTGCGGCAACAGCGCGCACAAGCGCGCGCGCCAATCCGCATCCAGCGATTCCGGCTTCTTCACCGCATCGAACAACTGCGCCGACGGCGCGGCGCCCACGTGCCCCGCGAGCAGCAGGACGAGCATCGAGGCGGTGGTGCGAAGAATGGGCAGCAGGTTCATGGACCGGCATGGTAGCCAGCCCGCCCGCAAGTTGCTGCAACCAATTGCGGCGCGGGCGAGCCGATGTTGTAGCCTTCGCCCCACGGCCATCCCGGCCTCGAACGGAGCGAAGATGGCAGACAGGATTCTGGTGTTCTATGGCTCGTACCGGTCGGACCGCATGGGCATTCGCCTGGCGGACTACCTGGTGGCGGGCCTCAACGCGCGAGGCGCCGATGCCGAGCTGATCGACGCCAAGGCCGTCGACCTGCCCATGCTCGACCGCATGTACAAGGAATACCCCCAGGGCACCGCGCCCGCGGCCATGGAAGCGCTGGCGCAGAAGATACGCGGCGCGGACGCCTTCGTCTTCGTGACCGGCGAATACAACTGGGGCCCGCAGCCCGGCTTGAAGAACCTGACCGACCACTTCCTCGAGGAATGGTTCTGGCGCCCGGCCGCCGTGGCCAGCTATTCGGCCGGCCGGTTCTCCGGCGTGCGCTCCGGCACCGTGTGGCACTCGATCCTGTCGGAGATGGGAATGGTCGTCGTGTCGAGCACATTGGCCGTCGGGCCCATTTCGCAAACGCTCGATGTGAACGGCAGGCCCACCGGCAGCGCGGGCGAATCGCTCGATCGCTCCTTCGGAAGGTTCGCCGACGACCTGGCCTGGTGGACCGAAGCGGCGCGCGCGCAGCGGGCGCGCAAGGCACCGCCGTATTGACTGGCCTTAGCTATCGAGCCGCGCGGCTTCCGTCAGCGCAACCGACACGCACTCCAGCGCAATCGCCAGCTGCGTGAGCGTCGGCAATCCGAACCCCAGGCGGAACACCAGCGGGTCGTCCCCGAACCATGGGCCGGGCGCGACGCGCGTGCTGTACCTGGCCAGCGCCGCATAGAAGCGCTCGACGGCCGCGGCATCGAAGAGCTCGCGCCTGAGCCGCATGCAGCACAGCGCCCCGGCATCCGGACGCACCCACTCGATGTGGCCCGAGTGGCGCGACACCCAGCTCTCGGTGAACTGCAGGTTTTGCGCGAGGAGCTGTCGCCGCTCGCCGATGATCCGGTCGCGCTGCCTGAAGACAGCCAGCGCGAGTGCCTCGTCGACCGGCGAGCAGGAGATCACCGTGCTGAACTTCGCCGTGACCAGCGCCTGGCGCAGTGCCGTGTCGCGCGTGATGGCCCAGCCGATGCGCAGGCCCGCCGAGCCATGGCATTTGGACAGCGAGGACACCGAGACCACCCTGCCGCCCAAGTTGACGGCGCCCGGCGCCGCGGCATCGTCGCCATAGGCCGCCTCGCGGTAGGTCTCGTCGATCACGAGCCAGGCCTTCGGCGCATGTTCGGCCAGCATCGCCACGATCTCGCGCAAGGTCTGGGCCGGAATCGCGACGCCCGAAGGGTTCTGCGGCGAGGCGAGGCTCACCACTTTGGTTTTCGAGGAGAGCAGCTGGCGCAGCGCATCCAGGTCGATGCGGTAGCCGGTGTCGAAGCCCAGCGGCAGCACGCGCGTGGTGGCGCCGACGGCGGCCAGCGCGTTGCGCGCCAACGGGAACACCGGCTCGGCCACGACGGCTTCGTCGCCCGCCTGGCACAGCGTGAAGGCGATGAGAAAAAGGGCGTGGGCACCGCCGACCGTGACCACCACGTCGTCGGCGTCGACGCCATGTTCGTTCGCGATTTCCTGGCGCAGGCCCGGGCTGCCCGCCGCCGTACCGTAGTCCAGCGCAAAGTCGGCATCGTCGCCGAAGGCCATGTCGACCAGTTCCGACAGCCGCACGCTCGGCCCCACGCTTTCGGCAAGGTCGAAGCGCGGCGCCTTGCTGACGAGGGAAATGATTTCGTTGTCTGGAAACCGTGCCATGTGCTGCCGCTTGATCCGTTGCTGTCGATGGTTCCGATGTTGCAGTTTCATGACTGGCGATAACAGCCACACTTTTATGAAATTCGATGCAGTACAGTTGCGTGCAGTGCCATCCACGCCAGCAGGAGTGATCCGTGTCGCAGCCCCCCCGGTTCCGCTATGAAGAAATTGCCGATTTCGTGGCCGGCCTGGCCGGCCGCGGCACGCTGAAGCCCGGTGCGCGGGCGCCCTCGCTGCGCGAGATCAGCACGCAGCAGCGCACCAGCCTGAGCACCGCGGTGCAGGCCTACCGCCTGCTCGAAGACCGCGGCATTCTCGAAGTACGGCCGCAATCGGGCTATTACGTCGCCAAGGCGCCGCCCGCCCTGCCCGTGCCCACCACCGCGCGCCATTCGATCCGGCCGGCCAAGGTGGAACTCTCGGGCCTCATGCTCGACCTGCTGAAGCACGCGTCGGACGAAGCCTTCGTGCCGCTCGGCTGCGCCATTCCCAACCAGCGGCTGCTGTCCTCCTCCAGGCTCGACCTCGTGCTGGCCCGCACGGCCCGCGTGAAGGGCAGCCAGTGCAACACCTACTCGCCGCCGCACGGCGAGATGTCGCTGCGCCTGGAGATTGCGCGCCGCGCGCTGCGCTTCGGGCAGGCGCTGGCGCCCGACGACATCGCCATCACCTGCGGCTGCACCGAGGCGCTGGCGCTCGCGCTCGACGCGGTCACGGAGCCCGGCGACACCGTCGCCATCGAATCACCGACCTACTTCGGGCTGCTGCAGGTGCTGCGCGCAAAAAGGCTCAAGGTGGTCGAGCTGCCGACCGATGCCGACACCGGCGTCTCGGTCGATGCGCTGCGCGAAGTCGTGGCCTCGGGCAAGGTGCGCGCCTGCGTGCTGGCGTCGAGCTTCAGCAATCCGCTCGGCTGCACCATGCCCGAAGAAAACAAGCGCGCCGTGCTGCGCCTCCTGGCCAAACACGGCGTGCCGCTGATCGAGGACGACGTGTACGGCGACGTCCATTTCGGCGAGGAGCGGCCCCTGCCCTTCAGCGCGCTCGACACGCACGACAACGTCATCTATTGCGGCTCGTTCTCCAAGACGCTCGCGCCCGGCTACCGCATCGGCTGGATCGCCACGCGCCGCCACATGGCCCGGGTGCTCGAAACCAAGTTCGCCACCAGCCTCGCCACGCCGGTGCTGACGCAGGTGGCGCTCGCCACCTTCCTGTCGAACGGCGACTACGACCGCCACCTGCGCCGGGTCCGGCGCGAGTTCGCCGACACGCTGGAGCGCATGACGCGGGTGATCGAGCAGGCGTTCCCGCCGGGCACCAAGGTGTCGAGGCCGGCGGGCAACTTCGTGCTGTGGGTCGAGCTGCCCGAGCCCGCGGACACGCGGCTGCTGTTTGCGCAGGCGCTGGAGAAACGCATCTGCTTTGCGCCCGGCGTGGTGTTCTCGGCCAGCGGCAAGTACGCCCACTGCCTGCGCCTGAGCGGCGGCCACGGCTGGGACGCGCGCATCGAGAAGGGGCTGCGCACGCTTGGCGCCATGGCAAGCAAGGAGCTTCGCCGGCCGGCCGCCGCGGCAGGCAGCTGAGCGCCAGCCAGGACCTCAGGTCTTGCAGGATCAGGCAAGAAGCCCGTTCGATCCGGATAACGCCCGCGGCCCCATCCGCGAGAGACTTGCCTCCATGCCCGGCGCAGCGTTGCGCCATGGTCCACACCCATCGCACGAGGAGAGTCTCATGAGCGCAATCCAGGAAAAAGTCGTCCTCATCACGGGCGCAAGTGGTGGCATCGGCGCGGCGGCCGCGCGGCTCCTGGCGCGGCGCGGCGCCAAGGTGGTGCTTGGCGCTCGCCGCACCGACCGGCTCGAAGCGCTGGCCGAAGAAATCACCGCCGCCGGCGGCACCGCGAGCTTCCAGCGGCTGGACGTCACGTACCGGCCCGACGTGGAAGCATTTGCCGAATTCGCACTCGAAACGCACGACCGCATCGACGTGCTGGTGAACGCCGCGGGCGTGATGCCGCTGTCGCCGCTGTGGACGCGCAAGGTCGACGAATGGGAGCTGATGCTCGACGTGAACCTGCGCGGCGTGCTGCTGGGCATTGCAGCGGTGCTGCCGACCATGCAGGAACAGGGCTGGGGCCACATCGTCAACGTGGCGCCGGTGCCCGCGCAGGGCGTGTCGCCGAACTCGGCCGTGTATTGCGGCACGCAGTACGCGGTGGACGCCATCTCCGAAGGCCTGCGGCAGGAGCACGCAGGGAAGGTGCGCGTGACGGTGGTTCGCCCCGACGTGAGCGAGGCGGACCGCACGCTGGCCGACCGCATCGCAGCCTGCAGCAGCTTCGAGCGCATGGTCACGCGGCGGCGCATCGCGGTGCCCGCGGAAGCCGTGGCCCGCTCGATCGCTGGCGCCATCGAGGGCGGCAGCATCTCGGCCCCGCGCCGCCCCGCATGGCGGCCGAGGCCGGCCGAGCACGCGGCGTTCTGAGGGGGCGCGTCAGTAGGTCTTGTAGGGCAGGAACTTGCCCGAGAGCACCACGTTGACGCGGTCGCCCTTGGGATCGGTCTGGCGCTGGATGTCCATGCTGAAGTCGATGGCGCTCATGATGCCGTCGCCGAACTCTTCGTGGATCAGCTCCTTGATGGTGGTGCCGTACACGCTCACCACCTCGTACCAGCGGTAGATGAGCGGATCGGTCGGCACGGGCGTGGGCAGCGAGCCCTTGTAGGGCACCACCTGGAGCCACTTCTGCTCTTCCACGGTCAGGCCGAAGATCTTGCCGATGACCTTGGCCTGCTTGTCGTCGAGCGTCATCTGGCCGAGGCAGGCGGCGGTGGTCCACTCTTTCGAAAGGCCGACCTTCTTCGCCACATCGGCCCACTGGATGCCCTTGGACACCTTCACGGTAATGATCTTCTCGGTGACGTCGTTGCGGTTCATGCGGGTTTGCTCCTGATTGAAATGAAGAATGAGAACGAAGGAAAAGTCATGACGCCTTGGCGCGCGTGACGAGGAAATCGACGATGTGGTTGCGCAGCGCGTAGTAACCGCCCTGGTGGTGCAGCGAAGCGCGCGTGCGCTCGCGCGGCAGCGGATTGACCACGGTCTCGGCGATGTTGCCGGCGCGCCAGCCGCCGCCCGGCTGGTCGGTGCCGTTGGTCATCAGCAGGATGCGGTCGGCCAGCAGGATCGCCTCGTCCACGTCGTGCGTGATCATGAAGACGGTCTGCTGCGTCTGGCGCACGATGGCCATGAGCTCGTCCTGGATGGTGCCGCGCGTGAGCGCATCCAGCGCGCCGAAGGGCTCGTCGAGCAGCAGCATCTTGGGCTGGATGGCAAAGGCGCGCGCAATGCCCACGCGCTGCTTCATGCCGCCCGAAAGCTGCGCGGGCTTCTTGTCGATGGCGGCCCCGAGGCCCACCATGGCCACGAAGCGCTCCACCTGCGTGTTGACCTGCGCGGCCGGCCAGCCGGGCCAGCGCGAAGCCACCGCGAAGGCGATGTTCCTGCGCACCGTGAGCCACGGCATCAACGCATGGCTCTGGAACACCACGCCGCGCTCCAGGCTCGGGCCGGCCACCTCGCGGCCGTCCATGAACACATGGCCGGCGCTTGCCTGGTCCAGGCCCGCCAGCACGTTGAGGATGGTGGTCTTGCCGCAGCCCGAGTGGCCGATGATGCAGACGAACTCGCCACGGTCGAGCGTGAATGACACGTCCGCGAACACCGGCCGCGCCGGCACGAAGGCCTTGGCCAGGCCCTCGATGCGCAGGAAGCCGCTGGTGGCGGGCCGTGGGGCGGGAACAGGTGTCATGAGGGTGCCTTGTGCCGATCGATCACTCCACATAGGTCACCTTTCGCTGCAGGCCCGCGAAGGCCTGGTCGAGCAGCATGCCGACGATGCCGATCACCAGGATCGCGAAGATCACGTTGGTGAGCGAGAGGTTGTTCCATTCGTTCCAGACGAAGTAGCCGATGCCCGTGCCGCCCACCAGCATCTCGGCCGCCACGATGACGAGCCAGGCGATGCTCATGCTGATGCGCATGCCGGTCAGGATGGTCGGTGCCGCGGCCGGCAAGATCACGCGGAACGCGCGGCGCAGCGGCTTCACCTCCAGCGTGCTCGCCACGTTGAGCCATTCGCGCTTGACCGAGGCCACGCCAAAGGCGGTGTTGAGCAGCATCGGCCACACCGAGCAGATGAAGATCACGAAGATGCCGCTGACCGACGAGTCCTTGATGGTGTAGAGCGCAAGCGGCATCCACGCCAGCGGAGAAATGGGCTTGAGCACCTGGATGAACGGATCGAAGGCCTTGTGCAGCAGCGGCGACATGCCGATCACGAAGCCGAGCGGCAGCGCCACCACGCAGGCCAGCAGGAAACCCAGCCCCACGCGGGCCAGCGAGTACGCAAGCTGGATGGCAATGCCCTTGTCGTTGGGTCCGTTGTCGTAGAAGGGGTTCGAGAGATGCTTCCAGGCCGTGACGGCCATTTCCGCCGGCGTGGGAAAGCCCGAGCTCTTGACCTGCCCGCCCGGATCCTTGCCGAGCATCTTCTGGTATTCGATCTGCTCGGCGGTCATGCCCGCAGCGGCACCGGTGCCGGCCGCGGGCAGGGTGGCCAGCTGCCACGCGCCGACCAGCAGCAGGAACATGAGAAGCGACACCAGCGCCGCCTTCAGCGAAAGGGTTTTCTTGCCGCGCATGGTTCAGGCCATCTTGCCGATGGCAAAGCTCTTGACGTAGTCGTCGGGCTTCGCGGGGTCGAACACCTTGCCCATGATGGTGAACTTGGGGTACGCACCTTCGGGCGCGGCCTGGCCGAGCTCCTTCATGCGCTTCTTCGCATCGGTCAGCAGGAACACCTTCTCTGCAATCTGCCTGTAGTTGACGTCGCCCTTCACGTAGCCCCAGCGCTTCATCTGCGTAAGCATCCACACCGCCATCGATTGCCATGGAATCGGATCGAAGTCGGCGCGGTCGGGCACGGTGCGGATGTTGCCCAGGCCGTCGGCAAACTTGCCCGTGAGCACCTGCGTCAGCACGGTCTCGGGCTGGTTCAGGTACTGCGCGGGCGCGATCACCTTGGCGATGAGCTCGCGGTTCTTCGGGTCGCGCGCCATGGCCGATGCGGTGAGCACCGAGCGCACCAGCGCGGCAAAGGTGTTGGGATTCTTCTCGATGAATTCGGTCGAGGTGCCGAACGCGCAGCAGGGATGGCCGTTCCACAGGTCGCGCGTCAGCAGATGCAGGAAGCCGATTTCCTCGAACACGGCGCGCTGGTTGAAGGGGTCGGGGCCCAGGTAGCCGTCGATGTTGCCTGCGCGCAGGTTGGCCACCATCTCGGGCGGCGGCACCACGCGGATCTGGATGTCGGTGTCGGGGTTCAGGCCCGCCTCGGCCACGTAGTAGCGCAGCAGGAAGTTGTGCATGCTGTACTCGAAGGGAACGGCAAACTTCATGCCCTTCCACATCTTCGGGTCGCGCTTGTCCTTGTGCTTGTTGGCCAGCGTGATGGCCTGGCCGTTGGTGTTCTGGATGGTGGCGACGTTCATCGCCACCTGGTTGGAGCCCGCGCCCATCGAAATGGCGAGCGGCATGGGCGACAGGAAATGCGTGGCGTCGTATTCCTTGTTGAGCATCTTGTCGCGGATCAGCGCCCATCCCGCCGTCTTGACCACCTCGACGTTGAGCCCCTGCTTCTGATAGAAGCCCAGCGGGTGCGCCATGATGAGCGGCGTGGCGCAGGTGATCGGAATGAAGCCGATCTTGAGGTTGGTCTTTTCGAGCGGGGCCTTGTCCTGCGCCATGGCCTGCAGTGCGCCGAGCGGCAATACCGAGGCAATGGCCGCACGCGCGGTGTTGGCGCCCACCGCGCGCAGGAAGCCGCGGCGCACGCTGTCCACCGGGAACAGCGCCTTCATGAGGCTGGCTTCGAGCTTGTCGTCGGGGCCGACGCCGATCTCCGGACCACGGCCATGGTTGCGGCCGCAGGCGCAGCGCATGTTCAGTGGCCGGTCGGCGTCGTAGAGATCGCAGGCGGTCGAATCGGATGGGCTGGACATGGTGGATGCACCTCGGTGAAAAGATGCCTGCCACGATGCAAGCCCCGGGCCGGAAGCGAGGCCCGAGGGCCCAGGGGCCGCAGATCGTGCCGCGCTTGTCGAGGCCTTGTAGGGCTGGCACTACAAGGCAGTGCCCGCCGGCTTCGTTTTCAGGCCGCGGGGGCGGCCTTGCCGTGGCGCTCGGCATACAGCGCGAGCTCGACGTCGTTCTTGGTGCCGGTCTTTTCGAGGATGCGCGCGCGGTAGGTGCTCACCGTGTTGGACGCGAGGCCGAGCTGCGCACCAATTTCGCTCACGCTGTGCCCGGTACTGAGCAGGCGGTACACCTGGTGCTCGCGATGCGAGAGCTGCTCGGGGCCTTGTCCCACGTTGCGGCCCACGGCGACAGCCAGTGCTTCTGCCGTGGCCGCCGATACATAGAGGCCGCCGGCCGCCACCTTGCGCACTGCCCCCACCATGTCGTCGGCGTCGGCACTCTTGTTGAGATAGCCCGAGGCGCCGAGCTTGATGCAGCGCACGGCGTACTGCTTCTCCGGGTAGGTGCTGAGCATCAGCACCGGGAGCGTGGGCCAGTCCTTTCGCAATGCCTGCAGTACGTCGAGGCCGTCGCGTCCCGGCAGCGCGATGTCGAGCAGCACCACGTCGAGGCCTGCGGAGCCGCCGAGTTCCTGTACAGCGCTCAGCACCTCGGGGCCGGTCTGCGCTTCGGCGCGTACGGTCATCGAGGGCAGGCCGTTGGAGAGGTCGCCGAGCATCTGCTTCAGGCCCTCTCGCACGATGCGGTGGTCGTCGCCAATGAGTACGCGGATGTCGTTCATTTCAAATGACGCGATGAGGGGTGGGTGGCGGATTGTCTGTGTTCTTGGTGCTCTTGTTCTTGGTGCTTTTGTTCAGGGCGTGTGCACAGGCCACCGGGTACTCCCCTCCGCGAATGTCCCCCGGCCTGCGGCCTCCTCCTTTATTTCGCTGCGGGGAGCACCCGATGCCCTGTGCACCTGGGCACGCTGCTATTGATCTGGCGATCAACCACCACTCTGAATAACGCTCCCGTCGATGGGGTGCCTTGCGCAGCGAAATCAAGGGGGAGGCCGAAGGCCGGAGGACATTCGCTTCGCCGTGTACCCCGTCGGCGGGAGCGCGCCCTGAACAGCAGCGCACGTCAACCCCGAAACGACGCAAAGAAAAACTAGCCTTCACCTCAAGCATTCCCCAACAGCGGCAGATGCAGGCAAAAGGTACAGCCCTCGCCGACACGGCTGTCGATATCGATGCGCCCGCCGAAGTGGCGCGCGCGCTCCCGCATGCCGAGCACCCCATAGGAGGTGGTGGCCTCGAAGGCCTGAACCGGCGCGCCCACGCCATCGTCGCGCACGCTGATGCTCAGTTGCGTGTCTTCGACGCCGATGCGGATGCGGAGGCTGCGCGCCTTCGCATGGCGCCCGACGTTGCTGAGCATCTCCTGGAAGATCCGGAATACCGCAATGGCCGCAGGCTCGGGCAGCTCCACGCCCGCGGGCACGTCGAAGTGCCATTGCAGCGCCAGCTCGGCCGACTGTACGAACTCGTGCGCCTGCCATTCGAGCGCCGCCCACAGGCCCTGGTGGTCGAGGATGCTGGGGCGCAGGTCGGTGATGATGCGGCCCACGTTGTCGACCGCGCGCTCGATCAGCTGGCTCATGTTGCCGCACTTGCCGCGCATCTGGTCGCGCATGGCCTGCGCCGCATCGGGCGTGCGCTCCTGCTGCTCGCCCAGGCGCTTGCCGATCCAGTTGACGTCCATCTTGAGCGCCACCAGCAGGCTGCCGAGCTCGTCGTGCACTTCGCGGGCGATGCGCGTGCGCTCATCTTCGCGTACCTTGTCGAGCCAGGCCGAGAGCTCGCGCAGCTGCACCAGCGCATCGCTCAGCTCGCGCGTGCGCTCCTGCACGCGCAGGCCGAGCTCGTCCTTGGCCTGCTGCAGCGCCTCGGCCTGGCGGCGGCGCTCGGTGATGTCGACAAAGGTGATGACGGCGCCGCGCACCTGCGCGCCGTCCATGATCGGATGGCTCGAATACTCCACCGCGAAGGCGCTGCCGTCGCGACGCCAGAACACCTCGGTGTCGATGCGGCACGGCAGGCCGCGGCGAAAGGCGTTGAAGATGGGACAGTCCGTGTCGGCGTAGTGCGAGCCGTCGGGATGCGAATGGTGCGTGAGCTCGTGCATGTTGCTGCCGATCACGTCGCGCGCCTCATGCCCCAGCATCTGCGCGCCGGCCCGGTTGATGAACATGCAATGGCCGTCGAGGTCGATGCCGAAGATGCCTTCGCCGGTCGACTCGAGCAGCAACCCCAATTGGTGCTGCCAGAGCGGGTGGCTGGCGGTGGGGTTCAGTACGGGTGTCTCCATGCACCAAAAGCAAGCAACAAACGTTCCTGGTTCCTTGCTCCCTCTCCCCTCGGGGAGAGGGTTGGGGTGAGGGTGCTCAGCGCTCCCAACGGAACTTGCGCTCCGATTCGGCAATGGGCTGGTCGTTGATGCTCGCGAAGCGCCGCTGCATCAGCCCGTTCTCGGCGAATTCCCAGTTCTCGTTGCCGTGGCTGCGGAACCACTGCCCGGCCGCGTCGTGCCATTCGTACTCGAAGCGCACCGCGATGCGGTTGTCCATGAAGGCCCAGAGCGACTTCTTCAGGCGGTAATCGTGCTCGCGCTCCCACTTGCGGGTGAGGAATTCCACCACCTGCTCGCGGCCGTTGACGAAGTCGGCGCGGTTGCGCCACTCGATGTCGGGCGTGTAGGCCAGGCTCACGCGAACCGGGTCGCGCGTGTTCCAGGCGTCTTCGGCGGCCTGGACTTTCTTCAGGGCGGTCTCAAGGGTGAAGGGCGGCAGCGGAGGACGTGATTCCATGGTGGTCTTTCGTTGAAGGTGAAGTGAGGAAATGGCGAAGGCCCGCAATGTGCCACATGTAGACAGACCTGTCTACATGCCTACAATAGCGCCATGGACATCTCCGCACTGCCCGCACGCGAACGCATCCTGCTCACGGCGCACGAGCTCTTCTATGCCGATGGGATCCGCGCCACCGGCATCGACCGCGTCATTGCCGCATCGGGCGTCACCAAGGTCACCTTCTATCGGCACTTCCCGTCGAAGGACGACCTGGTGCGCGCCTTTCTCGATCACCGGCATGCGCGATGGATGGCATGGTTCGTCGATGCACTGGGACGCCGCGGCGCGCACGAACGCGCCGGCGATGCCGGGGCCCTGCTGCTGCTCGCCGACGTGATGGCCGAATGGTTCGCCGACCCGGCCTTTCGCGGCTGCGCCTTCATCAACGCGGTGGCCGAGGTGGGCGGCAGCGTGGAGGGCGCCGCCGAGCGCGCGCGCGAACACAAGCGCGAGATGGTGGAGGTCATTGCCGGCCTGCTGCCCGCGGCCTTGCCCGCACGCATGGCGCTCGCCCAGACCGCGGCGCTGGGCGTGGACGGCGCCATCGTCAAGGCGCAGATGGGCGGCGCGGCCCTGGCGCGCGAAGCAGTGGACGATCTGCGGCGCCTGCTCGAGGCACTGGCCGCCACGCTGCATCGATAAGATCGCTCCCGGAAAACACCCCATGGCATCGACGCGACTTCCCTCCACGCAGGGCCTGCAGGCCTTCGAGGCCGTGGCGCGTCTGCGCAGCGTGAACCTCGCGGCGGAAGAGCTCAGCGTCACGCCCAGCGCGGTGAGCCACCGCATCCGGCAGCTCGAGACGCTGCTCGAACTCAAGCTTTTCACAGGCAACGACTTCGGCCTGAGCGCCGATGGCGTGGCTTACCTGGCCCGCGTGCGCGAGGCCATTGCGGCACTGCAGCAGGTGCCCGGCCGCGAGCCCGCATCGCAGGTGCGGCGGCTGCGGGTGGCCGTCACGCCCACGTTCTCCCGCCAGATGCTGCTGCCCCGGCTCGCACGCTTTCGCGATGCCTATCCGAACATCGAGCTGATGCTGCAGGTGACCATGCCGGTGCGCAACATGACGGCCGAAGAGGCCGACCTGGAACTGCGCTTTGGCACCGGACCTTTTCACGACCGCGAGTTCTGCCAATTGCTGGCCGACGACGTAGCGCCCGCCTGCAGCCCGGCGTACCTGCAGCGCCACGGGCCGTTCGACGGCTTTGCGACCGATGCCGAGGTCTCGCGCGTGCAGCTGCTGCGCACGCCGCTCGAGTCGTGGCGCACCTGGTTCAAGGCCCGTGGCATCGGCCTGCCGGAGCCGGCCACAGGCCACCAGTTCAACGACCTGGGGCTGGCGCTCGACGCGGCGGCCGAAGACTTCGGCGTGGTGCTGATGCACCTGAAGCTCGGCAGCGCCTGGCTGGAGAACGGGCGCCTCGTGCGGCTTTCGGCAGAGAGCGCGCCCTCGCCCAACGCCTACTTCCTGTGCTGGCGGCCGGGGGCGATGGAGCGCTGGGAGTGCGCGACCTTCGTCGAATGGCTGCGCCAGGCGCTGCGCGACTGAGCTGAATTCTTTTCAGGTACGGGCCGGGTAAATTTCAGCCCGGCCGGCGCCGGGCGAATCACACTCGGGCCGCCGCAGGCCTGCCCATAATGGCGGGCCTTTCGCAAGAACGAACAACAGAACACCCCAACAGCAACCATCTTGTATGACCAACTCAAGCTGCCACCGCAAAGTCGTCGCGCCAAGGTTGCCTGGTTCTGGCAATGGCGTTGAGGATGATGAGCAGCTTGTGCATGCATGCCACCAAGGCGACCTTCTTTGGCTTGCCTGCGGCCAGCAGGGCCGCATAGAAGGCCTTGAGCACGGGATTGAATCGCGTGCCTACCAAAG